>NZ_JBHVRN010000016.1:0-144771 GCF_042885775.1 Paenarthrobacter sp. NPDC058040
CCCGAAGCCGCCCTCGAAAACCTCCGCGCCAACCACGACGTCCTCGCCTGGGAAGGTGAGGGGTCCATCAGCCGCGAAGAACTCCTCCGCCGCGTGGCAGGGGCCGACGCGATCGTCAGCCTCCTCACCGAACGCGTCGACGCCGAATTGCTCGACGCCGCAGGCCCGCAACTGAAGGTCGTCTCCAACGTCGCCGTCGGCTACGACAACATCGACGTCTCGGCCTGCACCGAACGCGGAATCACCGCCACCAACACCCCCGGTGTGCTCACCGAAGCCACCGCGGACATCGCCTTCGGGCTCATCCTCATGGCCACCCGCCGCCTCGGCGAAGGCGAGAGGCTCATCCGCGCCGGCCAACCGTGGAAATGGGGCATGTTCTTCCTGCTCGGCTCCAGCCTGCAAGGCAAGACCCTCGGCGTCGTCGGCATGGGCGGCATCGGCCAGGCCACCGCACGCCGCGCCAAGGCCTTCGGCATGGAGATCGTCTACCAATCCCGCAGCGAAATCGACCCCGCCATCGCCGCCGAACTCGGCGCCCGCCGGGTGGAACTCGACGAACTGCTCGCCATCTCCGACGTCGTCTCCCTGCACTGCCCGTACGGACCGAACACCCACCACCTCATCGGTCCCGAGCAGCTCGCCGCCATGAAGGACACCGCGTACCTGGTCAACACCGCACGCGGACCCATCATCGACGAAGCAGCCCTCGCCACGGCCCTGCGCGAAAACCAGATCGCCGGCGCAGGACTGGACGTCTTCGAGAACGAACCCAAGGTCCACCCCTGGCTCCTCGAACTCGAAAACGTCACCCTCGTCCCCCACCTCGGCTCAGCGACCGTCGAAACCCGAACCGCCATGGCCGTCCTCGCAGCCACCAACACCCTCGCCGTCCTCGGCGGCGAGCAACCACCAACACCCATCAACTAAGCGGCAGCATCGTTCGCGTGCTCCAGGATTAGAACGCCCGGAGCACGTGATCGGCCCGACCGAACGTCTGTGCTGATTGAAATGTTGCCCGGCGGCTTATGAAGGAAAAAACATGAAAACCATCGTTCTCGACGATGACCCCACCGGGACCCAGTCTGCGACAGCCGTGACCGTTCTCTTCGACAGCAATCCTGATCTCCTGACGGCTGCCCTGAGGGAAGCTTCCTCGGTCTACGTCCAGACGAATAGTCGCGCTCTCAGCGAAGAGGATGCCGTTGCTCTTGCCCGCAAGATCAAGAGCGATGGCGAAGCCGCCGCAAGACAGCTTAATGAAGAGGTGCGATTCGTTCTGAGGGGAGACTCCAACTCCGGGGTCATGTCTTTCCTGAAACCGAGGTGTTTCTCGGCAACGAGGGCGTAATTCTCTTCGCCCCTTCGTTTCCCGATGGGGGACGAACAACGCGTGATGGCGTCCACTATGTCCGCATCGAAGACAGAGAAATCCCGGCGCACGAGAGCGAATACGCCCAAGACCCCGTCTTCCCATTCACAACAGGAGTCCTTGCCGAGTACGTCGCGGAAAAATCCTCGCGTTCCGCTATCTCGGTAACAGCCGGACAGGTCCATAACGGCGAACTCGCCCAGATTCTCACCGAAGCCCCTGCAGGTGCTGTGATCATCCCTGACGCCGTCGACTCAAGAGACATCGCCGCGATCGCAGCAGCGGTAAACTCCGTGACGAACCGTCAGGTAGTGGTTCGTTCAGCGGCTCCTCTGGCTGCTGAGTTGGCCGGCGTTCCAAGCCGCCACTTGTTGCGAGCTCCACTCGTGGGTCACCCCGTGCGCGTCCTGGTTGTCTGCGGTTCCCACACCCAGGGAGCCAGCGCACAACTGCGTCCCCTCGCAGATTCCTGGGGGCATCCCGCCGTCGTGGACACTGCTGCGGCGCTCGACGCGCCGCTGACGGCCGGCCTCGAAGCCGCCGACCGCGCGCGTTTGACCTTCGACGGCAAACCCGTCGTAATGGTGGCCACCGAACGCACACGCTCGGCACAGCACAACACACTCGCCCACGGCGAAAACATCATGAGCGCCTTGACGACAGCTGTCCGTTCACTCCTTCCCAGCGTTGCCGTAGTCGTAGCCAAAGGCGGGATCACATCGGCAGAAACTGCGCGCCATGGCATAGGTGCCACCTCCGCCTTGGTACTTGGCCAAATCCTTCCGGGCATCTCAGTGTGGCAGCTGATGGATCGCGCTGGCAGGGAACTGCTCTATGTGGTGGTGCCCGGGAACGTCGGCGGCCCCGAGACATTGAAAACTGTTCTTGAATCATTGAACGTCAAAACCGCTTCGGCGTCCTGACCGTCTCCCAAGCCAGGAAGCTTCAGGTAGAGGCACTTGACGGGTGGTTATACATCCCCGGCACGAAGGCTTTGCTTAGTGTATTCCAGCTAGTATTCTAGTTTCTGTACTGGTTGGCTGCTTATTCATTAGGCACATCTAGAGGAGCAACATGACCGCTGCCCCTTTTGATCGACCTTGGAATGGAACAAACGACGACCACGACCCGCCTAGCCGATTTGGAATGACGACATGGGATTCAACGAAGATTTCGGCAAGCCTGGGCTGCTGGAAACGCTCAAGGACGTTTACCACAAGCAGTCGGTGTTTTACCGCAACCTGCGTGAGACTGCCGAGCGGGAACTAGGCCAGGATGCGACTGCTGCGATCAAGTCAGGTTTGGTCGAGTACGGTCGCTGGCGGGCCATGACCAACAGGACACAGTCAGCTGTTGTGATTGCCGGAGATACCGCGAGTTCTTGGCTGGAAAACTGGGAATGTGCCGACTTTCTGATGTTCAGCGGCGATGCCGGATTCCGTGTCAGCGAAGGTGTAAACAACGTCTCCGTAACCATGTCTACGCCACCAGAGCTGCAGTACTTCGAGCAGTACGGCCAGGGGGAGTGGCTGTTCGATTTCTGGGAATGGACCTTGCAGGGCGTCTCGGAGGAATTTGGTGCTCTGAATGTCGGCCCGAGCCGCTCGGTTGAAGAACCCTGGACCATTACCTTTGAGGGTGAAGCTGTCGAACAAGCGGCCGATTCGCTCGGAGAATCAGACACGACATTCGACCACCCGGTCCGCGCCATAGAGCTCATCCGGCAATCGGCCATCCACAACGGCGCCCTGTATTTCTTCCTCGCTCGCTCGATTTTCAAAGCCTATGACGCCTCAGGTGAGATGAGCGTCCGCAGCGCTGTAAGGTCCATCGGGCGGGAGCGGGGTGAGGCTCTCCGTGCCGATCATCTCAAACGCGGACTGCCGCTGAACATCAAGACCGAGATGGACAACTGGGACGGACCCCTAGTATCAGTGTGGACGTGGAAGCAGGAAAGCACGCTGACGCCAAACACTTGGAAACAGGAGTGCACGTGGTGCCCCTACGCTTCGGCATGGAGCCAGTTCGGGGCTGAGGGGCAAAAGTTCGGTTATCTATACGATGTCGAGCTTCATACGACTCTTTACAACACATACTTGCCCGGCACAGTAGTCCGCTGGGAGACACTGAAGACACGCGGCGATGCAACCTGCGGCTTCCGGATCGAAGCTTCTGACGAAGTGATAGCTGCAGCAGCCAACTCCCAATGACACCCCTCCAGGGGTGCTGCACCCTGCACTATGTGCCCTCTCAACATAGCCCTAACGCGGATGGCCTGTTCGGTCGCAGCCTGCCGAACACACGCCCGTCCTGGGTAAGTTAATGCTTGGCAGCCTGATGTTGGAGATGGCAGCCAATGGCCCGTAGGTCACTCGCAGCGGAGATCGCCGCCAGGATTCTGACCAGAATTGTCGATGGCGAGTTCCCGCCCGGGATGCCAATCCCCGGAGAAGTTGACCTGTCAGCCCAGTACGGAGCCAGTCGTATCACGGTGCGCGAAGCGGTAAAGACGCTGGAAGCGCAGGCAATCTTGAGCATCCACCGCGGTCGAGCAACCTTCGTCAGGCCTACTGCACGCTGGAACTCGCTTTACGCCATCCTGCGCGCCAAATCAGCCGACATGCTTGACGAAATAGCGGTTGCTCACCTTGCCGACCTTCAGCGCATCATCGAGACAGGCGCTTGCAGCCTGGCGACACGGCGAATCACTCAAGGAGACCTCGAAAACCTACAGGCGGCCGTTCGGGACATGCGACATGCCTACGAGACCAATGACATTGACCAGTTCAGGACCGCCGACTGTACTTTCCGAAACGTCCTTCTCGAAGCCTCTGGCAATGTCCTGCTCTCTGCAGTAATCCGGCCGATTTCCCAGATCCTGGCAGAGGAGCCAGCAGCAGGCGCCGAGGATAGGAAACACTTGCAACAAAGACTCATCTGGTATCAAGGCGAACTCGAAGCACTTCAGACGGCGTTCCGCTCGTGATCCGGGACGCGGAGGCCGACCGTCGCCGCCGGGGTAGAGACTACGCCATAACAGTAGCCCCATCGTTTAATGCACGATTCTCTCGTATCGTTGCGAATGGATCGAACTGGCATACGCGGGTATTCACGAGCCGGGAGTCGCGAAATTGCTTGGTTGATACGCGTTGGGTTCGCTCGTCAGGACATACTCGAATCATGACGCGATTGGAGTTCTGGCCCGACTACGGCCGCGGACCGCTGTGGAACGATGATGGCCAGCACGTTGAGCTGGACTCGCTTGCTATCTCTCCGGGATTGGCGGCCCGAGTCCGGTTGTGGAACTCGGCCTACGCAGAGGACAAGCTTCCACTTGACGGCTCTGGCGATGCGGGGTGGCTGGCCCAAGGCGTCGAGCTGCTGCTCCAGCTACGTACAGAGGTGTGCGATGGCGTCCACATACAGGTGACGGAACCCTGGTGGGGCGAAGCCCCCAGTTAGCAAAACCGTCGGTTTGAAAAGGCAGCAAGCATCCGGCCTGAAACCTGCATTAGATGCAGAAGACCTTTATTGCCGGCGCTGCTCGCGCCCGGCTCCGGCGACGCCAACACGTGCCGGCATGGATGGAAACCGGCGTCTGACCTGCGAAAACCCCTAATCCGCGCGTGGGCGGGAGTTCTTGCAGCTGCTTCCAATCCCGTGATCTGCCTCGCGACAACCATCGTTACGTCTTGCTGGCATAGCAAGACCCCCAGTGCGCATTCCTGGCTCCGCACGCTCACCCACAGCCGCGCGCGACCAATACAGTAGGCAGGTTCACTCTCCCCGGGGCGCAGCCTCTCCTGACCGGCAGGGGCGGTGGCCAACCGCTTCCGGCGGCATCGGCTCGCCGCGTGGTTCGAAGCTCTGCGTTGCACTTATATTCTGTCCTGAGACCCACCCGCATTATCCAAAGAAGCCGGGTCACGCAGCGAACGGAGCGCCTTGGTGTTGTTTGACGCGTTGGAGCGGCAGATCGTAGCCGCCCTGCAACTCGATCCGCGCTGCCCGTGGCGCAAGATGGCCGCCGTCCTGGGCGAGGCGGAGCGGACGGTCGCGCGGCGTGGGTCGCAGCTGCTGGAGTCCGGTGCCGTGGCCGTCGTCGGGGTTCGTCCCCGTCCCGCGGCGGTCCTTGTGGAGATGCGCTGCACTCCCGGGACCGTCCGGGCGGCGGCGAGGGCGCTGGCCCAACGTGGTGACACCACATTCGTTTACACCACCACCGGCACAGGAGACTGCGTCGCGGAAATCCTCACGGAACCCGATCAGATGGGCGACGTCCTCACCGACGAGCTCCCTTCCACCATTGGGCTCCGCGACTCCACGAGCTACCCGGTGCTCCGCTATTTCCGCACCATCCGGGGTTGGCGTCCAGAGATCCTGAGCGCCGACCGCGTGGAGGCACTCCGGTCCAGCCTCACCACGGACGCCGGAATCCTGGAGGCGCAGAAGGAGCTGAACCGCCAGGACACCGAGCTGGTGGAGGCCCTTTGTGCCGATGGCCGGATGAGCTTCGAGGCGCTGGGCCGCCGCGTGGGGGTTTCCGAGGCGACGGCCCGGCGCCGCAGCGAGTGGCTGCTGGCCAACAACCAAGTCCAACTGAGGGCCGTGATCGAGCCTGCCGCTTTTGGGCTCGCTGTTGAGGCGCTCCTGTGGATCCGGGCAGCGCCGCAGCACGTTGAGCAACTCGGGAAGAGCCTGGCTGAACTCCCTGTGGTCCGTTATGCCGCCGCGATCGCGGGTGACTACCAGGTCATTGCCGACGTCACGGTAGGGGACATGTCCTCGCTCTACCGCTTCATCACGGCCTCCGACTGGGCGCAGTATGCAGCCGGCGTCGATGTCTCCATCCTGCTGGACGCACACAAGCGCGGCGGCCGGTTCATGCGGACACGGTAGAGAGCGCCGCGGCGACGGACGGTGCGACGGCGGCGTACCCCGTCTGCTGCTCGAACGCCCGGCCCCAGCGGAGCAACTGCATGTCCGTGTAGTGGTTGCTGGCCAGCTGCAGTCCGATGGGCAGGCCGGCGGAGCTGAAGCCGGCAGGGACACTCAATACGGGAAGTCCCGTAGCGGAAAGCACGCAGGCCGAGCGCATCCAGTCGAGGTAGGTCTCGGAGGCCACGCCGGCCACGGAGGCTGGGTACCTCAGGCTCGCATCAAAGGGGAGCACCTGAGCGCAGGGGCTGGCGAAGAGATCGTAGCGGCCAAAGAATTCCTGGACACTCCGTTCCAAGCGGGTACGGGCCGCCGCGGTCTCGATCAGGTCCCGTGCGGTCAACGCGAGGCCCTTGTTGACGTTCCAGTGGACTTCCGGCTTGATCACATCGCCCGAGCGCTCCAGGACCGGGCCCAGGCCGGCGGCGAAGTCCATGGCCCGGGTGTTGCCAAAGACCAGATCCGCTTCGCTGAAGTCGGGCGTGGCTTCTTCCACGATGGCGCCCAAATCCTCAAACACGGACAGTTGCCGTTCCAGATGCTCCACGATTTCGGGTTCCACAGGCACGCCAATGCCGAAGTCCCGCGACCAGCCAATCCGCACGCCACGCAGGTCCGTCTCCAGGCTTGAGCGGAAGATATCCGGGTCCAGGCCGGCCCGGTGCGGAACCCTTGCATCCGGACCAGCCGTGACGGACATGAACAACGCGATGTCTTCCACGGTCCGGGCCATCGGCCCTGTCCTGCCCAGCCAGGCGTAGGCGTTCACATCCGACGGCATGGGGATCACCGCCGTCGACGGCCGGAAGCCAACCACGTTGCAGAAGGACGCCGGGATGCGGAGCGAACCGCCCATGTCGCTGCCGTCGCCCAGTGCTTGGATGCGGGAAGCAACGACGGCGGCAACTCCGCCGCTGCTGCCTCCGGCGCTCAGGGTTGGCGCATAGGGATTCGTGGTGGTTCCGAAAAGGTCGTTGAATGTGTGCGATCCGGCGCCGAATTCGGGGACGTTGGACTTGCCGGTGGTGACCACGCCGGCCGCCTTGAGCCGCGCAATGATGAGGTCGTCGGCGTCGGGCACGAAGTCGCGCAGGGCGAGTGAGCCCTGGGTGGTTCGCATCCCGGCGGTGTTGTTGGTGTCCTTATGCGTCATGGGCAGGCCGTGGAGCGGCGGGAGTGCGCCGCCGGCTGCCGTCAGTTGGTCGGCTTGGCGAGCCAGTGACTGGGCGCCTTCGGGGTCCAGCGTCACCACGGCGTTGATGACAGGGTTGATGTCCTCGATCCGCTGGAGGTGCTCGGCAAGGGCCTCCCGCGCCGAGATCTGCTTGGTGCGGATGGCGGCGGTGAGTTCGACGGCGGACAGCTCGCCAATGGTGCTGGGCATGGTGCTCCTTTGCTGGATATTCGCTTGCTGAAAAGTGTGCCGAGTCACACGCGGTGGCGGAAGTGTGTGCATCGGCAGAGTGTTGCTTTGACTGTTTCGGCCATTCGAGTGGCCGATTCCGTCATCTATTGTGTGTGATCCGGCTCATAGCAGAAGGTGTAGCTAACCCGCTGGCCGATTCGGTCGACGGACCCGAATTCGCCCTTGCTGCAGCAGCGCCGCACAATGTGGTCCGGACGTGGACCTGCAGAGGGCCTTTCAACCGGAGGTTCCCCATGCACCAACCCCTGGCCGTCAACAATCCAAGCGACATCCTCGCCATCGCCAACAACCCCGTCCTGTGGATCTGCGTCGCCGGCGTTTTTGGCGTCATCATCATCCAGTCCCTCATTTTCATGAAAGCCGCCCGCCGCGCAGCGCCCTCGGTGGAGATGAGCACGGAGGATATCAAGACGTCCTTCCGCTCCGGAGCTGTCTCGGCCATCGGACCCTCGCTGGCCGTTTCCCTGGTTGCCGTCGCGCTCCTGGGCCTCTTCGGCGCTCCTGCGGTGCTCTCGAGGATCGGCCTCATCGGTTCGGCCGCCTACGACGTCTCGGCAGCAGGCATTGCCGCGGGCTCAATGGGTGCCAAGCTCGGCGATGCCAGCTACACGCAAAGCGTCTTCGCAGTGGCTTTCTTTGCCATGAGTATCGGTGGTGCCATGTGGATGCTCGCCACTTTGATCCTTACCCCGCTGCTCCGCAAGGGCGACGCCAAGATCCGCTCCGTGAACCCCGCAGCCATGGCCATCGTTCCGGCCGCGGCACTGATCGGCGCGTTCTCCTGCCTGGGTCTGACCGAGCTTCCGAAGTCCGCCATCCACGTCCTTTCCTTCGTTGTCTCAGCTGCGGTCATGGGCCTTTGCCTCCTGCTGGCCAAGAAGCTCGACAAGAGCTGGCTCCGTGAGTGGGGACTCGGCTTTTCGATCGTCATTGGCCTCGGCGCGGCCTTCCTGGCCGCGGGCGCCTGAGCCCACACCCATCAGCTCCAGCACAAGAAAAGGAACAACCCCATGACTTCCACAACTTCTGCCGTTGCCACGCCAAGTACCACCAGCGCCATGGCGGACTTCAACCGCACCACGTCCCGCTGGGGCCAGATCACCATGATCGCCGGCCTGGTGATTTCCGTGGCCGGTCCGTTGTATCTGGTCTTTGCCGGCGGACTGGACATTGCTCCCGCCCAACTCTGGCTCGCCTTTGCCGCAGTGGCCGCAACCTTCGGCATCATCTGGATCGTTGAGCCGCTCACCTACTTCCCAATCCTCGGTCCGGCCGCCATGTACCAGGCCTTCATGATCGGCAATATCTCCAACAAGCTCCTCCCGGCGGCCCTCATTGCCCAAACCAACATCGGCGCCAAGCCGGGCACCAAGCGGGCCGAACTCGCCGCCGTCGTTGCCATCTGCGGAGCCGCAGTGGTCCACCTCGTCTCGCTCGCCATCTTCGTGGGCCTCCTGGGCAGCTGGCTCATCAGCGTCATTCCGCCGTCGGTCCTGACCGTCACTCGCCTCTATGTCCTGCCGACCGTCCTGGGCGCCGTACTGGTCCAGGCCATCGTCTCCATGAAGCAGCCCCGCACCACGGTGTTCGCGCTCCTGGTCTCCGCCGTCGTCGTGCTCGTCGTGCTGCCGCTGGTGCCGTCGCTCGCGATGGTGTCCACCGCCGTCGCCGTGCTCGGGACCATCCTGCTGGCCTGGTTCTTCCGGGGGAAGCAGGTGGCAGCTGCCAAACCTATCCACATCGAGTAGCAGCCGTCCGCGGTACCCACAACCACAGCACGCAGCAGAAAGAAGAGAACAATGACCCAAACCGCCACCGCCCTCGAACTCGATACCGATCAGACCGCAGCCCTTCACGCGCTGTACCGCCGGCTGCACGAACACCCTGAGCTGTCCATGCAGGAGCACGCCACGGCCGCCGTCATCGAGGAACAACTGGATGGCCTGGGCATTGAGCATTTCCGCTGCGGCGGCACAGGAGTGGTGGGTGTCCTCCGCAGCGGGGATGGCCCGGTGGTCGCGTTCCGTGCGGATACCGACGGGCTGCCCATCGAGGAAGCCACCGGCTTGGACTACGCCAGCACGGACAAGGGGATGCTGGATGGTTCCGAGGTTCCGGTGATGCACGGTTGCGGCCACGACACCCACGTGGCCAGCCTGCTGGGAGCCGCGGAAATCCTTGCTGGCAACCGGGACGCGTGGAGCGGGACCTTGGTGCTGATCTTCCAGCCCGGCGAGGAAACGGCGGCCGGTGCGCTGGCCATGCTCGACGACGGGCTGTGGGACAAGGCTCCACGTCCGGAGGTGGTGTTCGGGCAGCACGTCATGCCCCGGCCCGTAGGCACGGTATCCATCTCGAGCGGCCCGGTGGCGGCGATGGCCGATTCGCTCAGGGTCACCGTCCAGGGACAGCAGTCGCACGGCTCGCAGCCACAGGATTCCATCGATCCCATCGTCATGGCAGCCCACATGGTCACCCGGTTGCAAACCATCGTGAGCCGCGAGCTCGACCCCCGGAAGTCCGCCGTCGTCACCGTGGGAACCTTCCATGCGGGACTGAAGGAGAACATCATTCCCGCCTCGGCCGAGTTCACGCTCAATATCCGCACCTTCGATGAGGACGTCCGCGGCCAGGTGCTGGCCGCCGTCCGCCGGATCATCGAAGCCGAGGCAGCAGCCTCGGGGGCGCCCAAGCCGGAGATCGAGGAGCTGTACCGCTTCCCGCAGTGCTACAACGATCCCGATGCCGTTCCTTCCGTTCTGGAAGCGCTGCGCGGTGCGCTGGGGGCTGAGTCAGTGGAGGTCACTCCGCCCATGATGGGCAGCGAAGACTTCGGTCACCTGGGGACGGCCATTGGCGTGCCGTCCGTGTTCTGGATGTTCGGCGGCACTCCCGCCGCGGCCTTCGACGGTCAGGGACCTGTCCCCGTGAACCATTCGCCTTTCTTCGCCCCCGAGCTGGAAGGCACGCTGGCCGGCGGAGTCTCTGCCGCCGTCGCCGTCCTGCTGTCCCGGCTGGGCAACTGACTTTTCAAGGAACCTGTCATGACTTCGACACTGACCGAAACAACACCCGTCCTTCGGGACGCCGCCGGTCCGCTTTCCGGCAGGCTGGTGGTGGATCTCAGCCGGGCGCTCGCGGGTCCACACGCCGCCATGATGATGGGAGATCTTGGAGCGAGGGTGATCAAGATCGAAAACCCTGGCACGGGAGACGACACCCGCGGGTGGGGTCCTCCGTTCGTTGGCCCAGAGGAGCAGCAGCAGGCCACGTACTTCCTCTCTTGCAACCGCAACAAGGAATCCCTCGCCCTGGACCTCAAGAGCGAGGACGGCCGGACCGTCCTCCGGCAACTGCTGGAACGGGCAGACGTGGTGGTGGAAAACTTCCGGCCGGGCGTGCTGGAACGGCTGGGCTTCAGCACCGAGGCCATGCACGCCATCAACCCGCGGCTGGTCATCCTGTCCATTACCGGCTTCGGCCACGATGGCCCCGAATCGCACCGCAGCGGCTACGACCAGATCCTCCAGGGCGAGGCGGGGCTCATGTCGCTCACGGGTTCCGGTCCCGACGACCCCCAGCGCGTGGGTGTTCCCATCGCGGACCTCCTGTCCGGGATGTATGGCGCGTACGGAGTGGTGTCCGCGCTGCTGGAACGCGAACGCACGGGCCAGGGACAAGTGGTGCGGACCTCGCTGCTCGCGTCACTCGTGGGGGTGCATGCCTTCCAGGGAACCAAGGTCACCGTTGCAGGGGAGTCGCCCGAGGCACAGGGCAACCACCACCCCTCCATCGCGCCGTACGGGCTCTTCCGATGCCGGAACGGGACCGTGCAGATCAGCGTGGGCAGCGAAAAGCTGTGGACGGCGTTCACGTCTGCCTTCGGCCTCGATCCAGCGACCGAAGGCCTCGCCACCAACGCGGAGCGGGTGCGGAACCGCGCCCGGGTCATCGAGATCGTGGAAGGAGTCTTCGCGGAGTACGACGCCGAACCGCTCCTCGCCAAGCTCGCTTCCGCCGGCATACCCGCCGGAAAGGTGCGCTCCTTGAAAGAGGTCTACGAGTGGCCGCAAGTGGCTTCCCAAGGCCTGTTGGTTGACGTCGACCATCCGCTCCTGGGACCGGTCACCCTGCCTGGCCCGCCGCTGCGCTTCTTCGACAACGCGGCCGGAACGGAATCCACCAAGCGGGTCCACACCGCACCGCCACTCCTCAACCAGCACAGCGAGGGCATCCGGTCATGGCTCGACTCAGGGGAGGAGTCCTGAATGACTGACACCGCCACCCGCCGTCGGCTCGCCGCCCGGGACCTGCTGGACGTAACGCTCGACGCCGGGACCTTCCTTTCGTGGGACCGTCCGGTTCGCGGGGCGGCCGGCTTCCCATCGGTCCCCGCGGGGTACGCCGCCGATCTGGACGCCGCCGTGGAAAAGTCCGGCAGCGACGAGTCCGTCCTCACCGGCGAGGGCCGGATACGGAACCATCGCGTCGCCGTCGTGGTTTCCGATTTCGCCTTCCTGGCCGGTTCCATCGGGCGGGATGCGGCGCAAAGGCTGGTAGCCGCCGTCGAACGCGCCACCGAACTGGGCCTGCCACTCGTGGCCATGCCTGCCTCCGGGGGGACCCGCATGCAGGAGGGAACCAGCGCATTCCTGGCCATGGTGGAGATCGTCGCGGCGGTCCAAGCGCACCGCACCGCCGGTCTTCCCTACCTCGTGTACCTGCGGCATCCAACCACCGGGGGCGTCATGGCATCGTGGGGTTCGCTGGGCCATGTGACCGCCGCCGAACCCGGCGCTTTGTTGGGATTCCTGGGACCACGGGTTTATTCGGCCCTCCACGGCGAAGAATTCCCTGCAGGTGTCCAGCTCGCCGAGAACCTGTTCGATCGCGGACTCGTGGATGCAGTGGTGCCGCCGGAAGGGCTCGGCGACTACTTTGGCCGGGTCCTGGACCTGCTGCACGCTCCCGGTGCCCAAGGGACGGTTCCTTCCCGGCCTGCCCCGGAGCCCGATTCCGCCGACGCCTGTTCCGCCGACGCCTGGGATTCCGTCCTGCGTTCGCGGAACCCTTTGAGGCCCTCCACCGAGGAGCTCCTGCGTGAGGCAGCGGGCAACGTGGTGCTCCTGCGCGGCGCGGGCGACGGGGCCAAGGAACACGGCATGCTGGTGGCCCTCGCCCGCTTTGGGCCCAACCCTTGCGTGGTGGTGGGGCATGCGTCCGGGAACGCCATGGGACCCGCGTCCCTGCGCGACGCCCGGCGTGGGATGCGTCTGGCCGAGGAACTTGGGTTGCCCTTGGTGACCGTCATTGACACTCCGGGCGCAGCGTTGTCCAAGGAAGCCGAAGAAGGAGGGCTGGCCGCCGAGATCGCCCGTTCCCTGTACGACCTCCTCGGCTTGGGCACCCCCACCCTGTCCGTGCTCCTGGGCCAAGGTACCGGCGGGGGAGCGTTGGCCCTCTTGCCCGCGGACCGCACCATCGCAGCCCAGCACGCGTGGCTTGCCCCGCTGCCGCCCGAGGGTGCCTCGGCAATCGTCCACAGGACCACGTCCCAGGCTCCGGCGCTCGCGGAGAGCCAAGGCATCACGGCAGCGGCGCTCGCGGCCAGGGGAGTGGTGGACGTGGTGGTGGAGGAACTGCCCGATGCCGCCATGGAACCCGGTGCGTTCTGTCGGCGCCTGGGTGACGTGATCGCCGTCGAACTTCAAAGCCTGACCCGTGCGGGCGAGACTCGGGAGGCGGGTGCCCCTGGACTTCGGACGCGCCGGGCAAGGTACCGCGCGCTGGTGTCGTAGCGCCAATCACGTTGTGTGGCCCGCTTTACGTGCTTTGGGGCGGTCTTGGGGCGCAAAGCGGGCCCCACAACGCGGTGGTTAGTGCCGCCGTCGGGCGTTTTGGGTCAGTGGCTGCCCGGCGTTTCGCCGTCTTCGAAAATCCGGGACGCCGGTCCAACGATCAGGGCGTCGGGTTCGCCGACGAGTTCAACGTCCAGAACGGAGAAGCCGGGGAGATGGGAACCAAGAGCAGTCATGGCCAGACGGTAGCGCCGGGAAGTTAACGCATCGTGAATGCGCGGCGTTTCAGTGAGCGGACGGGGTGAGGGCGCTACGATGACCTCGTTGAGCAGTTCCCTGATAGGCCGGCCCCAGACCGGCAGCTACAAGGAGGAGCACGGCAATGGCAGGTAAGTTCGAAATTTACAAAGACAGCTCAGGGGGATTCCGTTTCCGGCTCAAGGCCGCCAACGGGGAGGTCATCGCCACCGGTGAGTCCTATACCACCAAAGCAGCTGCCAAAAAGGGCATCGAGTCAGTGAAGACCAACGCAGGATCGGTCGTGGTGGACCTGACTGAGTCGTAATCGGATGACTTGGCCGGCTGACGCCAGCCAAACCGGTTAAAGAAAGCAAGGCCCCGTGGTCCTTTACTGGACACGCGGGGCCTTGCTGCGTTGTCAGGCGCTGGTGGCGTCCTGAACTTCGCCCACGAGTTCTTCGATGATGTCCTCCAGGAACAGCATCCCCGTGGTGATTCCCTCCGCGTTGAAGACGCGGGCTATGTGGGCCCCGCTCCGGCGCATGGAAGCCAGGGCATCTTCGAGTTCGCTGCCAACGTAGGCAGAAGCCAGGCGACGGATCCGTTTCTCCGGGACGGGCCGGTTGAACTTCTCCGGCGTGGTCAGGTCCATGACGTCCTTCAGGTGGAGGTAACCGGACGGTTCACCGTTGGCATCCGTGAGGATGTACCGGGAGTAGCCGTGTTCCGCCACTGTTCGCTGGATGTCCGCCGGCGAGGAGGTCGCCGGCAGAAGCACCATGTTGGCAATGGGCACTTCCACATCACCGACCGTTTTTGACGTGAACTCGAAAGCCGCCGTCAGGGTGCCGCTGGTGTCATTGAGGGTTCCCACGCGAGTGGACTGCTCAACAATGTTGGCTACTTCGTCCAGGGTGTACGCGCTGGTTGCCTCGTCCTTCGGTTCAACACGGAACAGCCGAAGGATCGAGTTGGCAATGCCGTTCAGGGTCCAGATCACCGGCTTGAAAACCTTGGCGACCATGACCAGCGGTGGTGCCAGGATCAGCGCTGCCCGCGTGGGCACGGAGAACGAAATGTTCTTGGGGACCATTTCACCCACCACAACGTGCAGGAAGGTCACCAACAGGAGCGCCACCGCAAACGCGATGATGCCGATGGCCTCCGCCGGAAGCGAGGTCAGGCCCAGCGGGATTTCGAGGAGATGGTGGATGGCCGGTTCGGACACGTTCAGGATCACCAAGGAACACACCGTGATGCCCAGCTGGCTGGTTGCCAGCATCAGGGTGGCATGCTCCATGGCCCACAGCGTCGTCTTAGCGGCCTTGCTGCCAGCCTCGGCCTTGGGCTCGATCTGCGAACGGCGGGCTGAGATCACAGCGAACTCAGCGCCGACGAAGAACGCATTGACCACAAGGAGGATCACCAGCCAGATGATGCCGGGAAGGTACTCACTCATGGCCAAGCTCCTCGGAAATCTTGTCGATGATCTGGTCGTGGGTGCTGGTGGTTTCCGCTTCGGGGTCCGGTGTGAAGCGGACGCGTCCCAACTGCGGACCGGCTACCCTCTCCACGCGGAGCACGCCATCGGAGATGGCCACTTCGTCGCCGAGCTCCGGAACGCGGTCCAGCTGGTCGGACATGAATCCGGCCACAGTGTCGTATTCCTCGCCTTCGGGCACAACGATGCCGGTCCGGTCCAGCAATTCGTCCGGGCGCAGGGACGCGTCGAAGGTGATGGAGCGGCCAACGCGGACCACCCCGGCCCTGGCACGATCGTGTTCGTCCTCAAGTTCGCCCACGATTTCCTCCACGAGGTCCTCAAGGGTGACGATGCCGGCTGTTCCACCGTGTTCGTCGGAGACGATTGCCACCTGCAGGCCCTGCTTCCGGAGAAGCACCAGCAGGGCATCGACGTCCTTGGACTCGGGAACATACAGCGGTTCGGTCATCAATTCCGTGGCGGTCACGGCTTCGCGCTGATCCAATGCCACGGCGAAGGCGTGCTTGACGTGAAGGACACCCAACACGTCGTCACGGTCCCGACCGATCACAGGGAACCTGGAGAAGCCCGTGGCGGTGGCCAAAGCCACGATTTCGCCCGCCGTGTCATCGGCGTCTACTGCAACCATGCGGACACGCGGTGTCATGACATCGCCGGCTGTGTGCTCCGAAAAGCGGAGCGTCCTGTCCAGCAGTTCGGCATGGTCCTGGTCGAGGACACCTTCCAGCGCTGAGCGACGCACCAACGAGGTCAGTTCTTCCGCGGACCGGGCCCCGGACAGCTCTTCCTTCGGTTCAATACCGAAGGAGCGGATGATCCGGTTGGCGGTGTTGTTGAAGAGCAGGATCACGGGCTTGAACACGGTGGTGAACAGGGCCTGGAATGGAACAACAACCTTGGCGGTGGCCAGTGGCAGGGCCAGGGCGAAGTTCTTGGGAACCAGTTCACCGATCACCATGGAGAACACCGTGGCAATGAAGATGCCGACCACAGCACCAACGCCCGGAATGAACGCGTCCGGTAATCCGGCGGACTGGAGCGGGCCACGGAGCATGCTGCTGATGGCAGGTTCAAAGGTGTAGCCGGTGAGCAGCGTGGTCAAAGTGATGCCGAGCTGGGCACCGGAGAGGTGCGTCGACGTGATTTTCAGGGCATTGATTGTTGGCCCCAGCCGCTTTTCGCCGCGGGCTTGGCGGGCTTCGAGCTCGGTGCGGTCAAGATTGACCAGCGCAAACTCGGAAGCGACGAAGAATCCTGTGCCGACAGTGAGGACAAGGCCTATGCCGAGCATGATCCATTCATACATTCGGGCGCCCCTCTCCCGTGAGGACCGGCAATCCGGTCAGGGGGCAGAGGGGCCTGGGCATATGTGAAGGAGGGTCATCCATAGTGTGGCCAAGTCTACTGGGTGACCGTCCGCCGTCGTGCGCTTGTGCGCCGGAGGCTGAAACCGGAACCGGATGGTGGGCCCGGACGTTGGGTGTTTGGCTTTCCCTTACCAGGAACTCGCGCCCGCCTGATGTGACGCATAGGGCCCTTTAGTACAGTTGTACATATGGCTCACGACTACTTCTTGGGTGATCCGCGAACGAACCATCAACGCATGGTCGCCGGTGATCTCTATATCTCGGACGATCCGCAAATTTCGGCGCTTCAGCAGGCAGCGATCTCCTTGGCCGGCAAGTTTCATGCGGTTTTCCTCGAGGACGTCGACAAGGCGCAGGAGGTACTGCGGCAGTTGTTGGGCTTCGTAGGCGATGAGGTTCATGTCCGGGCCCCAATCTTTGTGGACTACGGTTCGAACATCAGCATAGGTGATGGAACGTTTATCAATTACAACCTCACCGCGCTGGACGTGGCGCCGATCCGTATCGGCAGGAACTGTCAGATCGGTCCAAATGTTCAACTGTTGACGCCTACTCACCCCGTCGAAGCAGGTCCGCGCCGGGACAAACTTGAAGCCGCAAAGCCAATCACCATTGGCGACAACGTGTGGCTGGGTGGCGGGGTCATCGTCCTCCCGGGCGTATCCATCGGTGATGACAGTGTCATTGGCGCAGGCTCTGTCGTGACCAAGGACATTCCGGCGGGCGTTGTGGCCATGGGCGCACCGGCACGTCCAGTTAAAGCAGTGGAGGAGGGTGTTGACCATGGTTCGTAGATTTGACCCCGAACGCCGGGACAGGATTATTGAGGCAACCCTCGATCTGATCGCATCCGAAGGTGTCGCCGGAACATCGCACAGGAAGGTTGCCGCCCTCGCCGACGTCCCGTTGGGTTCCATGACATACCACTTCTCCGGAATGGACGAACTCCTGCACGAAGCGCTGACCCTCTTCGCTACGAGGATCAGTGACAGATTCGAGCGACGCATGGATGAGGCGACTTCAGGGGAAGAGGTCAAGGAAGCTGTCGTTGAGATGATCCTTGAGGATACCTACGGTGACCGGAATGGGCTCGTTCTCACATTGGAGCTGTACACGTTGGCCGCCCGTAAGCCGGCGTTCCGCCACCTTACTCATGACTGGATGATACGAAGTAGAACCGCGTTTGAAAGACACTTTGACCCGGAGGTCGCCCGGCAACTGGATGCTTTGGTTGAAGGCCTTTCCATCCACAGGGCTTTTGAGCCGCAGGACTACGATCGAATTCTTGTCATGGACGCGGTGAGCAAGCTGCTCGACGGGGGAGTAGCTATCAAAGCATCCCCCGAACCGCTGGGCCCCGGGCTACTTTTCTCGGACGGGCCGACCACGCCTTGAGCCGTTAGGACAATGGTCCGCGCTGCTGCCTGCTTCGTTCAGCGGCCAATGTTTTCAATGCCAGTGCAACCTGGTCCAGGGAGTCCTGGCGCGATCGGCGTCGTCGTGCGGGGGACGCCTGTACCCGTTTCTGCCGTCCCTTCAATGGGGTAGCCGGGCGCTGGTAGTCCTTAACGCTGCCCCCGTCCTTGGCGAACGGGTCGTGGAAGATTACGTGGACGCTTCCGTCACGTGACCTGCGAAACGAACGCTGGGAGTGGATGTTGAGCTGAGACACTTTGCGTCCTTTCATTGGCTGCAGCATGCGTCGCCTACAGGAGAACTTGTGATCGTCGAACAGTACGAAACGACTGGAGCCAACTATAGGTAGTTCTTATGAAAAATTCTAATCGTAGGTATATTTACTTTTATAAAGTCGATCAAAGCTTTGGCGGGTAGTGGGGCTAGGAGTGTGGCCGATGCAGAGCCCTGTTCTAAGTGACATGGACAGGGCGGCCATTTCATCTCTGATGCTGGGGGAGAGCCGCTGACGGTGAAGGATTTCCTGTCGGAAGCGACCAGATCTTCAACAGACAACCTCATTCAGCAATTGGGCCTGGTACAGCCTGTTGAATATCTCCCGACGGGGACTTTTCTGACGGTGGAGGTCTCGCCACGTCAACGAACCGACCCGTCCCCACTCCAAATGGAAATCTCCGGCGAGGGCGGCGTGATCCTATGGGGCCCCCGCGCTGCAGGCGACGTCGCGTTCTTGGACCTCACTCGTCCGGTTCAAGAGCAGCGGTTTGGCTCTCTGAAGTGATCCATGACGCCTCTTGGCCCGCTCTGTAGTTGGCTACTTGTTACGCATCGCCGGCTCACCGTCCAGGTCCTGCTTCCGGCGAAGCTTCCGGGCGCTGCCAATATTCGCCGCCGAAGCCTTCGCCAGGAGATCCTCGCCCAGGAACCGGGAGTCGGTTTGCTTCAGTGCGACCCTTCGGAACGCGAGGCCGTCAAGTAGAACTTCCAGAATCCGCGCCGTCTCTGGATCAAAGCATCTTTCAAGAATCTGCAGACTCCCCTCGATCCACTCCGTTACCAGGGGAAGGCATTCCTCGTCGTGAAGAACCAGGGCCTGAAACTCGCGTGTTAGGGCCAACGCAAGTGAGGCGCTGGGGGACTCTTCCGTAATGAATGCCACGAGTTCTGCGCAGGCCTCGTCTGGATCAGAGATGCCGGAAAGGGAAACGTCCAAGCGATCCAGTTGAGCGTCTACGAACTGTCGAAATACCGCGCGAAGCAAGTCTTGCATCCCGGCAAAGTGATATGTGAGGGATCCAAGCGGAACATCCGCTTGCGCGGCAATCCTGCGAAGGCTCGTTCCGGCGACTCCGGTCTCTGCCACGACGAGAAGCGCAGCTTCAACGATCCGCTGCTTGCGTTGAGGGTCGTACCGGCGGGTGCGCCTTGGTGAAGGCCGGACAGACGCCTCACGTGCATTGCGGATTTCGAGGTTCTGGCCTCCTCTGGGAATGCCTCCATCATGGGTCGGAGGTGCATGGTTCTCGCTGGTCATTTCATGCCTCTCGAAAAAACCTAAAGATACGTACGTACGTACACTGGACTAGGGTTAGGGACGATCGTACACTAGATGCAGCAAGAATGTGACGAGGGTCACCAAATGGGGGCCAGAAATGGCCCATTCCGAACCCTATCCAAAGTTCATGCTTGAGTAAATCAATATTCCGTGTACTCTTGCTTATAGGTGATGCGCCTCACTGAGGACACCCATAACTCGTAGCCCCGGAGCACACCAAGGCTCAAGCAGACACTAGATGGCTACAATCGAGAGGTTTTTGAGGAATGACTGTTCAGACTTCTTTGCCGGCCCTTGGCCCGTCAAAGACGCACTACGATGTCGTTATCATCGGTAGCGGCATGGGCGGCGGGACCCTGGCTTATGCCGTGAAGGACAGCGGCGCCAGTGTATTGATCATCGAACGCGGCGGCTTTGTTCCACAGGAGCCGCAGAACTGGGATCCGGACGCCGTTTTCGAGCATGGCCGGTACAAGAACGCCGAGAAGTGGTACTCCTCTTCAGGAGAGCCCTTTAGCCCGGGCACGTATTACTACGTCGGTGGTAACACGAAGTTCTACGGTTCATCGCTGGTGCGATTCCGCCGCGAAGACTTTGCCGCTTCCGAGCACGAAGAAGGATCTTCCCCCCAGTGGCCCTTTGACTACGACGCCCTGGCTCCCTACTACTCGCGGGCCGAACGCGTCTACAAAGTCCACGGAGACAACACCGACGACCCCACGTTGCCCCGCGACGAACCGTTCCCATACCCCGCTATTGGGCACGAACCGGAGATCCAGAAGGTCGCCGATGATTTGCGCCGACAGGGACTTACCCCCTCCAACATCCCCCTGGGCATTGACTATCGGCAGGGCGGAGCCTGCATTCGCTGCCGCACGTGCGACGGATTCCCGTGCCGGGTCCTGGCCAAAATGGACGCCGACGTCGCGTGCGTCCGCCCCGCCCTTGAATCGGGGAACGTAGAAATTCTGACCGGCGCCTATGCCGAGAAAGTCCTGATGGACGCTTCCGGCCGTACAGCAACCGGCGTGCAGGTTGCGGTCGGTGGCGAGAACGTCATCGTTGACGCAGGAAAGGTCGTCATTTCCTGCGGTGCTGTGAACTCGGCCGCCCTGCTGCTCAGGTCGGCGACGGATAAGCACCCCCAAGGGCTCGCCAACTCCTCCGGTATGGTCGGCCGGAACTACATGGTGCACAACAACAGCATCATGGTCGCCTTCCACCCGAAGCGAAACAAGGTTGAATTCCAGAAGACTCTCTACTTCAACGACTACCTGCTCAAAGGCACGAAGGATTTTCCGTACCCCCTTGGCCATGTCCAGCTCATAGGCAAGCTTCAGGGAGCCATGCTGGTTGGGCAAAAGCCTCTGATCCCCAAGTGGGTCCTGGACATCGCTGCTGGCCACAGCATTGACTGGTGGCTGTTCACCGAAGATCTCCCTGACCCCGAAAACCGCGTGACCCTTAGGGACGACAAGGGAATCCAAATCAACTGGAAACCCAACAACGTGCGCGCCCACCAGTTGCTGGTCAAAGAGGTCAAAGGGATCCTGCGCAAAATGGGCTACCCGATGATCTTCAGTGAGACCACCGGAATCGCCGTGAACTCGCACCAGGCAGGCACGATCAAGGCCGGAGTTGATCCCAAAACATCCGTCCTGGACCCAAACTGCCGAACCCACGATGTCGACAACCTCTTTGTCGTTGACTCGTCCTTCTTCCCATCGCTGCCAGTGATGAACCCGGCGCTGACGATTGCCGCAAACGCCTTCCGCGTTGCAGACCACATAGTGCCTGGCGCCAGCCAGCACTGGTCAGCGGCCCGCCAGAACCAATTTCTACCGATAACACCCGTACTTACAGGAAGTAACCACAATGACTGAGAAGCAGCTGACCGGCGGACAAATGATTGTCGACTGCCTGATCCGCGAAGGCGTGGATCGAGTCTTTGCCGTACCCGGCCACGGCAACACCGCGCTTTTGGACGCTTTTGTGGACCGCTCAGATGAAATCCAGGTGATCCCGGCCATGCACGAGCAGGGCGCTGCACATATGGCAGACGGGTACTACCGTGCCTCGGGAAAGATCGCCGCCGTTTGTACGTCGATTGGCCCGGGCGCCACCAACACCCTGACCGGTCTTGTGACTGCCTTTGCTGACTCCCAGCCTTTCATCCTCATCACCGGCGCCGTCCACACGTACATGGAGAACCGAGGGGTGCTCCAGGAAATCGACCGGCCGCACGGTAACAACTTCCCTCGAATGGCCGAACCGGTCGTCAAGCGTTGGTGGCAGCCGAGCCGTCTGGATCAGATCCCGACGGTCATGGCCCAGGCATTCAACACCATGAACGAGGGTCGGAAAGGTCCCGTCCTCGTCGACGTCCCCCAGGATCTGCAGGCCGAGTTCGGCAGCTACGTGCACGTCCCTGGTGACCGACGCGCCCGGACGCGTCCAACCGGCGACGCTGGAGCCATCGCAGAGGCAGCTGCCCTGCTCGCCTCCGCCAAGCGCCCGGTCATTCTGGCCGGTGGTGGGGTGATCGCTGCCGATGCTAGCGAGGAATTGCGTGCCATTGCCGAACGCCTCGGTGCACCCGTCACCCACTCCTTCATGGGCAAGGGCGCATTCCCGGCCGACCACGACCTCTACGCTTGGCCATGTGGCGACATGGGATCCATCCCTGGCAACAGAATGACCACGCAGGCTGATGTCATCCTCGCCGTCGGCTGCCGTTTCAGCGACCGCATCACCTCCTCCTACAAGGAGGGCGTCACCTTCAACATTCCGTCCAAGACCAAGCTGGTCCAGATCGACATCGATGGTTTCGAAATCGGACGTAACTACCCGGTGGAAGTCGGCGTTGTCGGTGACGCAAAGAGTTCATTGGCTCAGCTCCGCGAACAGTTGGGCGAAGGCCCTGACTACCATGGCACTGAGTACTTCGAGGAACTACAGGACTACAAGCAGCGCTGGGAAAACCACCTCGCACCCATGCGCGAAACGGACTACCTGCCCATGACCAACTCCCGGGCCATGGTTGAGATCCGCAAGGCCCTGCCGCGTGAGGGCATCCTGGTTACCGACTCCAGCAACCCCGCCAACCAGGCGTTCAACGAGTTCCCCATCTACGGACCGAAGACCAACATCGTTGCCGGCGGCATGTCCGGCATCGGCTTCGGCCTTCCCGCGGCCATCGGCGCGCAAATCGCCGTCCCGGAGACACCCGTCCTCGCGATGGTCGGTGACGGCAGCTTCCTGCAGACCGGAACCGAGCTCTCAACGGCTGTCATGCTGGGTACCCCGCTTGTCGTCGTTGTGTTGAACAACGGTGGCTGGGAGGCCATCAAGGATCTCCAGATCAGCTTGTTCGGCGCTGACCGGAGGCTCATCACCAACTGGTGCACTCCGGACGGAAAGCCCTACTTCGCAAACATCGCAGAATTCGCGCGCTCCCTGGGCTGCACCGCCGAACGGGTCGAGGATCCGGCACGACTGGCGGAGGCAATCCAGCGTGGCTTCGCGACGGATGGCCCCGTCGTCATCGAGGCCATGAGCGCCCACGAACTTCCGTGGAGCGAAATGCATCCGACCGGTTGGTGGGACATCACCGTACCCGCCTACCACGGTGAAACCCGCGACGAATACGTCGCTCAGCGCGGTTTCTAAGCGAGCAAAGCCATGGGCACCGTCCAGCTTGGTCTCAATCTCGAGTTTGCACGCTACGAAAATGGTTCATTCGATTGGGCCATGGACCAGGCGGCTGAAATCGGCTACCGGTATGTGGAGCCCATGGTTCACTGGGGCCGTGAACTCCTGAGCGAGGCCGGCTACTTCCACAGCAGGTCCATGCTCGATGACCCGCTCAACCTTAAGAATGCAGCACAGAGACGTGGGCTGCAGATCTCCTCGATCTCAGCCCACGCTCCGCTGGCCAAACCGGACATCGCCGTCGACTACCTCAAACAGGCCATCCGCTATGCAGCCGAATGTGGCTCACCCATGATCATGGTCGACGACGGTCCGGTTCCTGGCTGGACCACGGAGGAAGAAAACTTCACCCTCATGAAGTACACCCTCCAAGAAGCTGCTCGGGTGGCAGAGCCTCGCGGCATCGCCATCGCCATCGAAACACACGGCCCCCACACGGCAACACCTGAAGGGCTGGACCAGCTGATGAAGCTGGTCGACACTCCCGTCCTGACCATTAATCTGGACACCGGAAACAGCTACCTGAGTGAGAACGACCCTCACACCTGGCTGGAAAACATCATCTCCAGCGTCACCCATTTGCACGCCAAGGACATCTCCGTCGAAGACGCCAGGAAATACCGCGGCAAAGTCCGCGGCATGCTTGGCTGCGCCTGCGGGGAAGGCGTCATTGATTGGGAACGCATCGTTCGCACCCTGGCATCCGCCGACCACGACACAGTTCTCTCCGTTGAATGCGGATCGTTGGATGCCGCAACCAAGAGCTTCCACTACCTGAGCGATGTCATCAGACGTGTAGGCCAACTCTCTCCCCAACCCATCAGCTAATCGGAGGAATAGTAATGAACAACAACTCTTCGCTGGTTTCCAACATGTCCCGGCGCGGTTTCTTCTCCCTCACGGGAGCGGCGGCCCTGACAGCCTCGCTGGCCGCCTGTGCAGCAGGCGGGGGCAGCAGCTCCGGAGGTTCCGGAACACTGAAGTTCTGGGACATGCCTTGGGGTCCTTCAGGGTACGCCGCTGAAGCCGAGAAGCTTGCAAAGTCGTTCACCGGTGCCGGGAACGTCAAAGACGTCTCCTACCAGCAAGTTCTCTGGAACGGCTTCAACGAGACGTATTCCTCGGCCATCGCATCCAAGACCGGCCCGGCCGTTTCGACGGGCGGCGGATTCCAAGCATTCCAGTTCGCAGCTCAGGGTGCCGTCGAGTACGCGGACAAGCTCATCGAATCGTTCAAGTCCAACGGACTCCATGACGACTTCCTGCCCAACGTCCTTGACGCCATGAAGACCCCAGACGGTTCTGTTGCCATTCCGTGGGCTGTTGACATTCAGACCATGTGGTACCGCAAGTCCGTGCTGGACGCCGCAGGGGTTGCTGTCCCAACCACCTGGCCGGAGTTCATCGAAGCCGGCAAAAAAATCGCCGCCAAGGGATACTACGCCTGGGGCATCAGCGGCGGTAGCGGCAACTTCGGTCCCATGGCTGTCTTGAGCCTCATGATCAACAATGGAGGCGGCCTCTTCAACGACGGTGGGGAACTCGACATCCTCACGGACCGCAACATCGAAACATCAGAGTTTGTCATCGAAGCGGTCAAGGCCGGCCTCACCGATCCTGGTGCCGTTAGCCTGAAAGACGACGACTTGGTCACTCAATGGACCAATAAGAAGATCGGCATGGGTTTCTACTACCTCGGTCTTGACGATGCAATTGGCGATAAGGACATCGTCGTGATGGATCCGTTGACGGGACCTCACGGAGACAAGGGAACGATCCAATACGTCAACAACATCATGATGTACAAGAACACGCCTTCCCAGGAAGCGTCGGAGGCCTTCGTCACGCATTACCTCCAGAATATGAAGGTCCTGTGGGAAAAGAAGCTGGTCACACAGCTCCCAGCGCTCAAGTCCATTGCTGAGGCCCCCTTCTTCACAGAGAGCGCTTCCAACCTCGAGATCGTAAAGAAATGGCAGCCGATCGCGAAAACACTTGCTTCCAAGGGAAACCAATCATCGGCTAAGCTCGCCGCGATCGATGGCGGCCAGGCCATGGCTGATTTCTGTCAAACCCTCCTCGGCGCGAAGACCGACGCCAAGTCGGCCCTCACCAAGCTCGAGAGCGATATCAAGGCTGTTATCTCATCATGACTTCCCAATCTTCAGTAGTTGACTCACCCGCTGGGGGATCACAGATCCCCCAGCGGGTGAAGCCCCAAGCCTCAACCCGCCGGCCCAAGCCGCGGCGGCCGCACGTGCCTGGACAGTCACGCATCACGATGGCGATCCTGATCGCGCCATCAGTCCTCATCCTCTTGCTGACCAACGCATACCCGATCATCTACGCGGCCTTCCAATCCGTTCATGACGGATCGCTGATCAACACGGGCGACTTCGTCGGGCTGGATAACTTCGCCCGGGTTCTCAGCGGGGAAGCATTCTGGAGGGCCGCCGGCTTCACGTTGGTATTCACCATCACTGGAGTCTTTGGCAGCTGGCTGGCCGGACTGGGCATAGCACTTATTTTGCAGAAAAGAGTCCCAGCGCGTGGTCTCATCAAGACCTTGCTGCTCCTTCCCTGGGTCGTCCCGGTAGTAGTTTCCTCGACATCCTGGAACTGGCTTTTGGGTACGGACTCAAGCCCTGTACCCACGCTCTTCCGCTCGCTGGGGCTGGGCGAAGTACGGTTCCTCTCAGATCCGTTCCTCGCCCAGGTCACTGTCTGCTTGTTCATCGTGTGGCTGAACTTTCCATTCATGATGCTCATGATGAGCGCTGCACTAACATCCGTAGATGAAAGCGTGTACGAAGCCGCCAAGATCGACGGTGCAACGCCGCGTCAGCAGTTCATGTACATGACCCTTCCCATCATCGCGAAGCCGACCTACATCTCGTGGGTTCTCATGACGATTTTCTGCGTCAACGAATTCCCGGCAATCTACCTCCTGACACATGGAGGACCCGTAGGCTCCACCAGCACCCTCGTCGTGCTTGCGTACAGGACCGTTTTCCAAAACTTCCAAACCGGACCTGGCGTAGCCATCGCCTTCACCATGACCCTCGCATTGGCGACGGTCGCAACCTTCCTGTTCAGGCAGATCCGAAAGTCGAGAGTCGAATGACCACCACCCAGCTCCCCCGAACCCTCGGAAGCGCACAGGTACGTCGGAACCTCGATCCGGCAGACCGCGGAAAATGGAAGCGTTTCTGGCTCCTGATCGCCATCGCAGCAGTTGCCCTGGTTCCCATCGCAGGCACCTTCATTTTGTCGTTGCGGTCCAACAACGGGACCGGGGACTTCACATTGGAGAACTTCATCCACGTCATCGCCGACACCCAGGTCGTCGCGTGGTTGCTAAACAGTCTCCAGGTAACCTTGGCCACCGTCATCGTGTCCGTCCTGGTGGCAGCTCCTGCCGGGTACGTTCTCTCCCGAGGTCGTAGCCGGCTAGTCGAAGGATACTCGCTGCTGCTCTTCGTCATTCAGTCTCTGCCGGTGATCACTTCCGTCATCCCGCTGTTTATCCTGTTTTCGGGCATGGGGCTGGCGGATAATCTGATCGGTATCACCATTCTGTACGTGGCCAGTTCGATGTCGGTGGCCACCTGGATGATGGCCTCCTATATGGATGGAATCCCGGGCAGCCTTGAAGAGGCCTCCTGGATCGATGGTGCATCCGTCTTTGGGAGTTTCTGGCACATCGTGCTCCGGAACTCACTCCCAGGGGTACTCTCTACGGCGATTTTCACCTTTCTCATGGCCTGGAACGACTACCTGGTTGCCAGTATCTTCCTCCGTTCATCCGGAACCTTCACCCTCCCAATTGGTGTACAGACCTTCTTCCAGCAACACTCCACCGACTGGGGCTCGGTCATGGCCGTTGCTGTGATCATGATGCTTCCACCGGCGATAGTGTTCGCGACCATGAACAAGTACTTCAGCGTCGGCGGCGTTGCCGGGTCACTCGCCGGACGATAAGCACGTGGCGGTCGGGCAAATTCGCGAACGAAGCCGTGCGGCCGCCACCCTTCACGATCACAGCTGGCACCAAGCCCCCAGATGTACCCATAACGAGAACGAAAGGAGCACACGCCTTGGAATCCAAAGACAAGCCGTCCGACAGGTCGTCCTCGGCAGCCGGCGACGACGTCTACTTACCGTTCGGTGCAACCGATCCGGATTTCTACTTCCCTGCTGAGCAGGACCGCGCAGGTCGGATATCCAAATGGCTGCGCTCAATCCCGATTTTCGGACGATAGAAGAATGCCTTCTGCGACCTGCAACGCGCGAGGGACCTTGTCTTTGCCCTGCAGAGACGACAAGGCGGGTTTCACCTCGGGAGGTGACACCCGCCTTTTGGCCGACCTGATACGTCCTCGGATGACCGCAGAAAGTTCTATGTCAGCCCAGAAAGGCCTCTATGTCATGCGCACCAGTGAGGATTTCGGCCGTCCCATGATCGGAGGTTTGATGGTCGATCAGCGCCGAATGAGCAAGCCGCGCCATCTCCTTGGTCGCAGGCGAAAGCAACTGTCCGTGGCGCTTGATCAGCGCGAGAGTGTCGTACATCGGGTCGGCCATGGAGATCGCATGTAGTCCGAGGGGATACACCTCGGACTCCAGAGCCGCGCGGCACGCTATGGTGTCGCCGAACCCATCGGCCGCCAAAGACAGGGCCGCGGACAGATACTCCACCTCAATCCCAGCGTTGATGGCTTTGCCACGAAGCCGGGCACGGGAAGAGAGCTGCTTCCGGGCGGGGTCTGTCTGGGCGTAGTGAGCGTCATAGAGAATCAACGGAGCCTCGCAGATAGCGTCAATATCAGGCGGGGTTTGCGTCCGCTCAGGGTTCGCACTGATATAGACGACCTCATCCCGGGCCAATGGCAGCACATCCAGGTGATCGTCCTCGATCGGCAGAGTGACAAGGCCCGCCTCCAACTGTCCGCCAACGACGTCGCTGACAGTCTCGGCGCTGTTCTGTCCGACAAGCCGGATACGGACGTTAGGGTGTTTCTGGCGGAACCGTTTAGCCAGGTCTTGCCGGATATAGAACTCTGCGTTCCGCAACAGGCCGAACGTTGCGGTGCCACCCCCCAAGGAAAGCAGCGCATTAACCGCATCCGTGCCCTGTTTGGCCGAGAACACCGTCTGCTCAGCGTAGGGAAGGAGCTCTTCACCTGCCGCCGTGAGCACGAGCGCCCGGGCGCTCCGGTTAAAGAGCGGCACGCCGAATTCACTTTCAAGCCGGCGGATGAGATCCGAGACGGCCGGCTGGCTCATACCCAGCTCGGCAGCTGCGGCCGTAAAGGTCTGTCCCGTGGCTGCTGCCACAAATGCTTCAAGCTGGGCCAATGTCATAAGTCAATCCTATAGGTCGCGGGAAAGGGCCGCCGGAACCGGTGGCTGATCCGGTAACCTTCCGCCGCCCGCAACAACGTGCGGCTGCAGAAGCTGCTCCAAGAGGTCAGGATCCATAAGCTCCCGTTGAAGCACAAGATCGACAACCGGGGTTCCTGTCCGCAGGGCTTCGGCAGCTATCTGGCCAGAGACGTGGTAACCCAGGTACGGGCTCAATGCGGTGACGATCCCAATACTGTGGGCAACATGGTCCTCAAGTGTCCTCTCGTTGGCGGTGATGCCTGCAATGCAGGCCTCAGTCAACGTGATTGCCGCAACGCGCAAGTGGTCAATACTCCGAAAGAGGCATGCGGCGATGATGGGCTCGAAGGCACTCAGCTGAAGTTGGCCTGCTTCGGCTGCCAAGGAGACAGTGACATCCGCACCCATGATTTCGAAGGCAACCTGGTTCACAAGCTCCGGAATCACCGGGTTGACCTTACCGGGCATGATGCTGGACCCAGCCTGCCGGGCAGGGAGGTTGATTTCTGCCAGGCCTGCCCGCGGACCGGAGGACAGCAGCCGAAGATCGCTGCTGATCTTGGACAGTTTAATGGCGGCCCTCTTAACAGTGGCCGAGATCAGGACGAACACCCCACAGTCCTGCGTCGCTTCCACGAGGTCGGGACTGGTTGTCACGGGCAAACCCGTGATGGTCTCGAGCTTCTCACGGACCGTCGCCGCGTAGAGGGGATGTGTGTTGAGCCCTGTCCCGATTGCCGTCGCTCCCAGATTGATCTCATGCAGGTGGGAAACGGCTTCGGTTAACCGTTCCACGTCTTCGCCTATGGTCACGGAATACGATCTGAACTCCTGTCCGAGCGTCATCGGAACAGCATCCTGCAGTTGCGTCCTTCCCATCTTGACGACATGGTCGAACTCGGCAGCCTTGGCTTCACAGGACCTCTGAAAGCCATCGAGGGCCGCGAGCAAAGCCTGGCAGTTCCAGATGGTGGCCAGCTTGAGCGCCGTTGGGTAGACGTCGTTGGTTGACTGCCCCAAGTTGAC
Organism: Paenarthrobacter sp. NPDC058040; assembly: GCF_042885775.1. Classification (NCBI taxonomy): domain Bacteria; kingdom Bacillati; phylum Actinomycetota; class Actinomycetes; order Micrococcales; family Micrococcaceae; genus Paenarthrobacter; species Paenarthrobacter sp. NPDC058040. The sequence continues at coordinate 29,739 of NZ_JBHVRN010000016.1, forward strand.
ATGTTCGTTGGGGCTCAGGACGCGGTAAGACCCTTTTGGCTGCCCTAGGTGCTCCAGTGCGCGGTTGGCGATCACCTCGTTGGCGTTCATGTTTGTTGACGTTCCCGCGCCCCCCTGGATCAGGGACAGCGGAAACTGGTCCGCCAACTTTCCGGACCTCAATTCGCGGCACGCGTGGATGATCGCCCCACCGACGCTGGGATCCAGGAGGCCGAGTTCCACGTTGGCCTCAGCAGCCGCCTGTTTGACGGCGGCAAGGGCGCTGACCAGACCAGGCGTTTCTCCCACCGTTTCGCCGCCAAGGCGGAAATTTTCTGTCGCGCGGAGAGTATGGACTCCCCAATAGACGTCCGCAGGGACTTCGCGGGCGCCGAGCAGATCGGTTTCAACGCGAGTGCGCGCTTCCTGGATCACGTTCAACCACTCCTGACTTGGTCGGCTGCGAGGCGTGGAACCACGAGATTCCACTCTCGAGCCTTGTATAAGCTAACCTTGTGTTTATGCTGAAAAGCATAGCATTAGCTTTTATCTGACAGCTAGAGGTCGGATCTAAAATAAGTAAAAGCTTTCGAGTCTGTCGCTTACCCGGTGATAATGCTATGGTTGAGGCGTTTCCAAAGTAACGTGGAGCACACGCACTACCTGCGCTTTGGCTCCAGAAACGAAAGAGAATCCATTGCGCACTTCCCTTAAAAATGCAGAAGTTACAGTGTCGGACCCCACCTCTCCTCCGGGCGTGCGTGAGACCGTCGAAACCGTCATCGCCGATGTGCGTGACCGCGGCGACGAGGCCGTTCGGAGCTATTCCGAAAAGTTCGACAAGTGGTCACCCGAGTCATTCCTGCTGTCCCAAGAACAAATAGCCGCTGCCATCGCGCGTCTACCGGAGCAGACCGTCGAAGACATCAAGACGGTCCAGCGCAACGTTGAGCGGTTCGCCCGGCTGCAACTGCAGTCACTGACCGAGTTTGAGGCCGAAGTTGAACCCGGAATTATTCTGGGTCAGAAGAACATTCCGATCGACGCTGTGGGCGCCTACGTCCCCGGCGGGCGATACCCGCTTCTGGCATCAGCGCATATGACGATCGTGACCGCCAAGGTTGCAGGCGTCCGACGGGTCGCCGCCGCGACGCCTGCAGCAGGTGGAGTCATTCCTGACGCGTCGGTTGCTGCCATGCACTTCGCCGGCGCCGATGAGATCTATCTGCTCGGTGGCGTCCAAGCCGTAGCCGCTTTGGCTGTTGGAACCGAGACCATAGCACCGGTGGACTTCCTTGCCGGTCCAGGCAACGCCTACGTTGCCGAGGCCAAGCGTCAGCTGTTCGGCGAGGTCGGTATTGATCTCTTCGCCGGCCCGACCGAGGTCCTGATCGTTGCAGACGAAACGGCCGATCCTTTCCTCGTCGCTGTCGACCTGCTCAGCCAGGCAGAGCACGGCCCGGACTCTCCTGCCATCCTGGTTACGACCTCACGCGAAATCGGCGAGCAGGTCCTCGGGGAGATCGAGCAACAGCTCGTCGGGCTTTCAACTCGGGCAGTTGCCGAAGTAGCCTGGCGCGATCACGGCCAAGTAATTCTCGTCGATGACCTCAAGGAGGCCTATGAAGTCGCGGACGAGTTTGCCAGCGAGCACGTCCAGATCCTGACCCGCAACCCACGCGAAGCCCTGGACAATATGATCAACTACGGCGCCTTGTTCCTTGGTGAAAACACTTGCGTGTCATTCGGCGACAAGGTCATCGGAACCAACCACGTACTTCCCACCCGGCACGCCGCCCGATACACCGGCGGGCTCTGGGTTGGAAAGTACCTCAAGACGGTGACCTACCAGGAAGTCACGTCCGCAGCCGCCAGCGCAGAACTTGGAGAGCTGCTCGGCAGGGCCGCCCGGGCAGAAAACTTCGAAGGACACGCCCGGTCAGGTGATATCCGGGCTGCCCGCGCGGCCGGTAAACGACCGGCCTGGGCTTCCTAGACCCTCAGCTTCGGTGGGGCGCCCGAGTGGGGGCGCTCCACCGGAGGTTACCAACCTGGCAGCGTAGCCCGGTCACAACCGAGGAGCACAGAATGAGCATCATCCCCAAGCATCGCCGAGGCAAGAGTGAACATGCCGCCCGGTGGCTCGCCACGGCTAGACAGTTCTTTCGCGGTGCAACTGCTGAGAAGAACGTCTCTGTCAGTCACACGACCATGCTGCCAAGCGGCAGCCTGTTCAGCACTCTTTACGCAGGCAGCCATCTGCCCGTCCAGCGACCCAGCCGCAGCCAGTGGACTCGATAGCCCCGCCGTCGTCGCCGCTCACCGCCCGGCCCCAACTACAACAATGGACCGATTCGCCATGTACCTCAACAACTCCAGCACCCCAGACGGCACCGGCCTGATCCGTCAAAACGACTGGCTCCTCACCAAGGGCATGTTTGTCCAGGCCAGGCACCACTACCATCCGTCCCAAGCAGGTGTGGTTGACGACGTAACTCAAGATGGTGAGGTCCTCTGGCTGGCGGCCGACGGTGCACTTACCCGGCACATGATCGACAAGTCGGACGGCTTCGAAATCTGGTCCTTGCCCATATATACCTTCGCAGCAACCACGCAACCCTTGCTGCACCATGAACACAAAGAGGTGCCTAATGATCGCTAACGTCGCTCTCCCCAGAATCATGAAGGTCGGAGGTGGGGCAGTTACCGAAGTCGGCGCGCTGGTTGACGAGCTTGGAGCGTCCCGGCCGCTCATCGTTACCGACTCTTTCATGCTGACCACAGGCCACGTTGAGAGAATCGTGAAGGCGATCGAACACGACGGCCATGCTGCAGCGGTATTTTCTGGTGTAGTTCCTGACCCGACAACGGATTCCTTGACAGAAGGTGTCGAAGCAGCCCGCCGACACGACGCCGACCTCATCATCGGACTCGGTGGTGGCAGTGCCATCGATACAGCAAAAGCTCTGGGCATTCTCAGCCGCCAGGGCGGGCAAATGCGTGACTATAAGGCCCCACGGAACAACAACGGCCCAGCCGTGCCCGTCGTCGCGATTCCAACCACAGCCGGAAGCGGTTCGGAGGCCACCCAGTTCTCCATCATCAGCGATTCTGAAACACACGAAAAGATGCTGTGCGCCGGGATTTCCTTCCTGCCCGTGGCAGCCGTCATCGACTACGAACTCACGCTCTCCATGCCGGCCCGCCTAACGGCTGATACCGGAATCGACGCGCTCACCCATGCAGTCGAGGCCTACGTCAGCCGGAAGGCAAACCCCTTCTCAGATGGCTTTGCTCTCTCAGCAATCCGGACGATCGGCGCCAACCTGCGTCGCGTTTACGCTGACGGATCCAATGCAGAAGCCCGGGAAGCCATGATGCTTGCCTCAACGCAGGCAGGCATCGCGTTCTCAAACTCCAGTGTCGCCCTCGTCCACGGCATGAGCCGTCCAATCGGCGCTCATTTTCACGTTGCACACGGCCTGGCTAACGCCATGCTGTTTCCAGCAGTCACAGAGTTTTCTGTCTCAGCCGCCGAATCCAGATACGCGGACTGCGCCAGAGCACTCGGCATTGTCAGTTCCAGTGTCTCCGACCAGTACGCCGCTGGCGCCTTGGTTGCCGAACTCCATGCCCTCAACCGGGACTTGGAGGTCCCGACTCCCGATGGTTTCGGAATCGACCGGGCTTCGTGGGAAGAAAAGATCCCCCTGATGGCGCAGCAAGCGCTGTCCTCCGGTTCGCCGAGCAACAACCCTTTGGTCCCGGATGCCGAACAAATCCAAGGGATCTACCAAAAAATCTTCGCCTAACATCCCTGCGCCCGGACCCAACACCGCCCCGTCCGGGGACTGAAGATTCCTGGCCAAAACACCAAATCAAAGGACCAAGCATGACCACCACCACTTTGACCACTATCAACCATTTCATCAACGGTGCCGAAACCACGGGTGAGGGCGACCGCACGCAGCCGGTCTACAACCCCGCGACGGGGCAGGTCACCGCCGAGCTGCGCCTGGCGAACGAGAACGACCTGAACACGGTTGTTGCCGCTGCCCGCAAAGCCGCTGATTCCTGGGGTGATATTTCCCTGGCCAAGCGCACCGCGGTGCTCTTCAAATTCCGTGAGCTCGTCGCAGCCCACGTCGATGAACTCGCCGGGTTGATCACGGCCGAGCACGGCAAGGTCCTCTCCGATGCCAAGGGTGAGATCGGCCGTGGCCTGGAAGTGATCGAGTTCGCCTGCGGTATTCCTTCCTTGTTGAAGGGTGATTATTCGGATCAGGTCTCCACCGGCATTGACGTGTTTTCCTTCCGGGAGCCCCTGGGCGTGGTGGCGGGTATTACCCCGTTCAACTTCCCGGTCATGGTGCCGTTGTGGATGGCCCCGATGGCGATCGCTACGGGTAACGCGTTCATCCTCAAGCCCTCCGAGCGGGACCCGTCCGCGTCTCTGCTGCTCGCCAAACTCTGGCAGCAGGCCGGCCTGCCCGATGGGGTGTTCCAGGTCCTGCACGGCGGCAAGGAAACCGTCGATGGCCTGCTGACCCACCCCGACGTGGACGGTATCTCCTTCGTGGGGTCGACCCCGATCGCGCAGTACGTCCACGAAACCGCTACCAAGCACGGCAAGAGGGTCCAGGCGTTGGGTGGGGCGAAGAACCACGCGATCGTGCTCCCGGACGCTGACCTGGACAACGCCGCGGACCACCTCGCCGCCGCTGCTTTTGGTTCCGCGGGGGAGCGGTGCATGGCGATCTCCGTTGCCGTGGTCGTCGGGGACGCCGCCGATTTGTTGGTGAAGAAGGTCGAAGAACGTGCCCTGGCCGTGAAGGTCACCAACGGTACCGAGCCTGGCGCCGAGATGGGCCCGGTGATCACCCCGGCCTCCAAGGAACGCATCCTCCGGATCGTCACCGAAGCAGAGCAAGCTGGTGCTGCGATGGTGGTGGACGGCCGCGACCTCGTCGTCCCGGGCCACGAAGAAGGCTTCTGGGTCGGCCCCACCGTGATCGACCACGTCAAAACCGAAATGACCGCCTACCAGGAGGAGATCTTCGGACCCGTCCTCGTGGTGGTCCGGGTCGACACCCTCGAGGATGGTATCGCGCTGATCAACTCCAACCCCTACGGCAACGGCACCGCGATCTTCACCTCCTCCGGCGCCGCGGCACGGAAGTTCCAGCGCTCGGTCACCGTGGGCATGATCGGCATCAACGTCCCCCTGCCCGTCCCGGTGGCCTACCACTCCTTCGGCGGCTGGAAAGCCTCCCTCTTCGGCGACAAACACATCTACGGCCCCGAAGGCGTCTCCTTCTACACCCGAGGCAAAGTCATCACCTCCCGCTGGCCCGAAACCCACCACGCCTCCGGCGCCTCCTACAACTTCCCCTCCAACTGAACCGCATCAGGGCCCTTGGCCCGTGAGGTGGCCCCGGAAAGCACTCCGGGGCCACCTTTTCAGCATCCGGCAACGGACCGTTATGACAGACAACAAAAGGAAAGTTGGCCCGCATGATCAAGTCGTTCAAATACCTGATGCTGGGATGTGCAGCTACGGGAGCATTCCTTTCGATCAGCGCCACATCAACCCTGCCCCTCGCGCTCGGTTTGGCTTTGCTCATGATGGGCGCCGGCGGCCTCACAGCCACGTGGATGTCTTTCACCGACGACGGCGACCTCCCGCGGACCGTTACTGCGAAAGAGCCCAAGAGATGAGCGCCCAGCCCCTGGTATGGGGACTCGTTGGAGCAAGCGACATCGCCGCTGCACGAATGATTCCGGCCATGCGTCGCGTGGGAGACAAGGTCGTCTATGTTGTCAGCAGCGACCGCGGCCACGCGGAGTCGTACGCCAGCCGCAACGACATCCCGAAACACACGACCGACATTCAGGCACTACTTGCCGACCCGGAAATAAACGCCATCTACATTTCGAGCAAAAATGAGCACCATCAGGAACAAGCCATCTCGGCGATGGTCGCCGGAAAGCATGTTCTCTGCGAGAAGCCGATTGCTACAAACCTTGGAGACGCACTCGCCATGTGGGACGCAGCCAAAAACAACGGGACTGTCCTGGCAGTGAACCATCATCTGCCGGCGGCCGGGACACACCGCAAGATCCGCGAACTTGTGGCCGATGGTGCGATTGGGCAGTTGCTAAGCATTAATGTTCGCCACTCCACCCTGCTCCCGGAACGCCTGAGGGGCTGGCGTCTGGCTGGTGGCCCAGGCGCCGGCGTGGTCATGGATCTTTCCTGCCATAATGCGTCCGTGGTCAATCCGCTGGTGGGTACCGCGCCACTGGATGTTGTTGCCTCGGCACTATCCCAGGGGCCTTGGGGACCGTCTGCGACGGAGGATGCTTGCAGTTCCTCCATCCGGTATGGAGGGGGAGTCCTGGTCGACTTTCAAGACTCTTTCACGTTGCCCTTCACCACGTCGTACATCGAGGTCAATGGTGACAGGGGAAGTGTCCTGGGCAACGACATCATGACCCCCGAACCTAAGGGAGCGGTGATGCTCACGGACTCCAAAGGGACACGGGAGGTAAACGTCGCGGATCGCAGACATACATACGACATCACACTCGACCATTTCCGGGCCGCCATTCGGACGGGCACCCGTCCAATCGTCGACGGTGTGGACGCCGCCAACACCTTGGCACTCTGCTTGTCCATACTCAAGTCCGCGGCCTCGGGTCAGCGGGAGCCAGTCGAGCATACCTCCCGCTGACCCGGCACGACAGGGGCTATTAGCCCTGGTCCACCGCTGTGGGGATACTGCCTTCTCTCGACAGGGATGGCCTGTCCGGAGCCACCGCTTTAGCCAGCACTACACCCAGTACACAGAAGAGCAGGGGAAGTACAAAGGCCAGAGTCAGTCCCACGAGGCCACCCAGCCAACCGATTACGGCCGGACCCGCGAGGAGGCCCAGATATCCGGAGCTGACAACCCGGGAAAGTGTCTTGCCGGAGTCACTTTTTCCCGCTGCCCCAGCAGCGGTGTAGATCTGCGGGATGATCCCCGACAGTCCCAGCCCGAACAGCATCCATCCGACCAGCGACAACGGGTATACGGATGACACAACCACTGTCAGCATACCCGCGGCGGCGGCCAGGGAACCGTAGCGGACTACGTGGACGGGTCCCACGGCGTGGGAGATGCGATCGGCGACAAGCCTGCCGATTGTCATGGCGGCAGCGAAAGCGCCGTAAGCCAACGCTGCGGCGGCTTCTGACTGTTGTAAGTGCTCAACGGTCTGCAAGGCGCTCCAGTCATTTGCTGCCCCCTCCGAGAGGAGTATCAGGAACGCCAGTGCCGCAAGGATGACGATTCGTCCGCGCTTGACCTGACCTTCGGCAGCCTCCTCCGAAACCTGCGCGCCGGAGTGGGTATGGGAGGCTTCCATACGGACTTCCTCCGCGGTGGGAAGCAACAACCGCACCGACCAGAGAGTCCCCGCGCCCGCCACGATGGAGGCGAGCAACAGAATCCATGGCAGGTCCAGGGAGGCCCATTGTGCGCACGCAGCGGCCACGGCTCCGAGAGCACCTCCCAAAGAATAAAACGCGTGAAAAGCCGACATGATGGGGCGTTTGAAGCCTCTCTCAACCACGACCGCGTGCTGGTTCATCGCGACGTCCGTAATGCCGTGTCCCAAACCGAAGACGAACAGCGCGCTACCCAGTGAGAGCGCATCCGTTGCCAAGCCTGGCAGATTGACCGTCAGCACCAGCAACAACAGTCCGAACAACACAGAGTTCCGGCTCCCGAACTTCCTGATGAACAGCTCCGCAAACTGCATTGAGACAAGAGCTCCAAGTCCCAATAGGAGGATCAAGCCACCCAGGACAGCATGCGAGACCCCCGTTCGTTCCTGGATATCGGGGATGTTCACAAGCCATATCGCGGTAAGGAATCCAACGATGGTGAAGGCCCCGAAGACGCCGAACCGCGCAGCCCTAAGGCTCCAGTGCGGCTGAGGTTTGCGGTAAGAAGTCATTGCTGTTCTTTCGATTGACGGTAAAGTCAGCGGCTACTGCTCGAAAATGATCTTTTGATCGAATCTGGATTGCGACTTTCCCACGAGTGGAAGAGGGCGACATCTACGCACAATCGACCGCATCAGACCGATGGCTCGCGGCACTGGCCTCACCGGACGACCCGTCAAGGAAGAAACGTGCCAGATTGGCAACGCCGAGCCATGTGTACGATCGTACGCCATGTGGGCCTGTGATGGTCAAGTCGACCTGTCATGGCCCCGGTTCATCACCATAGACGCCCGTGCCGCAGGGACTGGTTTCAGCACGGTCATTGCGTTTCTCATCGCTTCGGCCGTGCTGGCCGCGTTCCCTGAAGCAGGGGCTTTAGTCCAGCGTCTTCTGGGCGTCTACGCGCCCGGTAGGAAGAATCCGGGAGACAAAGGGGGAGATGGCAACAATGAAAATCAGCAAGGCAAGTGCAACGAAGGGGATCGATGCTGAGCCGAAGAGGCTGACCACAAGGGTCATTCCGAGCGGTCCGGCGAGCATCGCAACATAGCCAACACCGGTTACAACGCCAATGCTCCTGCCGGCATTGAGCGGATCGAGTCGTCCGGCGCTCGAGAGCATGACGGGCGCCATGCTGGCGACGCCGACGCCCACCAGGAACATGCCGCCGGACAGCGCAATGTCCCCCCGCCCCAGGATGAGCACGGCTGCACCTAGGATCCCAACGAGACCGCTGACGAGAAGTACCGGAACTTCGCCGAAACGCATGACAAAGCGGTCGCAGACGATGCGTCCGGCGAACTCCCCGAGGGAGAAGAAGGAAATCGCCACAGCCGCCAGCGCAGCGGTTGATCCATACACCTCGACGCTGAACGTTTGACCCCAATCCCAGATTGAGGACTCGACCCACATCGAAAGGACAAGCATCCCGCCAAGTACTCCGGCCAGCGCCAACAAGCCCTTGGAGGTATCGCGGCCGCGACCATGGTCTACGAGACCGTCTTCCCGTGCAGGGGGAGCGATCTGGTCTCTATCGAGGACCCAGAAGCCGACAAAGGCGCCCACGGCGGCAAGGATAAATCCTTCAACTCCGTAGAGTGGCAGGGGCGAGCCGTGGACGTTCAGGACGACGAGCAAGGCACTTGAGCCCCATCCGCCCAGGAAGCCGCCGATGGGAAAGATCGCTTGGAAGCCTGCCATGAGAGGCCGGTTGTAAAGACGTTCGAGTGCGACGGCAAGCGCTCCTGTCGCGGTATCAAGCCCTCCTCGCACCAGCCCAATTGCTACTCCCAGGAGGAGCGAATTCACGAACGAATCCGTGAGTCCCAGAGGGAAGAAGCTGGCGGGGAAGAGGACGAGAAGTGGCCATATCACCGCTCGCGGTCCGAGGCGGTCTACCAGGGGGCCGGCGACAAAACTTCCGATGACGGCTCCAACGCCGATCACCGTCGTGAGCATGCCGAAATGGAAGGCATCGACCGTCCCGTCGGATCCAACCCAGCCGTAACTGCGCTGGAGCGAAGACGTGCTTGCGGACCACATGTTGAGGGCCACGCCAATCTGGAAGTACCCGTAGAACGTGGCGATGCGGGCACGCCGCAGCTGAGAGGGCGATACAGCGCTTTTATTGGCCAGCGTCTTCGTGAGGGTCATAGCTCTTCTCCATAGATTGCTTCCCCGACGGATCCATCGCGACGCCCGAAACCTGGCCGAGCAGGGCTAGGGGGCAGGCGGTACGGCAATCCGGGGCCGAACGGCACTTGGCATAGTGCACCGATTTCCTGCTAAAACCTTGCATGCGAGAAAATCTTATATCCAAAAGATAAGCTTATGGTAGCGCGGATCGCAAGTCTATGGATGCATGATCTCACATAAGGCAAGCTGTAGCTTTGACCGTCTTTTGTGGGGGTAAGCTTGTAGTCTGATTCGGGCGGGCGCATTCCGTCTTAGTGAAGCCCGGATGAACTACGTCGTAGGAGAAACGGTGACTAAGGCTCTTTACCTATTTGGCGGGTGGCCCGGCCACAACCCGTACGGCGTGGCCGATTGGACACGCTCGACACTTGAAGGTCTCGGATTTGCCGTCGAAGAGTCCAATGACATTTTTGTTCTGGATCAGGATCTGACCGGTTACGACCTCATCATCAACAACTGGAATAACGCGCTGCTGAGTGAGACGCTGACCCCGTCCCAGGAACACAGGCTCCTCACCGCGGTCGAGTCTGGAACTGGATTCGCTTCATGGCACGGCGGTGGCGCCGCATTTCGCGGGAGCGTCATGTATCACATGATGCTCGGCGCTGATGTCTTCTACCATCCTGCGGGAGAAGGCACGCGGCATCCATACCCGCTCTACGTGGTCGATAGGGACCATCCCATCACGGAAAATATTGAGGACTTCAGCGCCGCGAGTGAGCAGTACTACATGAATGTAGACCCCCGCAATCATGTGTTGCTCGAAACCGTCTTTGATGGTGAGCATATGCCATGGCTCGCCGGGCAGCGAATGCCTCAAGCCTGGACCAAGACTTGGGGCAAGGGGCGAATTTTCTACAGCGCCCTTGGCCATTACCTCGAAGATCTCACGGCCGACCCGGTGCAGGAAATCATGCGGCGCGGATTCCTGTGGGCACGACGCGACCACGGCTAAATCACTAGTACGTAGTCAGGCCTGTCGAGAGAAAAAATGAGAACCCCCTGGAAATCCTTGATTTCCAGGGGGTTCAACCGAGCTTCCTATCAGAATCGAACTGATGACCTTTTCATTACGAGTGAAAACCTGTAGGCAGTGATCTATAGGGCTTAAAGCCGGTAAGGTGTCGAAAAAGTGACGAAGCTATTTCCAGTTCATCTCTTGCAAGGCTCGATTCAGACGCTCGGCGCTGTCGTGGAGATCGTGGTCAAAGAGGCCAGCGTAGGTGTCCAACGTCATGGTAGCGCTCGCATGGCCAGCGATTCGCTGGACAACCTTGATGTTAGCTCCAGAGCTGATTGCCAGGCTGACGGCGGTATGGCGGAGATCATGAAATGTTGGGCGGAGAAAGTCTGGATCTTGAGCCCGGACGCGTGCGATTGCGGGGGAGTAGTGGCGCTTGGTCCAGGTGCCGTTGCGCAGCGCTGATCCTCGCCCGCCGCTGAACACGCGTGTTCCGGGGGACGCGGATTCGACGGTGGCCGCAAGTCGTTCCGCTATAACCTTCGGCAATGGCACAACCCGGGTTTCTCCGCTCTTTGTGGGGCCGAGGACTAGTTTGCCGCCGATTTCGGAATAGGCTTTGCTTACGCTCAAGCTCGGCTTCGCTCCGAGTCTGAGATCCGCGTGAGTAAGAGCGGTGATCTCACCCCACCTGAGGCCACACGTTCCAGCCAGCATGACCATGAGTTCGAAGCCTTCGCACGCTTTGGCGAGGGCTGCCAGCTGAGGCATCGTCAGATACACATGTTCGCGCTGCTTTACGCGTGCTGGTATGTAGTCTGTCTGGCCGAGGGCGTCCTTCGCTGGGTTGGCTGATAGCAGGCGTCGCTTGACGGCGTGGTTCATGAGCCGCCCGAAGTACAGGCCTACTTCGCGCCTTGTGGTGACACCAGCAAGCTTCCCGTCCCGGCCTTTGAGGCTGACAACCCATGCCGCAACATCGTCGTATCGCACCTGATTGATTGGCGTCGACTCCCAGCGCGGAGCCACGTAATTCTCATAGCAGCGCTTGTAGTTGTCTACAGTCTTGGGGCTCGCCGGTTTGCGGCCAGTTGCGCCTATTGTAGAGATCCTGTGGATCCATTCCTGATAGAGGCCATCGACGGTGAGCTTGGTCGCTGCCTTGGGGTCGATGTATGTGCCGCTTCGGACAGCCCGCGTCATCTCGTGCCAATGATCCTCGGCCTCCCTCTTGGTGAAGAAGCATTTGCGGTGCCGACGTCCATCTGGGGTGGTCCAGTCTGCTTGCCAGCGCTTCCTGCCGCTGGAGAGCTTAGTGACGGCCATCGGAAGTGTCCTTGCGTTTGCGCAGGGTCGACCAGATTTCGTTCGATTGTTTGATGAAGGACGGCGCGATCCGCGAGTTGCGGCCCCGGCCTTCGAGGATTCCTTTGGAGCGAGCTCGCCGCAGTCTGGCCGACCACGTGTCGACGCTCTCCCCGGTCCACTCGGCAAGCCGCTTGATGGGTTCTACCGAGCATGAACCGAGTGCGACGTAGGCGCTTGACACGTGGACGTAGTCCGTCTCCGAGTCGACGCGGGTTGGTAGCGGCGTTATTTCATCTTTGATGGATGCCACGGAGAGCTGCTCGTGACGGTCCCGCATGAGAGCACGCGCATGTGCCATGGGTATCGACCGCAACAGGGACGTGGTGATTCCGTCTATTGGTCCAACCTGCTGTGCGGATCCTCCGTCAGCTCCGCGCGCAGCAAGTGCTTTTCCGTACTCATGATCGTCAAAGTCAATTTTCAATTCGTGGGGTTCGCGGAAGCTGCCCATTTCGTGGTCAACGATCCACCGGATCTCTACCAGGAAATGGTCGACCCTGTAACGGGCGGACAGCTGGTGGTACGGAGAACCCTCAACGCCGGCGGCCTTCTCGTCAGGACCCGAATCTTTCCCGAGGTACTTGACGTTGGGACTCAGGGGCGGCAGGGAGGGCAACTTCATGCGCAAACTGTAGCACAGCAAAGCTGGCAGGTCGGCTGTATTTTTTCACCCGGTTTTCGTTAGCTAGGCCGTTAACGTAGTTCCTACCACCGAAGAATCCCGCAGAACGCGGTACAACTCTTCGACATAACACACAGTACAGCTGGCAGCCTAGCTGTGCTTATAGAAGGAGATCCAAGTATGAACACCCCTGCCAGTGCCGGCCCGGACTCGAATGCGCTCGTCGGATCCCTGCCTGTGTCGCCGTACATGACCAGGAAGCAGGTGGCGGCCTATCTCAATGTCTCCGAGAAGTGGCTGGCGCAGTCCGGCCGGGCGACCGGTCCCCGCTTCCACAAGTTCGGCTCCCAGTGCCGCTACTTGCGTGACGACGTCATGAACTGGGCACGTCAGCAGAGGGCAACGCGATAGCTGACAGATGTCCCAGCACGAGCAACGGTGAGCGGCTCACCCGAACCTCACCCGATTTCGCCGTTTCGGCATCACGGCCGCAGCCGTCCGCACCCGGTCCAAGCGCGCGGCACCAATAACCGAGTCCCACGGGACACACCCATTCATTTAGGAGACGCATGTACCCATTCACCGCCACGCACCGTTCGTGGCCGAGTTTTTCCTCGATCCTCACGGTTCCCGGTTTCGTCAGCGGAGTTGGTGGCAAGTGAGCTTCGGGGTGAATACGTACAGGGATAACTGGATTCAGGCCGTCAACGGCGACTTCAATGTGAGCACCAGGGCGTGCGCGGTGGCGGCCGCAGTAGGGCGCTCCATGGGTATCGGGCGCATTGCCACTAGGAACTGGCAGAAGCTGAATTCACTGCTCGGACGCGAGCGCAGGGATGATGTTGTTCTGGACGGTATTGCTGAACTTCAGTCCGCGGGGTACCTGGAGAGGTACTTCGGGAACGACTACCGCTACTCAGCCGGATGGCGGCTGACCCTTCCTGGGGAGGTCGGGTGACGATTCCGATTCAGGGAATTCCTTCGCGGCCACTGCAGTACGCGACGGCGATTAGTAACTCGGACCTTCCCACGACAACACGGGCCGTGTGCTGGGCGATTGCCAGTTTTGCCAACAACACAACGGGCAGGGCCATTCCGTCACTGCGGGCCCTTTCCAAGGCTACTGGGCTCTCGAAGGCTACCATTTCGAGGCACACAATTTTTGCCGAATCCAAGGGATACCTTATCAAGCAGCAGCGGTTCGACAACTCCATGGCGTACGTCATTGCAACGCCTGTCCCAGTTGGGCCGGAGCCCAACGTAACGGCCAAGAGTGGCGAACCCGAGATGCATTCGGACGCCTGGTTTCGGTCTATTCATGGGCTTGACGAAGCAGCTGAAGAGCCGTAGGCAACGCGTGCAGGGTTTTTGGGTAGGTGCTTCAGGCCGTACTGGGTGCTGATCCTCCCGCAGGTACCTACCTCGCAATGGTCGAGGTATCCCTACCTCGTACAGACATGGGGAGGTACCCAGACCAAACGGTTCCCTAACAACCTCAGGGCAACTACCTCAGAGTAGAACTACCTCAGTAGTTCTACTTTATGGGACTACCGCAGTTCAACTACCTCAGCAACACGCTGTCCCTTCACCAGCCAAGCGCAGGCGACGCCCTTGCCCCGAAAGGCGCGGGCGTTGCCTGTAGCTGGTATGGGCGGCCCGGCGTTCCGGCCCCCAGAGGGGCCCGGGACCGTGAATTCCAATCCTCCTGCTCAGGCAGGAGATGACATTCAGGCAAGGAGAGTGTGGCCTCGCCTTCGGCACGGCCACACCCTAGTCAGCCATGCGCATTCGGCCTGTGAAGGAACAGCGGAGTGCCGCGTAGCCCGAAGGGCGGAGCAAGCTCCGCTTAGTTAATGCGCATTTCTCACCGACCAAACAGTTTGCCACAATGTGGCGGCGTCAACACTAAGGAAGGCGAAATCACGCCTATGTCCAAGCCATCCCACGATTCGGTGGAAAGCCCGAGTCAAGCCAAGTACTTCGACACGCTGAAGAGGCGCTATGTCGGTTTGGGGCTGTGCCGGCGCTGTGCTGCGCAGGCGGCTTGGGGTCATCAGCTGGGGTTTTCCCGCGTGTACCCCCCTTGCGCCCAGTGTCAGCCAGTTGTGAACACTTTCCCTGTGCCGCGGGCAAATGGGTGGCGCTCGTGGAGCCCCCGCCATGGAGCTAAGTTCTCACCCAGCATCCGCGCTGTATAGGTCACCACGGGCTGTACGCAGCGAATTTCTGACGACGACTGTGCCCCTGCTGGGGGCGGGACTGCACGCGGAATACCGTCGTCAGATAATTTGCGTTAGGACAGTCCCGTGAGGGCCGAACGCCTCGAGAGGTCAGACCTGAAAGGGCCGGCGAAAAGGCTTCTTCTTGTCGTCCGGCATCCGCGTGTAGGACCTCGTGAACCAAAGCTTGCTGTTGCAGATGGTGATCTGGGTCCGGTTCGGAACGACGGGCCCATGCCAAAGGCGCTCGCACGGGCGCGACGCGGAGGCGGGCCCGATGCCCACCACCCTGTATCTACTGGTCAGTTCAGTTCACGCGGTCGGCAGTGACTGGGTATCCAGTGCGGCATGCAGATCGTCCTTTTGGCCAACGGGGCGGAGGGTAGTCTTCAGCCTGCCGCATTTTTCAGCTAAGAAGCGTAAGTGCGGAGTCGTTGAGCAGCACATATGCGGCAGCAAGCAGTAGTATCTCGGCGTTTTCTTGCAGCAGTCCTAGGCCTTGGTTGCACCTTTGGCACAGAAGCCCGCGTATGCAGTGTCCGCAGGAAGCGGGACCGGGGCAGCATTTGTGGTTGTGATCTACCACGAGAGGCATCTCCGCGTTTGGCGTATGGGGGCAGAGTCTGCAGTGCCCGTTCTGGGCGAACAGCAGGGCCTCGTATTCATCGAGGCCAATGCCGTAGACCCTATTCCGCCTCTTGGAAGAGTGACACTGGCGGCATATGTAGTTAAGCCCATCTGTGGCAGCGGATGCCTTAGAGAAACCGTTTTCAGGTTTCCATTCCACGCAGCCAATGCAGAGCTTGTTACCGTTCTCGTCACGCCTAAGCACGGACCGACCTCTGTGGGAACTCCCCTGTAAGGGGGTCAGGGGATGGCCGTTCTTATTCTGGCGCCAATGATGGTGACAGTATCCCTCGCCGCCAGGAGCGTCGTTGTATCGACAGCCTGGAAAGAGGCACGACGCAACGTCGCCGCGTTTCCGAACCACCTTGAGCGGTGTCAGGTCCTTACCTTTATGGTGCTGAGCGTAGTGACCGGAACAAAGTCCGAGGCCCTTGTTCGTGATAGGGCGCCCGCACAGGGTTTCGCCGGGTCCCGGGCCGGTGCAGGGGCCGTCGGGAGTGTTGACCCTCCGGATCGGTTTGAGGTCTCCATTCTTCTTGAGCTGTCGGTCGTGCGGCGAGCATAGAAGCGAATCCCGGGCTTCCGACGGGCGTCCGCAGACCGTCCCGCTGACGATGCCGGGTCCCGTACAAGTACTCGTCAGCGGGGGCAACCGCAACTCTATCGGCGTCATAAACCCCCGGCGCTGCATCTGTTCGTGATGGGTCTTGCAGACGCCGTCGTCGCGTCCCGCTGGGCGGAAGTACACCTTACGACCACATGGGCTAATCACCTGACCGGGACCGATGCAGGTTGACTTTTCCGTTCTGGTTCGAAGCGGTTTCAGTGTCCCGTTCTTCTTTTGCTGGAGTCGATGCGAGCTACATAACTCAGAGGTTTTTGTATCTGTGGGTTTGCCACAAATCTGTTGGCCGTTACGCCCGGGACCGTTGCAATTCCGCGCTCTGACGCCGTCATCGAAAGGCTTTTGACGAACGCCTCCTTCCAGCATCTGCTTTCCTTCATTCGCGAAATCGAGTTGGTCTTCGCCACCGTTGGATGCCGTCACCTTGCACAATCCTCCTTCGTTCTCAATATCTTGCATGTGTCACTAGTGGAGCAGACAACCCTGACAATATTAGTTGGCATAGATGCATGCCTACCCGCCCGGATCAGTTGTCGAAGGAGCAGGTGCTCCGATGGGCGAGTAGGAGGGAGCAGGTCGGCGGGCGCATTCGCGAACTGCGCCTTGAACAGGGTCTGTCACAGGAAGCCTTGGCTTTGGAAGCCGGGCTGAGCAGGAACATGATCATCGGAATCGAATGGGGTCGGAAAAGCTTGGCCTATGAGCGCCTATGGGACATAGCTGCCGTACTCGGGTGCGACGTGGCGGAGTTCCTCGTAAGTGCGGATCGACCTCCTTCCACTAGTCCGTATCGTGGGGGGCGTAGGGCGATGAAAAGCAGCGATAAACACCTGGGCGGATAACTTCAGACCAGGCAACGGGTGGGCCGGTTACCCTATGGTCACTAACCCTAGGGGTCAGGAACGAAGCGGTACCAACCACCGCGTTCCTGACGCGCCACGTCTGAACCGCTGCGGTGTTCATCAGGGAGTGCCGGACGGAGACGACGATGTACCTTGGCATCTCACCCGCCTACGGACACTGAAGTCCCTGCCATGAGGCCGGTACTTAAGAGCGGCTGCTCTCTGAGGATCCGGGGTGGGGTGTGCCGTGGACTTTTGGCGCGGACTCCTCGGCGAGCTTACTCCCTTTCGGATTAGTGCTTTCAAGGTGGCGCGAATCGAATCACTGAAACGAAGTTACGCGCGGTGCCTGTGTTTAACGTCTTGGTCGGCGAAGCAACTGCCCAACCGGCGGGTAATGTTGCGGACCATATGCCCATGCTCAACTGGCTGACCATCCAGACCGTAGGCAAAAGGCCCTCCGCCGGGAGTCGCCCTACCGATGGAGGCAAACCTAGCTTTGAGCATGGCCCAGAGCATTGTCTTCACGCTCATTTGCTTGATGCTGAGGAGATCCTGAATTACTGCCTCGGGTTGTTCGAGGATTCCGCGTTGTTGCTGGGAAGGGTTACCTGGGGCGACCAATCTCGGGACGTTTTGGAACCCCGGCGAAACCGGCAAGGTCTCCCATCCCGGCCGGGTTCCCGTAGGGCAGGCCATTGGCTTCGGCCCACGCGTCCATTTCCGGGCTGACAGGGATGTGGCCCAAGAGCCAGGCCGTCCCGGCGGGAGCAAAGGCTCTCGCATCGCGGCGCTTGGTGTTTACAGTCCCGGTGACAACCTGCATGTGGTCTGGCCGCACGCAGAGCTTACGGTTGCAAATGTGGTCCAGAGTCTTACCCTTGGCGTGGCCACCGTAGAACCAGACGTAGGCGAAGCGGTGGGCTAGCCATGGCCCGCCAGCGTGGAACTTCCCGTAACCGTCATCAGGGGTCTCTCGCCATAACCAGCAGCCATACACCCAGTCAGGTTCGATGGCACTAAGGAATCTGGCCAGTGTCTTCTCTTGGGCAGCTTTGGATCTGGTCGTGAGAGCAAGCTGCTCGTGGGGCCGACAGTAGTCGGATCTCGTTTTCCTGTCCTTGGGGAACAACCTTGTGGTGCAGCCTTCCGCCCGACACTGCGGCTGCTTACGCAACCACGCCTTGTAATGCTTCTCGCACATGTCCCGCTTGATTGCCGGTGCCTCGCAGCCGCCCTTAAAGCAGGTCTTTCCCTTAGCCAAATCGCTTCCATCCTTGTCCCACTTTTTCAGCCCCCTCAGCCTATCCGGCCCCCGGTTCCCCGGCGTCACTGGGCGGTTTTCGGGCTGCTTTCGATTGCTGGGTGGGCAGTGACCCTTTAGGCATTTGGTGGGTGTTGGCTACTGGCGGCTGCGGGAGCCAACACCGGAGCGGCGGGCTGACAAGCTACCAGTGATGGTGGGGCTCGGCGGGAGACCATAGAGTGTCTCCATCTGGGATCTGTAGCGGGGCCTCCGGACGGAACGTCCTGGCCGTCATACCCCCACCGATTACTTAGTTGCTCGCGGGCACCTATGGCATATACCCACCCTGACGCGGTGCGTCGCCAAGCTCAGCGGGCAGATCCATTGGCCATCCCCGGGCAGAATTTGCTGGCCACCAGCGGGAACATCAACTGGCCGCCCGTGGGCAGAAACTAATGGCCATTGACACCGTGCCGTCAAGACAAGCGTCCGTGGCTTGTATCGTCGTGCCTCCTTTTTCGGAGTCACCTGCGTCTCTCGTACGAGCTAGGGCGATTAGGAGGGCGAGGTGGGGAGGGAAACTAACCCGCGTCTCTTGCGCGGAAGAACGCAGAGCGCACTTGCGTCACTCAGATGCAGTACGCGTGGCCCATCCCCAGAACCAACCGTCTCTCGTGGGGATCGAGGATGCTCGATCGCGGAGACCAGGTTGCACGGCGAAAATGCACGTGTGTTTGGTCGAGCTACCCTGCCCCGGAGGGAATCGAAGCGTCGTCAGAATTTCGGCGCACACGGCCTCCTGTGGGGCTGCTGAGCCGGCAGGCACCACTACGAATGTCACCGCCAGCGGGGTAGGAATGGCTCTCTCCTAAGTGTCGCTGTGCCCACGCGATTACTTGCTTGACAGGTGCTGCTGACTGAGCCGTGGGCATGTCCGACCCTACTCGGCGTTCGTCTGTTGGGCCCGTTCCTGTCGGATTTCCTCGCGGCCCCTAAGTATCGACTCCGCAAGCGACATTGCCATTACCAATGCGATGTAGGTCCAGGCCCACAAGCCACTCAGGACGCCGGTCGCCAGCAGCAGGAAGCCGAGGGCAACCAGTGCCCACGACGTGACCTTGAGTGTGCGCACAACGCTTGCGACTGGCATGAAATGATCATCCCTTTCCCAGTGACTGCCGTAAAGAGCATGCCAAAGCCCTTGGTGGCGACTTCGAGCAGTCCATGAGTGCATCATCTCGACGCATTACAGGGTGATATCTGCCTTGTCTGATGCGTCTGGTCCAACCGGCATCTGGGAATCAACAATGATGGCAACCGTTGAGGCCGATAACCGGTTCTACATAGGTGACAACTACCATGCCCTTGCCCCGATGCAGCTCGTCCCGAAAGGGTGGGGGGAGACTCTCAATTCCTGCGGGCGCCCGCCCGCCGGTGATAGCGCCTAGGGTACCGTACGGGATCAGAAGTTCCAGAGTCGTGCCATATCGCGTCAGGCCGGGGTTGGCCCCTTGGCCTGATATCGCCCCTTAGCCTGATTGACGGCTTGCATCCGTTCGGTTATCTCGGGGGCCACAAACAGCTCGTGAAATGCTGCCTCTATGAACTGCAATCCATCGATTACGTCGTTGACTGTGAGTGGTTCTCCGTCGTGGGTTCCCTCGTTTCCGATCCATTTGACAGCACGGAGCAGTTCGGCTGCTCGATGGCTCTTCGTTTCTGCCTCCCAGGTGTCAATGCGGGTATGAAGAGGCTGCCACGTTCCCTTGTGATTAAATGCCTGGATTCCCTGGCTTGACATGAAACGTTCGACCGAACCGCGCAGAGCGGTTGCTGCGAAGCTCGGATCGGCGAAGAGGATGGGGGATGCTCTTTCGACGGCAGCTCTAACGCTTCCAGGAACGACCTCAGGAAGGGTTAATAAGATAAGCGGCGGGCTGAAATATTCCAGTTTGTAGTACTCAGAATAGAACTCGCCATGGTGTTGGCTGTGTGTAGTTTCAATGGCCGTTGATACGCCCACCCTGTACTTTCCGACGGCAGCCATGAGCTGTTCGCAGGCGCCGTTCTCGCAGTGGCCAGTCACGTACATCCTGCCGGAAATCCAATCAGGTTCCCAGCCCGGGAAGTCCCACAGCTCCTTGGATTGGTTGTTCTCGGTCGCCGTTGGCTTATCCCACGAGACACAGCCTTCTCGGCAGACGGGGCAGTGGGGACGAGGCCACTGCGCGCCTCCTTCGATCTCGTGGCCGAACCTTTGGACGACCTTGAGGTCGTAGCTCACCATTCCTTTTCCCCCTAGCCTGGCCTGAGGCAATGCCCGGTAAATAAGTACTGACATGACTGCAGCATGAAGAGCATACCCAAAGCATCCTTTTCTGGTTGCGACGAGATGGATACACGCGGCAAGGCGCCAAGCGGTTCCACAATGCCTCCATCTGCACGCACTTAAATGTGTTCCAGAGTCAGTCTTTTTGTGTGGTCATGTGGCACGGCACCAAGACGGAAAAGCGTGGGCGCTGTGGGTGACGTTCGGAGAACAAGCGTCAGGCAGGATACAAGCTGCGCCAGGACAAGTGCGTTGAAGTCTCTGCCTCTGACGCCAACAGGAGGACGTTCGATGGCTGCGAAGTGCAGCCCGGCCTTACGCAGGGCATTCCGTTCGTGATCTACACGAAGGATCTTATGATCGAGGCTGACCAGAACATCAAATGACGCCTCGGCGGCTGCCTCAAACAGCTTCGGGTCAAGAGTGCCGCGCCAATCCAAGGACGCCACTGAGTGGAACTGACAGTTTCTGAAGGCAGCCTCCAAAGAAGGCAGGAGTCGGTCAGACACGCACTCGTCGAGGAGAAACTTCAAGCGACAGACCCCCGGTTGACGGCGCTGACTTCTACTTGAAAATCGACGGCATCCTCGGCCGCCTCACGGCTGACGTTGGGATAGTAGTACTGGAGATCATCGAAATCTTCTTCGTCAGGCTGCTCGCCGAGGAACTGGGTTACGACATCATAGGGAACCCGGGTCCCTTCGATGGTTGGCCAACCGCCGAGGCGTTCGCCGTTCACCGCCAAACGGGGCCGGGGATGTTCAAAGTCCCCGACAGTCTGATTCTGAAGATTCGCGAAGGGACGGAAGATATCTGCGAGGGTGAAGGCAGCCATTTGGCCCTTGTAACGAACAAGGTCAACGGAGTTACCCGAAGCGTCGGTAACCGCAATCGTCTTCCCATCGGTTTCGAATCTATATGCCGAGGGATGATCGTTGAAGTTTAGGGTCCGAAGGGCACCAAACGCGGTTCGGATGCTCTGCAGGGATGTGCGCGCCCGCAAGTAGGCCATGGCTCGAAGCGCCGTTACGTCACGAAAGGAGTATAGGGGCGGGCGACCAGCACTAATTTCGGGGATCAGCAGGCCAGACTTCCGCCATAGGTACAACTGATGGACAGAAGTGCCCGAGAGAGTAGCCGTAAGATCAGCTGGAAATGACATGCCTTTCCCCTACACTCACTGGCCATTGTCTTGGTCAAACGATCCCAGAGGGGACCGACAGAATCATACAGGCGCGCCGACAAGGCCGATGCCTAGGTCATCGGCCTGGGCAAGTCGATGTGGAACCTCGACCTCGACCTCGACGCCTGGCACCCCGGAATCGTCGCCCTATAAATGGCCCATCCGGCGGTAAGCCACAGACGCCACCGTAAGAACCGGCCTCGGCCGAGCTGAACCGCAACATATGGATTGAAGAACAACTCCCCAATGTGCCACAAGCCATGGCGAGACCACCAAGTTTCAAGGGATGCAAGACGGCAGTCTCGTTCGAGCTGTGAAGACCTTGGCGGCCATTAGGTAGTGAAGTGGGGACGAATACCGGCACAATCATGCCGATGAGCACCCATATGTCTTGCAGTGCTCTGGTTATCTAATGCGGCATCATGCGAGTCCTGCGGCACGGATTCCCTGCAGTCGGCGCATGATGATGCCTCGGCGCGCAACTGGCTTCCTGCGGCTTCTGAGTCAAGACGTGGTCCCAGGCCCTGAGACTGTCTCTCTCGGTCATATTGGCGGTCTTCCTGCAGGGCCGGCGCCCAGCGGCCTGCTGGCAGCCAAAACCTCGATCTCGTCTGGCAAGCTGTTTGGATGATTACTGAAAAGCATCCCGAAACTTGGCGGGATCTCCAGAATGAAGTCGCTAAAATCCTTGCCGATTGCGGTATGCAGACGGATGTCGAAAAGACGGTGACTCTTGTCAGAGACGTGGCTGACATTGATGTCGTGGCCCTTGAGACGGCCAATGGGCGGACCAACACGATCTTCTGTGAATGCAAACGGTGGAAAAGCTCAATTCCGAAGAATGTGGTTCATGGCTTCCGCACCATTGTGCAAGACGGCGGAGCGAACGTTGGTTACATCATCACTTCGAAGGGCTTTCAACGGGGGGCATACGGAGCCGCTGACCTCACGAACCTGCGACTTGTGACGTGGCGTGAGTTTCAAGATGAGTTTGAGGATCTATGGATTGAACAACATCTTCGGCCTGAGGTCACGAGACGTCTGGACGAACTCATGGAGTTGGTTGAGCCGCTGCTTCCGCGGGCGTTCAAGCAGCTGAGCGAGCCGGCCAAGGCCAAGTACTTGGAGTTGCGCGAAAAATACTGGGAACTAGGTGCAACCGCAATGCTATTTACGACATACTTCAAAATGATTCATCCTGAAGTTCCTGATCTTCCACTTCGAGATCGGGTGAGCTCCTCGAGCACGGGGATGCCGGATGCTCTGCTCGACGCAACAGGTTACAGGGATTTCTTGGATATCCTTTTACCTCTCGGTGAGCAGGCGGCAGAAGAGCTCAAGGCAGTTCTACATTCCGAGCCCACGGCCTCATCTATTCAAGCTTAAGGCGAGTCAACAAATCCTGCTTCACGTGTCTGACCTGGACCTGATCTCAGAGTCGGAGTGGCCCGTAGGGTCACCCTGCCCGGACTCCCGATGAGTTAGTTGCTACTTCGACTGTTGTGTTCGGTCTGCGCCGATGGACACTTTAGAGATCCCATCAATGGATCCTTTGATGGGACGTCTCAGCCGAGTGCAGGTGCCCCCTATCAGCCCGTTGTTTCAGGGCTTGCCCGTCCAAGAAAGGGTGTCTCGCCTCGATGTTCTCAACGTAGATGTGATCACGCCTTTATCGATACTGCGGGCGAGCGAACGTTAGTAATCGCTACTGGGGTGCCCTTGCCTTGGCCGTGGTGTAACCCTTAAAAACGACGACGACCTCAGCTGCGGGGAGGTCGTCGTCGTAGTGACCGTTCTGGAGGAATAGTGCCCTTCGTTCCAGCCGGCCGGTGTTGATACTCAGCTTGACGCTGAGTAAGCCTGGGTCCTAAACCTCGTGGCGGCGGAACATGACGAACCACTGTCCTTCTTGGCAGACCTCATCTTTTTGGTTCTTTACCTGAACGTCAAAAGTGACGATTCCCCGGTCAGACTTCGACTTGGAGGCCCGAACTTCAGCCACGGTCTGTTCGACGCGGATCGTATCACCGATCCGGACTGCACCGGTGAGTTTCCAGTTCATTCCCAGGAAGGCGATGGCTGTGCCTTCTTTGATTCCGAGGCGTGACTCGAGGCCGGTCGCGATGGCGAAGACCCCGGGGCCGTGGAAAATCCTTCCTCCGAACTGGGTTGTTTTCGCGAACTCCTCATCGGTGTGGAGTGGGTTGAAGTCCCCTGAGATGCCTGCGAAGGCGGTCAGTTCGCCGTCCGTGATGGTTCGGCGCGGGCTGACCCAGGACTGGCCGACGTAGAAGTCCTCGAAGTAGAGGCCGGTTCCTTGCCCTGATTGTTTGACAGTGGTCTCCATATGTCAGTTGCTCCCTAGAAAGTGCAGTGGATATCTATACGTCGATTTTCCGTCGCGAGCTTCGGCAGCGGCAGTGTGAGAGAACCAATGAAGAGGGGTGAAAAATGGAAAGTCCACAAAACGGTGCTCATGTATGTCAGTTGCGCCGGGAGTTTCGTGGGCCATCTTCGTCTGCCGGGTCGAGGGCGACGCCGAGGGTTCTGTTCATGGGGCGGGGGCCGAAGCTGGTACTTCCAGCACTTTCCGAGGTATCGGTACGACGTTCCCGGGCTGTACGAGGAATGGGGGTATCCTCCTGATGCTCTTCTGCGAATTCGAGTGCCGTGAGTGCGAGAAAGAGTGACGAGATGGCGGCTGGGTCCTTGAGGTCAACGTCAAGGAGTTCTTCGGCCTTCGTTAGCCGGTACCTGAGGGAGTTCGGATGGACGTTGAGAACCCGTGAAGCTGCGTTGATGTTTTGTGCCAAGGCGAAGTAGTGCCTTAGGCCTTCCATGAGCGGCTCTTTATCCATGAGCGGGCCCAGGAATTCGGTCGCCCAGGCGACCATGGCCTCGATTCCTGCGATGGAGAACAGCCTGGTTGACAGGTCGAACTGCTCAAAGGACATCGCTTGTTCGCTGGTACGCCGGTTGCGGAGTGATCGGATGCCCAGCCAGGCGTCGGTATAGGAATCGGCAATGTCGCCCACGTGTGACACGTCCCGACCAATACCTATGTGGGAAGGCACCTCTGGCTTGTCGATTTTGATCATTCGTTGCAGTTGCGATTCATCGCAGTTGGCGAGGAAGACCACCGCGTCGTCCCGGATCGTGGAAAAGCTGACAATTTCAGCTGCGTCCAACAGTAGGGATAGGGACTCGTGCAATTGTTGCAACGCTGAGCGCTGCATGGGCCCTGACTGTCCGCGGCGGGGTGTGGCAACCACGACCCGGAGCGGGTCGGAGAATGCTATTCCTAGGGCCGAAAGCCGGCTGGCAAGTTCAGAATCTTCACGGACCGGTTTAAGCGCCAGCGCCTGTTCAAAGAGGGCAGAGCGAATGGCAAGTTCCTGGACACGGATTTGAGACGTCATTCTTCGGCTGGTCTCAACCAGTGTTCCTGCCATGTGAGCCGCAGCTATGGACTTCTCATCAGGGAATCCGTCACGACGACTGACCAGCATCAACCAGCCAGCACCTGCATTGTTGCTGCCCTGCGTCTGAAGGCGAATGGCTATCCCATTCCAACCTTGAATGTTGACCAATTGGGATGCCGCCGGTGTTTTGGATACCTGCTCGAATAGGGGCTTCAGCGGTGCTGGCCCGGTGCTCTCACGGAGGCTTCCTCTGGGGCTGACGATCAACGCTGTGGCGTTACTTAGAGTTTGAAGCCTGTCGATGATGTCCTGGACAGGTGAGGGCCCTGAGAGTGCCTGGCTGAGCGAGCGTTGGATAATGGTGAGCTGCCGGACAGCGGTCGTGTCCGCTGGGCGAGTGAGTTGATCCAACGCACCGGTGACCTGCTCCGGGGAGGTTCCGGCGCCTGCATCGATGATGACATGCTCGTGGGTGTTAACGGACAGAGACTTCAGGTCCTTCGCGGGCCATCCAGTGACGGCTATGAGAGAGGGCGACCGGTCTTTGAGTGCAGCTGCCAGTTTTTGTTTGTGGCTGCCCGAGGATTCATACGAAATGACTACCAGTTGCAGGCGAGGCTCTTTCGAGCCGCTGGTCTGGTGTGGCTGTTGCTGAATGGACACGGATGATGAGCCGACAAAACGGCCGGCTACGTCCCCGCTGATGATGGAAGCGCCGGTTCCGAGGACTCCTAGTAGTTCCTGAATCGGAACGGAGCTGTGCAGCTCGTCCATGAGCCTCCTGCTCCTGCACTTGAGAGACGGACCCTTTTCGCCCTATAAGGACGAAACCCAACATACGCATCCTGCTCCAACGGCGAAAGTCATGGTACTGAGAAAACAACAATGGTTCATCGTCTGGGTTGGAGTTATCACAATGTCAATCCTTCATTGCTAGTTCTATCGTCATGCTGACCACGGGTATCCGCCGCCCGCGGCGACTGCCAAGCAACTGAGGAGCAAGTGATGGGAACGACCATCGAAGAGAACAGCAAAGGTACACCGGATGCCGCGCCGGAACGATACTGGCGGACCGAAATCAGCGAAATCCACCCTGAGCGTGTAACGATCCGAGGCTACGACCTGGAACAGCTCATTGGAATGCCTTTTGGTGCAGCAACGTTCTTGATGATCAGGGGGCGGATTCCGACCCCCGGTGAGACCAAGGTGATGGACGCTCTGCTCACGGGCGTTCTCGATTACGGCTTGGAGAAGCCCGGAACTGCCGCTGCACGATATGTGGTCTCGAGCAATCCGAGCATGCAGGCCGGGCTAGCTGCAGCCACGCTGGCCGCTGGGCAGTTCAGTCTGGCAACGGAGGACGCAGCGACTTTCATCAGTACCCAGTACCAGGCCTACGTAGCTGCCGGCGAACCAGATATGCAGGAGTTCGCCCAGACAGTCGTCGAGGAGGCGCAGAGGACCAAGTTCCGCATTCCCGGCTTCGGTCACCCTGTATTCCGGGGCGAGGATCCACGGGCCCAGCGCCTGCGCAGCATCGCCGTCGAGGCAGGTCTTTGGGGACCCGCGGCGCAGCTCTACGAAGCCATTCACACTGAGTTCGTAAAGAATCCCCGTCGGGCGCACTTTCCCCTCAACGACATTGGAGTGCTGGCAGCAATGTCAGTGGCCATGGGCTTCACACCCGAAGAATCGACCGCTTTGGCAATTATCGGTACATTGCCAGGCGTCGCGGCCCATGTCACCGAAGAACTTCGGTCAAGGACTGCCGTACGCGTCATCGCTGCCGACGCTGTTGATTACGAGGTCCCGAAACGCGATTTGGGGAGTGACCTCGCCGCGGCAGGATGGTCCGTGACAGCAGGTGGCGACGAAAAGCCCGCCGCCGTTTCCTGGTAATCAAAACTCTCCCCGGTTTGCCTCCTTCCTGAGCGCCGCCATGTGGCAGGGTTAGGACAGGAGACAATGGACTGGGGGACCGGCCGTGGGAGGAGCCAGGCATGAGTGACAGCGTTGTTCTAGATACCGCCGATATTGTTGTGGTCGGAGCCGGTATCTCCGGGCTTTCAACAGCCTTCGAACTCCGAAAACGCGGCTTCGATGTTGTAGTCGCGGAGCAACGCTTCCCAGCCTACGGCGCGTCTGGACGGAACTCTGGCTCCATTTGGCTCCAGACGCGTCGGACTGGGTTGGAGCTAGATTTGGCCCGGGCGGGGCGTGACAAATACAAGGCGTACGTCGAAGAACTAAGCAACACCTTCGAGTTTCGGCAGCACGGTGGCCTGTTCTTCTACGAAACGGACGAACAGGCCGCCGTGATGGCTGAGTACGCCAAGGATCGACGCTCCGCCGGACTTGAAGTCGACGTTCTCTCGCTGAAACAAGCAAGGGAATTGACCACAGTTCTGCCCGAAACAGCCATCGGAGCGGTATTTTGTGCGGACGACGCCCAAGTAGACGCGCACCTCTTCGTAGGGGCCCTGGCGTCCGCATGCGTGCGGATGGGGGTCCGGAAATACGAGAACACTTCAGTTCTTTCCACCATTCGACGCGGTAACGCCATCACAGGAGTCCGCACGGTAAGAGGCGAAATTCATGCACCGGGTCTTGTCTGGGCTACCGGTGCCTGGTCAGTCAACCTCGCAGCCGAAGGCATCGAACTGCCTGTGATCACCGCCCGGCAGGGGCAAATGGTCACGCAGTCCGTCCCGGTTGCTGAGAACCCGCTTCTTCACGGTCCTCGGGGTGTGGCGCACTGCAGTGCTCTGACCTCGCTAGACGCGTACAAGGCCATAGATTTTCCTTCACCTGATCGAAGGCCCCACACCGCAACGCAGAACGGTCAAGGCTCTGATAACGCCCTATTCGATGACTCGATTGCCCAGAACAGAGAGGGAAGAGTCTTCATGGGCTCCAGCCTGGATTCCTTCGGATCCCTCAATCCCCATATCGGTATCGCTTCAACCTACGCGATGATCTCAACTGCCCTGGATCGCTATGGAGAGAACGCCGACCTGGGTGTAACGGGTCTGTGGGCGGGTCTGGCCTCTTCGACTCCAGACCACCTTCCAATTATCGACCGCCTGGATCGCGCCTATGTGAACACCGGACACACGTGGGGGGTCGCCAGCGGCCCAATCGGAGGTCAGATAACAGCGGAGCTGATAGCAGGGGAGCGCAGCACATTCGCCTACGACCTCCGCCTCTCACGACCCTCGCTCGCAGTAAAAAACGCATAGCCGTTCCCCGATCGCTTCGCGCTACTGCCTGGCCCCTGCTTGGACCGTCCATCGGTCCGAGCAGGGGCTTTTTCGCTTAAGGCAACCATGCACATCGTCTTCTGCCCTGACCATCGGCTGACGCCCCCCGGGAAACGGCACTTCTGTGTGTAGCTCCAAAGAACGGCCGCCGAGTTGTGGATCTTCCTAAAGAACTTCGGCTGTGTCAGAGATAACTTTTTTCCACAAGCCAACGATAAACAGAAAGGGGTGGAGCCGATGACCAGTACCTCGAGCACCCAGCCTTTCCTTGAAATGACCGACATCACCGTTGAGTTCCATGGGAAGCCTGCTGTCAACGGGATCAGCCTCAAAGTGGACAAAGGCGAGGTCGTGGCCCTGATCGGCCCCAGCGGTTCGGGGAAGAGTACGTTTCTCCGCTGCATCAATCACCTGCAGGCGCCGACATCAGGAACGGTGACCATCGACGGACTGTCGATCAGCGAGGGCCACGGCAACCACCCCAAACCTAAAGAACTTGCAGCGCTCCGACGCAAGGTCGGAATGGTGTTCCAGTCCTTCAATCTCTTCCCGAACCTCACGGCACTGGAGAACGTCAACCTGGCGCAAATCCACGCACTGGGACGAAGCAAAGAAGAAGCCCGTGACCGTTCCATGTACCTTCTGGAACGCGTCGGGCTGGAGCACCGGGCAGACCACTACCCTCATGAGTGTTCAGGGGGACAGCAGCAGCGCATCGCAATCGCACGGGCAATGGCGCTCGACCCCGACGTTTTGCTGTTTGACGAACCAACATCTGCTTTGGACCCGGAGCTCGGCGCTGAAGTGCTTTCAGTCATGCGGGAGGTCGCGGAGACAGGAAAAACGATGCTCGTCGTCACTCACGAGATGCACTTCGCTGAAGAAGTCGCGGACCGTGTCGTCTTCATGGCTGACGGAGCAATAGTCGAGCAGGGCGCGCCGCATCAGATCATGCGCGACCCGCAGCACGAACGCACCCGTCGGTTCCTCAAGGCTGTACTGGAGCGGTAATGGAACTCATCGCATTCTGGCCTAAGCTGGCGGCAGGCGTCCAGTACACGCTCATCATCACGATGGGAGCGTTTCTGCTCGGAGCCATTCTTGCCGTACCGCTGACCGCGGCACGGCGGTCGCCGATCCGATTGGTTCGTTTCCTAGGATCAACCTACGTTGAGATCTTGCGTGGCGTTCCGCCACTTCCGTGGCTGTTCCTGGTGTTCTTTGCCTTGCCCACATTCGGGGTCCGCCTCCCAGCGGTGCAAACCGGAATCGTGGTGTTCGGCCTCATCTCAGCCGCATACCTGACAGAAATCTACCGGGCAGGCTTCCGGGCGGTGCCCCTCGGTCAGACAGAGGCCGGCGAAGCCCTGGGGCTGAGCCGGGCCCACATCTACACCAAGATTCTCGTACCCCAAGCCGTCCGAACCATCCTGCCGATGTCGATTGCATACCTCATTGGGTTGCTGAAAGACAGCGCCCTGGTCTCAGTCATTGGAGTCCAGGACATCACCGCCTTGGCACTTGTACAGAACAGGCAATCCGGGGAAGGTCTGACCGTCTTCATCAGTACGGCCGCCCTGTACCTGCTTCTGAGCATTCCAGTGGGTGTCTTTGGGCGGTGGCTCGGAAACCGCCTGGGTGCCGCACGGCCCAGAAAGAGTGAGGTCCTGGTATGAACATCATCGAATCAATCGTCCAATATCTTCCCCAGCTGCTTCCCGGGCTTGGGATGAGCTTCCTTCTTCTTGCCGCGCTGGTGCTCATCGGCACTCCCTTGGCCTTCGTCCTTGCCTTCGGCCTCCGCAACAGCCTCGCCCCGGTCCGCTGGCTCACTGTAGCGGTCGTCGAAATTGCCCGAGGCATGCCCTCCCTGGTCCTTTTGTACCTCGTATACTTCGGACTCCCTTCGGCAGGACTGGAACTCCCCGCCTTCGCCGCTGCCGCCATCGCTCTGGGGCTTAACTACGCCGGCTATGTGAGCGAGACGGTCAAATCCGGACTTGAGTCCCTGCCCAAGGGACAGTTTGAGGCCGGGGACGCCCTCGGACTGGACCGGTGGACCAAAATGCGCTTCATCGTCATCCCGCAGTCCATGAAAGTCATTACTCCGCCGTTGCTCAGCTGGATCATCGTCTATTTCCAGACGACCTCCATCGCCTTTGCCATTGCAGTCCCGGAGCTGACCAGTGTCGCCTATTCGATTGCCGCATCCAATTTCCAGTACCTGGCCATCTTCGTCGTAGCCGGACTCCTCTACGCCGCGATCTCCATCCCTGGATCACAGATCGTTTCCTACATGGAGACGCGGGCCAAGAAAACAGCCCGTTCCTCATAACAACTCCACCCCCACCCATCCATCCGAAATCAAGGACTATCCATGAAACGACTTTCACGCGTAATCACCGTCGCTTGCGTCTCCGTTCTGTCTGTGTCCGCTCTTGCCGCATGCGGAGGAGGAAGCTCCCCGGCGGCCCAAGACTGCAAGCCGAAGTTCGAATTTCCCACGATCACCCAAGGAACTCTGACAGTCGCAACTTTCGATGGGATGCCCTACTTTGGCCAGGCAGACAGCAGCCAACAGGGTATTGACGCCGACTTCCTCAACGCCTTCGCTGCCGATGCCTGCCTCAAGACCGAGTGGGTGGTCAGCCCCTCGGCAGGCGTCATCCAGTCGGTAGCATCCGGCCGAGCCGACGTAGCCGCCGGCGGCTGGTACGCCACAGCCGAGCGTGGAAAGACCGTTTCACAGTCCGACTCCACGTATGTCGAACTGCCGACCATCTTCGCCAAGACTGCCACCTCAAGCGCGAAATCTCTGGCCGGTCAGACTGTGGGAACTGTTACCGGATACACCTGGAACGATGAACTGAAGGCGTTGGGCGCCGAGGTAAAGGAATACCAGTCAGCTGACGCGGTTCTGAATGACCTTGCAGCTGACCGGATCAAATTCGCCGTCCTTGGCGGCATCGACGCTCCGTACCTCCTCAAGCAGAACAAGACGTACGAGTCCATCGTGGCAAAAATCATGGATCCGGACCCGGCTGTGAATTCCTCGGTGAACCCGTCGCTGCCGAATTACCCACACACCAAGGACAACAAGGCGCTCACCGAGGCCCTGAACAAGCAGATCAAGGAGTACCACGAGTCGGGCAAGGAAGTAGAGATCCTGAAGAAGTACAACCTTGACCCAGCCTTGGCTGATACGGAGAAATTCAAGAAGTGACGCAGACGCCCGCAGCAGAAGATACCGATAAGCGCTTGGCGCACCAGACATCGAACGGAGGATCAGTGCCCGAGGAAACCCGCGGTGGCTTGGTCTACCTTGAAGAGTTCACCCGCGTAGCTCTGGCACGGCCGGACGCGACGGCCATCGCCAGTGATGACCGACGGATCACCTATGGTGAAATGCACCAAAGCGTGCTGCAGCGGGCGGAAGCACTCCGTCTCGCCGGGCTTCAGCCCGGCGAGCGGGTGTCGCTTATAGCCGAAAATTCGGCAGCTTATGTCATCACGTCATTGGCAGTGTGGGCCGCCCAGGGTGTTTTGGTGACAATTTACCCCTCAACTGCCCCCGCCGACCTTGCCGCAACCATCGCCGACAGTGACCCCGTCTTGGTGCTGTGCGACTCGGTCACGGACAGTGTCGTACGGCAATCCACCCGTGAGGGCCTGCCGGTCGAAAGCATTGATGGTAACTTCCGCCCCACGAAGGTTGCCAGCGGCACCAAAGCAAATCCTGAGGGACTAAGGGAGCCTTTGCATTTGGTGTGCTACTCCTCTGGTACCACGTCCCGGCCGAAAGCCATCATGATTTCCGAAAGTGCCCTGCACAACGGAGCACGGACTTACGCCGAAGTGTGGGGGTTGACCTCGGACGACGTTTCGATTATTTGCCTGCCCATGGCGTGGCTGTACGGGCTGAACTCCACGACGATGGCCACGTTGCTGGTCGGCGGCACGGTTGTGCCGCTGCGGCGGGCCAAGCCAGAGATCCTCGCCCACGCCATTGAGAAGTACAAGGCCACATTCTTCCCAGCAGTAACGACGATCATCACCAAACTGGTCGCCTTCCTTGAAGAGTCCGCCGAGCAGCACGACCTAAGCTCCCTTCGTCTGATCGTCTCCGGCGGCGAACCCCGGAACGAACCAGCCTTTGACAGGTTCAGGAAATACTCGGGAGTGCCTGTGCACGATACTTTCTGCGCATCCGAGTGCTTCCCCTTGATCACTTATGATCCCGTTCGGGACCCGGAACCAAAACACGGTGCCGCCGGCCGGCTGGTGCCGCGGTCACGCTTGAAGGTTGTCAACGAGGCCGGTAACGAAGTGGCTGTAGGGGAAGTTGGTGAGGCTCTGTCCCAAGGACCAGGCCTGATGCTTGGTTACTGGAACGACCCCGAGCAGACAGCAGCAGCCCTGACGCCCGATGGCTGGTACCGCACGAAGGACCTTGTCAGGGTCGACGAACAGGGTTACGTCAGCGTTGCCGGCCGGAAGTCCGACATGATCATCCGGGGCGGCAGCAACATTTCCCCGGCAGAGGTCGAACAGGTTCTCAAAGAACATCCATCCGTCGATGACGTTGCAGTGGTTGGTCAGCCTGATCCCATTTACGGAGAGCAGGTTGTCGCCGTCATCGAGTTGGCCAACGGGGAAGCGCTGGACGCGGACGGCTTGCGCGCTTTCGCCGCCGAACGGCTGTCGGCCTACAAGGTCCCGACCGTCTACAAGGCCATCGAACAGCTCCCTTCGAACAACACCACCCAAAAGGTGAACCGTCGCGAAGTCAAAAAGCTCCTAGAGAACGGAACCATCTGATGACAAAGCTCCGAGTTGCCACTACCCAGTTCGAGCTGCGGTCCGAATCCTCCACGGAGGAGTATCTGGCCCACATGGATGGCCTTGTAGCCGAAGCCGCCAACAACGGCGCAGACGTGGTGCTGTTTCCTGAGCTTGCCAGCACCGGTCTTCTAGGCAGCATCACGGACCACGAGGTAACAGCCGCGACCGTATCTTCTGACTACTGGAATTACCTGCCCGGTTTGACAAACGAGATCGCCGACGGGATCCGTCAGATGGCGTTGGCCCATGGCATTGCCGTTCTGGGCGGCAGCCACAACAGGCTCGCCGAGGATGGGTCCCTGCGCAACACGGCCTATCTGGCCCACCCGGATGGCCGGGTTGAGCTGCAGGACAAGATCCACTTCACACCGCAGGAGCACGCCTTGGGGATGACCGGCGGGGATAAACTCCTGGTCACCCGCATCGGCCCGTACACAGCCGGTGTACTGATTTGTGCCGATATCCAATTCCCGGAACTCTCCCGCTACCTGGTTGACCAAGGTGTGGACCTGCTGTTGTGCCCTTCGCTGACCTGGAATCGACGAGGCGTCCACCGTGTGAAAACCGGTTGCCAGGCCCGTGCTATTGAGAACCAACTCTACGTCGTGATGTCACCGCTTGTAGGATCCAGTGGATTACCTACTGATGCACCCATGCATGCCGTGGGGAAGGCCGTTGCCTGTACTCCGGTCGATAAGATAGTTGGCCTGAACGACGGGATCCTGGCGGTGGGCGAATCCGACGGTGAACAGCTTCTGGTGGTGGACCTTGACCGGGAGGTTCTTTTGGCGTCCCGGGCCAAGCCCGAAGCACCGGGATTGGCCCTGCGCCGCCCCGACTTCTACGAGCAACTGCGTGCAGGGAACAAGGCGTAATCGTGTTCACGTACAGGCACCGCGTCCGTTACCACGAAGCCGACCAGCAAGGTTTTCTGTTTAATAGCCGCTATCTGGAAATCGCCGATACGGCCATGGCCGAATATTTCCGGGAGCTCGGGTGGCGGTACGCCGAGTTGAACGATCTTGGAGTGGACCCTTCGGTGGTCCGGGTTGAGGCCACTTTCTCCAGCCCTGCCAGGTTTGAAGACGATCTCGACGCCGAAGTCCAGTGCGTCCGCGTCGGACGCACCAGTTTCCAGCTGCGAACCGTTGTGTCCTGCGGATCCAGGCAGATTGCCGTCCTTGATCTGACATATGTCAATGTCGATGCTGTCTCAGCTGTTTCCGCCCCGCTGCCTGCGGAGATTGCTGAGGCGCTTCGGTGGGATGCGCCCTCCCGCGCACACCAGGTTGAGACCAGCGGACATCGGACGGTCGGGGAACCAGCCATGACGACCCGCCAGAAACGCTGACCAGGCGACTATGAAAAAGCACTACGTCATTGACGTCATCCCCGGGGACGGCATCGGCCCAGAGTTGATGCCCGGCGCGATCACCTGTCTTGAGGCCATCGCTTACCACCATGGCTTCAACATGGAATGGCGCACCCACAGCTGGAACTCCGAGCGTCACCTGATTCATGGGTCCATGATGCCCGCCGATGGTCTCCAACAACTAGCAGGCGGTGATGCCATCTTCGCGGGGACCTTTGGCCTGCCCGGCCGGTCCCGTCATGTAGAAGAGCGGGAGCTGTTGTCTCCTATCCGGTCGGCCTTCGACCAATACGTCGATGTTCTTCCCGCCCGGCTGCTGCCGGGAATGACCCCGCAGATTGCGGGTGTAGACCATCTGAACGCCGTGCTCGTACAAGCAAACCTGGAAGGTACCCACCGCACCCCTAAACGGCCAGAACAATCAGCTGTACTTGCCTGGGGTGTCGGACGCGTGGCCAGATATGCCCTGCAGCTGGCCGAAAAGCGTTCCCGACGCTTGGTCTCGGCGACCGGATCCGACGGAGTACTTAGCTCAACCCCGTTCTGGGACGAGGTCGTCAGCCAAGCAGCGGAGGAATACCCGTCGGTGGCAGCAGAGTCCGTCCCGTTCGACTCGCTGGCCGCCCGGGCAATCCTCAACCCTGAAACGCTTGATGTTGTAGTGGCCTCCAATCTCTACGGCGAAGAGATGGCAGCTCTTCTGGGGGCAGTGTCCGGAGTCGGGCACGTAGCACCCGTAGCGAGCATCAACCCCGAAGGTCACCACCCCTCGATGTTCAAGC
Organism: Paenarthrobacter sp. NPDC058040; assembly: GCF_042885775.1. NCBI lineage: Bacteria > Bacillati > Actinomycetota > Actinomycetes > Micrococcales > Micrococcaceae > Paenarthrobacter > Paenarthrobacter sp. NPDC058040. Next base: position 65,106 of record NZ_JBHVRN010000016.1, read on the forward strand.
CATGCCACGGACCGGCACTGGACATCGTGGGACAAGGCATTGCCAATCCCATCGGTCAACTTTGGGCAGGAGCAATGCTGTTGGAGCACCTGGGCGAAACCGAGGCCGCGATCTGTCTGAGTGCGTCCTTCGAGGAGGTACTGTCCTCCGGCACTTCAACGCCGGACCTCGGCGGAAACTCCAGCACCCAGAACGTCACAGACGCCGTCCTGAATCAAATCGCCAGAGCAGCACAGCCCGCTCTGGTATGACCGGCACTCAACCCCACCAACCGTGAGAAACACATCTGAGGAGACAGACAAATGAGAATCGTCGTTCTGGCCAAAGAGGTTCCGGACACCTGGTCGAACCGGAAGCTGAATCTGGAAACAGGCCTGCTTGACCGGCAGGCTTCCGACCCCGTGGCCGATGAAATCAATGAACGCGCGCTGGAGAACGCCCTGCGCTACAGGGACGCCGGTGGCGAGGCAGAAATCACCGTACTCACCATGGGCCCTGAGCAGGCAGAAGCCTCCGTCCGGAAGCTTCTCGCAATGGGGGCTGACACTGCCGTGATCGTAGCCGACACCGGCCTCGCAGGCGCGGACATGAAACGCACTGCTGAAGTACTCGCAGCGGCTATCACCAAAATCGGAGCAGACCTCGTTCTCGCCGGTGACGCCGCGACGGACGGTAGGGGAGGGCTTGTGCCCCCGATGGTGGCCGAGCTTCTGGGCTGGCCAGTCCTCCCGGCATTGGAAACCCTGCAGATCCAAGCAGCCGGGGCCGAAGGAACCGTGCCTGTGGATGGGGAAACCATCGCTGTTCGTAGTACCTTCCCACTGGTTGCAGCGATCACGGAAAAGACCGCTGAAGCCCGCTTTCCGAATTTCAAGGGAATTATGCGGGCGAAGAAGAAGCCGCTGACCGTCTGGTCGCTTTCGGATCTCGATGTCGCTTCCCAAGGCCCTGCCCAATCAGTCATGGTATCCGCCGTTGAACGTCCGGCGAAGACGGCCGGCCCCAAGATCGAAGACGACGGCACTGCTGCCGAACAGCTGGCTGAATTCCTGCAATCCAACCGTCTGCTCTAAGACGAACAAGCAAAGCTAAGACCAAAGGAACTTGAAATGGTGAACGTCCTCGTACTTGTAGAGACGGCAGCGGATGGCTCCGTCAAGAAAAACGCCGCAGGCACTCTGGCCGCCGCCGCTGCGGTCGGTACCCCTGTCGCAGTTGTTGTCGCCCGCCCGGAAGCCGACAAAGAGGCCCTCACGGCGGAACTCGGCAGTCTCGGCGCCCAGTACATCCACTTGGCCGAATCGGCAGCAGAGAGTGCTGAGCTCGGCTCAGCACGTGTCGGCGCACTCGCTGACGCAGTCAACACCTACAGCCCGGCTGCAGTGTTCGTACCGGCGACCAACGATTCGCGTGCCGTAGCCGGCAGGCTTGCCGTCCGGACGGGTGCAGCGATCGCTGCCGATGTCGTTGGCGTCCGCTTCGATGCTGACGAAATCATCGTGAAGCACTCGGTGTTCGGCGGCGATTTCTCGACGGAGTCCACAGTTGATGGTGGGCTGATGATTGCGACCATCCGGCTAGGTGCTTTTGACACCAAGGCGAACGCTGTGTCGTCACCACAGGTGAGCGTCGTGGCCGAGATCCCTGCCACCGCACCAGGGGCTGTGGTGACGTCGGTCTCCCCCGCGGTTGTCGATTCAACCCGTCCGCCCTTGCGTGAAGCGAAGACCGTAGTCTCAGGTGGCCGGGGGCTTGGTTCAAAAGAAGCATTTGCTTTGGTTGAAGAGCTCGCCGATACTCTCGGTGGTGCCGTCGGGGCCTCCCGCGCCGCCGTGGACGCTGGATATGTGCCCCAGTCCTACCAGGTCGGCCAGACTGGAATCACGGTTGCCGCGCAGCTCTATATCGCGTTGGGTATCTCCGGTGCTATCCAGCACCGCGCCGGTATGCAGACAGCCAAGACCATCGTGGCGATTAATAAGGACCCGGAGGCACCAATCTTCGAAGTCGCTGATTTCGGCATTGTTGGTGATCTCTTTACCATCGTTCCCCAGGTAATCAAGGCCATTGAGACCCGTCGCAACAGCTAACTGTTGAACACCTGCCATTGATCCACGAAAGGAGTGCCACTGTGGTTCACGGCGACAGCCAACCAGAAGAGCTGACCCCTGCACCGAAGCAACGGATGGGCCAGCAGCCCGCCGCCAGCGAAACTGCACCGAAGCAGCGGATGGGCCAGCAGCCCGCCGCCAGCGAAACTGCACCGAAGCAGCGTATGGGCCAGCAGCCCGCCGCCAGCGAAACTGCACCGAAGCAGCGGATGGGCCAGCAGGCCGCCGCCAGCGAAACTGCACCGAAGCAGCGGATGGGCCAGCAGCCCGCCGCCAGCGAAACTGCACCGAGGCAGCGGATGGGCTCTGCAGGGACTTCCGAATGGCCGGTGGCACCGGTGGAACCTTCGCTGGTCAGCCAGGCGACGGCGCCCAGTGCGCCTTCTGCCGCAGCGAGCAGCCGCGGTTCCGGAAGTCGTGGTCAATGGACTCGGCGGGTCGTTACCGTCGTGATCGTAGCTCTGGCGGCTCTGGGTCTGGTACTTGTGGCCCGTTGGCTTCATGCGCTGCCAGCGGTCAGGGCATTCACCGAAACATATCCTGGCGTTTCGGCCATGCCAGATACAGCTCCTACGGGTATACCGGCATGGTTGGGATGGCAGCATTTTCTCAACATGTTCTTTATCGTGCTCATCGGCCGGACCGGCCTCCAGGTCCGGCTGGAACGCCGTCCCCCGGGATACTGGACACCCAACGCTAATTCCTTCTTTTCTCCTCGGGGCAGCACTCCGAAGAAGGTCAGCATGTCCCAGTGGCTCCACCAGTGCCTGGATGTTCTCTGGGTGATCAACGGCCTGATCTTCGTGGTGTTGCTGTTTGCGACCGGTCATTGGATGCGGATCGTCCCCACCAACTGGGACATCGTGCCAAACGCGGCGTCGGCACTCTTGCAGTACGCGTCTCTTAACTGGCCACATGAGAATGGGTGGATCCATTACAACGCCTTGCAGGTTCTCGCGTACTTCACGACGGTTTTCATCATGGCTCCGTTGGCCGCCTTGTCCGGAATCCGTTTCTCAACGTGGTGGCCTGACAAGAATGCACGGCTTTCCAAGGTCTATCCGGTGGAGATCGCCCGCGCTGTCCACTTCCCAGTCATGATCTACTTCGTCGCATTCACCATCGTCCACGTTTTCCTGGTTGCGTTCACAGGAGTACTTGCCAACCTGAATCACATGTACACCTCAAGGGACGCCGCCGACTGGTGGGGCCTGGTGGTCTTCATCGGCTCCCTGATGGTCATGACGGCGGGCTGGTTCCTAGCGAAGCCGGTATTCATCGCTCCACTTGCCAGCCTGATGGGAAAACTGTCCAAATAAAACAGCAGTCCAGCGCCGCTTTGACAAGGTCAAACGCACCCGACTGGATTTCAGGGTCCTACCGGGTAAGCGTTCACAGCTCGCGTGGCCAGGCAGGCACAACCGGCGGCCCGCAAGCGTGCCGCGCATCAAGGAGCCATCCACATTATGCCGAGACATCTAACCCACTGGGGAGGTTTCGAAGCCCAGACAGACGGACGTTCCTTGGCGGATGTCAGGCCTCTGAGTGCTGACCCTGATCCGAATCAGCTGATCCACAACGTGGCAAGTGCGCAGCATCACCCCTCGCGCGTGTTGCGCCCTGCTGTAAGAAAGGGATGGTTACTCAACGGCCCCGGAACTCCGGGCCGGGGAGAGGAACCATTCGTTGAAGTCGGTTGGGACGAGGCTGTTGAACTAACCGCCACAGCCCTGGACACCGTCTATAAGACAGCCGGCTCCTCAGCGGTCTACGGGGCCTCATATGGTTGGGCAAGCGCTGGGCGTTTTCATCACGCTCAAAGCCAGATTCACAGGTTCCTGAACGTATTGGGCGGATACGTCGCCGGCCGCGGTGACTATAGCCATGGATGTTCCGACACGCTGCTGCCCCATTTAGTCGGAAAGCCCAGTGACTTGATGGTGCACGCCACGGCTTGGGACGTGGTGGCCCAGCACACAGAGCTGTTTATCGCTTTCGGCGGCCTATCAGCAAAAAATTCCTTCGTAGGCCCGGGCGGAATCACCCGGCACACGGCACGTCAAGCTGTTGCCACAGCTGTATCCCGCGGCTGCGAGTTCATCTCTGTCAGCCCCCTGCAAGACGACACGTTTCCGGAAGCTTCAGCCGAATGGCTGGCTCCCAGGCCAGGAACCGATGCCGCCATCATGCTAGCTCTGGCGTTCGTCCTTGACGAAGAAGGGCTCGTCGATGACGGCTTTCTCGAACGCTACACGACCGGTTACGAACGTTTTCGGGACTACCTGCAGGGCATTCCTGATAATCACCCGAAGACCCCGGAATGGGCCTCCTCCATCAGTGGTATCGAACCAGATGTGATCCGTTCTCTTGGCCGTAAGATGGCCCACAAAAGGTCCTTGATCAATCTGAGCTGGTCCCTGCAGCGCCAGCAACACGGCGAACAACCCGTGTGGCTTGGAATAACCCTTGCCGCCATGTTGGGACAAGTAGGACGGCCCGGGGGAGGATTTGCCCATGCCTACGGATCCACAGCGGACATCGGGTTGCCGCTCCGGGTGGCTAGCCCACCCTCTTTTCCCCAAGGCAAGAACCCGGAGGCTTCATTTATCCCCGTCGCCCGGATCGCCGATATGCTCCTCCATCCAGGAGAACAGTACGACTTTGACGGCAAGCGCCTAACTTACCCCGACATCAAGCTCGTTTACTGGTGCGGCGGAAACCCGTTCCACCACGCCCAGGACCTCTCCCGCCTCCGCAGAGCTTTCACGGTCCCGGAGACCGTCATCGTTCACGAACAATTCTGGACAGCGACCGCACGACACGCAGACATCGTCCTACCTGCCACGATGAGCATCGAACGCGACGATTACGGTGCCGGCCGCAACGATCCACATTTCCTGCCCATGCCGGCACTGACAACCCCTGCAGGTCAGGCGCGGGATGACTACGAAATTTTCGCTGACATCGCTTCACACCTCGGATGTCGGGAGACGTTTACGGAAGGACGGACCAGCAGGGATTGGCTCGGGTACCTCTACGAATCCTGGCGTTGCCGGTTAGCAGCCGATGGCCATCATGTTGTGGATTTCAACACCTTCTGGGGCGGCGAGGGCATAAAAATCCCCATCGTTGACCCGCAACAGGTTCTCCTGCAGGAGTTTAGGTCCGACCCGAAGGCAAACCCCTTGCCAACGCCCAGCGGAAAAATCGAGATTTTCTCCGAAGTTATCGATAGCTTCAACTACCCCGACTGCCCCGGACACCCGGCATGGTTGGAACCGGCAGAGTGGCTCGGAACGCCCCGAACCCCCTACCCGCTGCATCTGATCGCTAACCAACCCAAAACCCGCCTGCACAGCCAGCTGGATGTGGGTACATACAGCCAGGGAAACAAGGTTCAAGGACGGGAACCGGTACGGATGAATGCCGCTGATGCCGCAGCTCGTGGCTTGGCGGACGGGACCGTCGTCCGGATCTTCAACGACCGTGGCAGCTGTCTTGCAGGCTTGGCTATTTCCGAGGCGGTCCGAGAGGGCGTGATTCAACTCGCGACCGGAGCATGGTTCGATCCCGACCCGGCCGATCCAAGCTTCTGTCGGCACGGCAATCCCAACGTTCTGATCGCTGACCGCCCGACTTCGCGTTTGACCCAAGCAACAACAGGGCAGCATGCCTTGGTCGACGTTGAGAAATACACCGGTCAAGTGCCCGACTTGACCATCAACGGCCCACCGGAATTCGTTTCCCGCTGAAACAACCGACACGGTTTCGTAGTCCATATCGCGGCGACGAACCAGGCCGAACCCAGGCCTCGGCGATGTAGATCACACAGCAAAGACACTCAAACGTTGGAACTTTGCCGTACCCAGAGGGCAGGCGGAGTTCCTACGATCAGATAATTACGCCGTTTTGCCGCCTCCGCCGATCGGCCCAACTGCAAAGCGACTGAAGTTCAAGGTATTGCCTGAAAGGTGCTGACATGACCAACGAGGTCACCAACGACGAACAACTGACCAGCGACGAAGTCCGCAGCCTGCTGTACGAGCGGAAGAACTGGGGTCGATGGGGCGAGCACGACCAAAAGGGCGCCATCAATCTCATCACACCGGCCAAGCGCCTCGAAGCTGCGTCGGCCGTCAGGACTGGTGAAACCCTGAGCCTCAGCAGGCCCTTGAACACCAACCCCGCCCCAAACAACGCAAGACCAGCACAGCACTACACCCAGTACTGGTACGACGGCGGCGAAGGACCCAAAGGGGCCTGCTGTGAGGGCGAGCCCGGAGGCTGGGCAGTGGACTACTACGGTGTCGAATACCACGGTTACGCCACTACGCACTTGGACGCCTTATGCCATGTCTGGGACACGGAAGGCATGTACAACGGAAGGGATCCCCACGAACACGTAACCACAAACGGGGCAACGTTCGGCGGTGTGGAGCAGTGGGCCGGCGATTTGGTGACCCGCGGGGTGATCCTGGACATTCCAGGTCTTCGAGGTGTTGACTATGTGACTGCCGACCAGCCTGTTCACGCGTGGGAACTGGAAGCTGCGGCCCGCGCCCAAGGCGTCGAGGTTCGCCCCGGGGACGCGCTGTGCGTCAACATGGGCAGGGAAAAGTGGGATTCAGAACGTCCTGATCACAAATACGGCTCTCCATCGGACGCATTGCCAGGGATGCACGCCTCCTGTCTGCGTTACCTCAGGGACAAAGACATCAGTATTCTCGGCTGGGACATGCTCGACGCGTGGCCCTGGAAATACGACGTCGCGTGGTCCGTTCACGGTGCGATTTGGGCCTACGGTATCGCAGTCGTGGACAACATGGTCCTTGACCAGCTGGCGCAAGCCTGCCGAAAGCGAAACAGCTACGAATTCATGCTTGTTCTGGCCCCACTGGTTGTGGAAGGCGGAACAGGCTCTCCGATAAATCCCCTGGCAATTCTCTAGTCCCACAACATCGGTGGTGGCCAAGCGCGGGACCTGGGTTAGCGTCATCGGCGAGCATCAGACTCATCCTCAATGCCGAGCGTCAGCTTTCGTAGGCGATTGCGTCTGCGATCACCCTGGGGCGTCCTTCGGAATCTTCCCCATCGCCGAGCCACCGTTTGTCAAATCTCCAAAGGCTCGAATCGACGCACCCAGCCTAATGTGATCCAGGCCATATAGCACTGATTCTGGCCTAGTGGCACAGGGCACCGTTCCCTGGTTCATCGCCGCGCGCATCCGACCGGTACCCGGCGTCCGCACGCGTGTATGTACCGGTAATTATATGGAGCCTCCAGGCCGCTCTGGATTTCCAAATCGTCACAGCTCCCATGATAGGAACCACGGAATGAGCTCAACTAACTCCACCGATGAAGCGGTCACACCGCTCGCCGATCAAGTTCCGCCCCAACACCTCCGAGGAAACATGGGGGTCCTGCAGCTGTTCTTCACAGTCATGGCCTTCAATGCACCCCTCGTCGTCGTCATCGGATTCATACCGGTAATGATCGCCTACGGCAATGGAATCGGCACTCCGGCGATCTTCATCGTATGCGGCGCCATCGTCCTCCTGTTCGCCACAGGATTCACCGCAATGGCGCGGCATCTTCCGAACCCAGGCGGATTTTACGCATACATCACCGCAGGTCTGGGCAAGCCTGTGGGTCTGGGCTCATCCTTCGTAGCTCTCGCCTGCTATTACTTCTCCCTTCTGAGCTCTTATGCCCTGGGTGGCATGAACGCGAACTTCATTATTCACCAGACGTTGGGGGGCCCGGATGTCCCGTGGTGGGTGTGGTCCATCGCGCTGTTCGTAATTGTCAGCACCTTGGGCTACCTCCGCATCGACCTTTCCGCCAAGGTCCTGTCCGTGTTCTTGATCGCTGAACTGGCAATCGTAGTTATCTATGACCTTGCCGTTGGTATTCAGGGGGGAGCTTCGGGCTTCAGTCTGGAATCATTCATGCCCCAAGCGATCATGTCCGGGTCGATCGGTCTGGCATTGATGTTCGGCGTTGGTATGTTCGGTGGTTTCGAAGCGACCGCAATCTTCCGCGACGAAGTCAAAGACCCTCGTCGTACGGTTCCCCGCGCAACTTTTCTGGTCATCTGCACTGTTGCCGTGCTCTACGGGCTGACGGCATGGGTGATTATTGCCTCGTACGGAACGGGAGAAGTCGTGGCGGCCGCGACGGCAGACCCAGCAGGGTCGGTACAGGCAAGCATCGGCTTGTACGCCGGACATATCATCATGGATATTGCCATCGTTCTAATGAACACCAGCACTTTCGCCGTCCTTTTGTCAGCCCACAACATCACCGCTAGGTACGTTTTCAACCTCAGCGCAGACCGCATCCTCCACCACTCCCTGAGTAGGCCCCACCCCCGGTATGGATCACCACACCGCGCTTCTGTTTTCACCAGCATTGCGGCCGTGGTCGGGCTGGTGCCGTTCGTCATCGCAGGGGCACCTGTGGAGACTCTTTACGCGGTCTTCGGCGGGGGATTCAGCTACACCCTTGTTGCCTTGCTGTTTCTCACGGCCCTGGCCATCCCTTTCTACATGAAGAGGAACCGCGTATCGGGCGTCAGCAATTTTACGGCTGTACTGGCACCAGGGCTTGCCGTGATTGGCTTTGGGATCGCGTTGGTCTTATCGACCCAAAACTTCGCGCTCCTCATCGGAGGTAGCGAGCCCTTGGCTGGACTTCTGTTCACGATCATCTACGCGCTCTTCGCACTGGGCGTCGTGATGGCCGTGGCCTTCCGCAAGCGCCGTCCAGATGTCTACGCACGAATTGGCCGCCAAGAGTAAAGCATTATTCGCCGACTGCAACTCCCATTCCACGGCTCTGCGGGCCGGCCTCTTCCCTGCCCCACGCAACAACAGGAGACTCAATGCCCATAAGCGATCTAGCCGAAATACAGGAGAACCAGATCCAGGTCTCGGACCAACTGGTCCTTCACTACAAGGTGTCGGGAAGTGGGCCGATGGTCGTAGTCTTCGTCCCCGGGTGGACCATGTCCTCGCAGGTGTTCGAACACCAGTTGCTTCATCTGGCCGGATCCAGCGACTATTCGGCCATCGCCTACGACCCCCGCTCCCAAGGATCAAGCACCACCACTATGGAAGGCCATTACTACGAACAGCACGCCAAGGACCTCCATGGCCTGATCGAAGGCCTCGGCATACAGGACGTCATCTTCGTCGCGTGGTCAGCCGGATCCGGGGACGTCCTCGAATACATCCGAATGTTCGGATCCGAAAATGTCCGTGGTCTGGTCCTCCTGGACATTCCGCCAAAGGTTCGCGGCTTTGACCGTGAACTAGAGTGGGTTGACTTCGGCACCAAGGACAACGGCGACCAGGACGGGCAATTGAAGTTCTTCTGTTCCGACCTACTGCTCGACCGCTTAAGAGTCACGCGCGAATTCTCCGAATGGATGCTGGATGACCCATCGGAGGAGAACCTGGACTTTTTCGTCCGAATGTCAACAGCAACCCCGGACTCGATTGCCGCCCAGCTCATCATGAGCTTCATCTTTCTGGATAACACCCGTGTTGTTGAAGAACTCGACGCAACGATCCCTCTGCTCTACTTCACACGCAGTGAATGGCAGGCGTTGGCCACAAAGTGGGCGACAGAACATACGCCGAGAGCGGTCGTTGAGTCATTCGGCAAGCATGCAATGTTCTGGGAGCACCCGGAGACCTTCAACGCTGCACTCGACCGGTTCCTCACCCGCTGTGGCCTCGCCGAGGAACAGCGTCGTAATGGGCACAATTCCGAGGAGTGATCCAACACCCCTGGGCCGTAGAAGGAGCACCTGAGCACAGCTCCCACGCATGTCGTGAGAGACGTTCCCCAGCTGGGCGGCGGCTCTCGAAACTGCAGGACAACTGCGCGGGTCATCAATACATGGGGAGCCCTTCAAGGGCCCTTCGCTTCAGATCGAGCGAAGGGCCCTTTCCGGTTCTAAACCCGGGGGAGGTACAGACATTCGCGACCGCAGAATGGAGCAGCCCTGGGACAATCTTGGGCAGAACACTCCCAGTTCGTTGGATTCACTATGGGGAGAGCGGATCACTGTGAATCCCACAACACGGGGAGGCGCCGCAGCCCTCTAAGTTTGCATTAACCACGCGAAGCAGGAACGAAGGAGATCACCAATGGGACTGTCAGACAGGTACAACGTACTGTTTGAGCCGGTACAGATCGGGCCGAAAACGGCACGTAACCGGTTCTGGCAGACCCCCCACGCGTCCGGCTTTGGCAGCGATCACCCAGGCTCGCAGGCACGCTACCGCGGTACGAAAGCCGAAGGCGGCTGGGGCGTCGTCTTCACCGAAGCGACCTCCATTGCCCCGGAAGTGGACAAGTCCCCAGCTGCACTCGCACGGCTATGGGACGAGGGCGACGTACGCAACATGCGACACATCGTCGAATCCATCCACGAGGGGGGCGCCCTAGCAGGCATCGAGCTGGAGTATCACTCCTCGATCGGCTTCATGACTGAAGGCCGTGGACTGTTCGCCCGCGGCGTCGACCCCGTACCCGGTGAGTCCGCCCTGCCGGTGGCATATGCCGGCGGCCTGGCCCGCCTCGAACTAGACGACATCGAAGAACTGCAGGAACTTCACGTCGCAGCAGCGCTACGCGCCAAGGACGCAGGATTCGACCTCATAACGTTCCACTGTGGACACGCGGCGTCCATCTTCGCGCACTTCCTCATCCCGTATTACAACACCCGCACCGACCAATACGGCGGGTCTTTCGAAAACCGCATCCGTTTCGCCCGCGAAACGATGGAGAAGATCCGAGTGGCAGTAGGACCGGAGACGGCTGTAGGGATCCGGTTCGGCGCCGATACTCTCGATGCCCCGCATGGGCTGGGTGACCGGGGAATCCGGGGCGACGGGGAAGCGAAGGACTTCATCGAGGCCATGGACGACCTTGTCGACTACTGGGACCTCGTCATCGGCGGTTACGACTGGGCCATGGATGCTCAGTCGTCCCGCACTGTGGGCGAGAACCACGAGGCCCCGTATGTGGGCCACCTCAAGAAGCACTCCAACAAGCCCGTCGTCAATGTCGGCCGGTTCAACAGCCCCGACACAATGGTCGAAGTTATCAACTCCGGTCAGTGCGACTTCATCGGCGCCGCGCGCGCGTCCATCTCTGACCCGTTCCTGCCCGAAAAGGTCCGGACCGGCGCCATCGATGACATCCGGGAATGTATCGGCTGCAACATCTGCGTATCCCGAGATATCGGAGGCGGACGCATTCAGTGCACCCAGAACGCAACCATCGGCGAGGAATTCCGCCGCGGTTGGCATCCCGAACGGTTCACTGTCGCGAAAAACAAAGATAACGACGTCCTCGTCATCGGTGCCGGGCCGGCGGGTATGGAATGCGCCATGGTTTTGGCTAAGCGTGGCCTGCGCAACGTGCACCTCGTGGACGCCGGACCGGAACTGGGCGGGCACCTGAACTGGGTGACCAAGCTCCCGGGCCGGCTGGAGTGGCGCCGTCTGATCGAATACCGTGAACACCAGCTCGGAAAACTCAAGAACGTAGAAGTCATTCTGGGTACCGAATTCACTGCGGATGACGCCTTGGACTACGGCGCAGGCATCATTGTCGTTGCAACCGGATCCTCATACACCCGCGACGGCATCGACCCGTTCGTACGCCAACCGTTCGGTCTCGCCCAGGCCCTTGGAGACCGACTTCTGACCCCGGAGCAAGTGCTCCGCGATGAGGCCCCAGTCGGTGAGCGAGTGATTGTCGTGGACGCCGATGGCTACTTCATGGGCCCCGGGCTCGCTGAATTGCTGGCTAAACAGGGACACCAAGTCACCCTCGCCACCCGCGGGGAACACATGGGCGAGTACATGCGGTACACCCGGGAGGCCAAGTTCATGGCAAGGGACCTGCACGCACTGGGCGTAAAAGTCCGGACTCACACCGCAGTGCTCCCAGATCCCACAGGGGGTCTCGTATTCGAAACTGTCGGGTTGGCCCCCGAGCAGGCCGCGGCCGACACAGTCATTCTCGTTGGACCGCGCACAGCTGACGACGTCCTCTACCGCGGCCTGCAGGAGCGGCGCGGGGACTGGATGGACAACGAAATTGTTGCCGTCCACAGCATCGGCGATTGCGTGCGACCCAATTTCATCGCTGACGCCATCTTCTCCGGGCACCGGCTGGCCCGGGAAATCGATACAGAGAACCCCCGGAAGCAACTACCCTTTATTCGCGAACGGCGGCTGATCAACGGCACGGACGTCGACTTCGAACTCGGTGCCGCAGCCCAGCAATCCAGCCACTAAAAACTTCAACCCCAAATCCAGCCGGCACATACGCCGGCAAGCAGACAACCCGGAGGCTGTAAACCATGCCCAACACACCACGTAACATCATCATCACAGGCGCCGGCAGCGGCATCGGCGCTGCCGTCGCCCAGAACTTCACGGAAGCAGGCGACAAGGTCTTCCTTGCCGACCTCTCCGGCGAACGCCTGGAAAAAGTCGCCGCCGGACTCCGCGACGACCTGGTCAAGACTTACGTTGTGGACGTCACCGACGCCGAGGCCGTCAACCAGTTTGTGGCAGAGGTGAAAGCGGAGGCCGGCTCTATCGACGTCCTGGCCAGCTGTGCAGGTGTGTTCGACTCCTGTGCAGGAGTTGCAGAAACCAGTCCTGAGCTTTGGGACAAGGTCGTCGGTATCAACCTGACGGGCACATTCAACGTGGTCAAGCCGGTTGCCGCCGCCATGACCGAACAGCAGGCCGGCAGGATCATTCTGATCGGATCCATCGCCGCTCAGCGCGCCATGCCGGACGGTCTTGCATACTGCGCCGCCAAGGCCGGCCTCGAAGGCATGACCCGCCGTCTCGCTTTCGATCTCGGCCAATACGGCGTAACCGCTAACCTTGTCGCCCCGGGCGTCATCCGCACCAGCATCCGTGCAACCTCGACTGAAATTCTCGGTGACATGGTTCCCGACACCAACGTTGGTGTCGGAACCAACCAGGACCTGATGGACCAGTTGATTCCGCTCAAGCGAGGAGGCCAGCCCTCGGAAATCGCAGCCACCGTCTACTTCCTCGCCAGCGAGGGCGCAGGGTACATCAGCGGCGACATCATTCACGTAGACGGTGGCTGGATTGCTTCGTAAAGGAACCCAGGATTCTGAGAGGACATCATCATGCCGCTGAACCTCCCGGACGGCAAACGACTGGCCATATCGCTGAGCCCGGACTTTGATGCACAAAGCGTCTGGATGGGTACTTTCCGTTCCACATCACAGTCCAACTTTTCCCGTGGCGAGTTCGGAGCCGAAGTCGGCGCACCCCGGCTGCTGGAGACCTTCAGAGGGTACGGGATCACGACCACGTGGGCTGTCCCTACCCACACCATGCAGACGTTTCCCGCCGCAGTGGACGCGGTCGTTGGGGCCGGGCATGAAATCGCTGCCCACGGGGTCTACCACGAATACGTTCCCAAACTTGAACTGGACGAGGAACGCCGCCTCATGGAACTGCAGATCAAGTTGCACGAACAAATCCTGGGTACACGCCCGTATGGGTACCGTTCACCTGCGTTGGACGTCACCGACAACACTCTTGATGTTCTAACCGAGTTTGATTTTGTCTGGGACTCGTCCCTGCAGGGGCGGGACTTCACCCCATACCGGCCACGCATGGTCACCAAGGTAAACCTGGAAACAGGCAACGAATTCGGTCCGCCCTCTGCGGTCCTCGAACTGCCAGTCTCTTGGGCGCTGGACGACTTCCCCGAGCTCGAACTGCTGAAAGGAAACGCCACCCAGCAGTCCAACGAGACAGTTCTCAACAGGTGGAAGGACACCTTCGACTTTGCCTACGAACGGTGTCCCGGGGGACTCATTACCTGGACCCTGCATCCGCAGTGCATCGGGCGGGCACACAACCTTCTGATGCTTGAGCGATTCCTTGACCACATCGTTGCCCACGACGACGTCTGGTTCCCTACGCTTTCGGAAGCCGCAGCCGCCTGGAGCGACGAGGACTAATACGCCACGTCCGCGGCGCTCACACACATCACCACACATCCACAGACTTGAGGCCAGGGGAGGCCTGCGGTCCGCAGAAGGGAAAACATCATGCCAGAACAGCATCTGACCATTGGATTGACGGAAGAACACGCTGCTTTGCGCAACGTCGTCCGTGACTTTGTCGACGAACGCGTCGTACCTACCGCCATTGAGCGCGAAGCCAAGGCCGAATACCCTGACGACTTGATCCCCGAACTGGCAGAACTCGGGGTCATGGGGATGTCCATTCCAGAGGAATACGGCGGATCCGAGGTTGACTACATAAGCTATGGCCTCGTCTTTGAAGAACTCGCCCGAGGCTGGATGGGCCTGGCCAGTGTCGTCGGCAGTTCCGCCAGCGGTGCTTTCCTGATCGCCCAGTACGGGACGGAGGAGCAGAAGCAAAAATATCTGCCCGATCTGGCCGCCGGTCGCCGCATGAGCGGCATCGCCATGACCGAGCCCTCGGTAGGTACTGACCTGAAGAACCTGCGTTTGACGGCACGTAAAGAGGGTGACAAGTACATTCTCAACGGCTCAAAAACAATGATTACCCAGGCCCGCCACGCAGATCCTCTGGTCATGCTGGTCAAAACCGACCCCAGCTCGGACCCGGCCCACCGCGGTATGAGCCTTGTCCTGGTAGAGCAGGGAACCCCTGGATACATCATCGGACGTGACATGCATAAGTTGGGTCAACGCGGTGTTGAACTCTGCGAGCTGACCTTTGACAACGCAGAGCTGCCGGCCGCGAATCTGCTCGGCGAAGTCGAGGGCCAGGGTTTCTATCAGATGATGTCTGCCCTGGACCGGGGACGCATCTACATCGCCAGTTCATCGGTCGGCATCGCCCGTGCGAGCCTGGAAGCGTCCGCCAGGTACTCGAAGGAACGTGAAGCCTTCGGAAAGCCGATCGCCGACTTCCAGGCCGTGCAGATCCGACTGGCCAACATGGCCATGAAGATCGACGCTGCCCGGTTGCTTTACATCAATGCTGCTGCGAAGACCCAAGCAGAAGGCCGGGCAAGCGCGGAATCGAGCATGGCCAAGGTGTTCGCTTCCGAAGTCGCGGTCGAGGCCGCATTCGATGCCATGCGCATTCATGGTGGTTATGGCTACACCTCCGAGTTCCCCATCGAACGGTACCTCCGTGACGCAGCACTGAACCCGATCGGTGAAGGTACCAACGATATGCTGCGCATCAGTGTTGCACAGGCCATCCTGAAAGCCGCCAAATAGCCACACACCCAGGCTGGTCTCCGCGGCCCTCGCGTAGACCAGCCGGACCCGTGTGCAGCAACCGACAAGCTGTCCCCATAGACAGAGCTTGTCCATGACTTGTCCAAGGTGCCTTCAGGGCACTCGTAACACCTCGGACAAGAAGGCCCGCGCGGACGAAGGTACAACTCCCGCGCGGGCCACCCCACTGCAGACGCAGATCTAATACCGACTCGTGGATGACGCAAAGGAGCGGCCTTGGACACTCGAGCCCCGGCTGAAGAGAACCCGACTGCGGAGAATGATGCCGGTGCCTCGGCCACGACCGTCGAATGCGATTCCGAGTGTCCCTATTGCCAAGGACCGGAAACAGATTGATGCAAGAAGCCCAACCCTCAACAGGCGGCGAAACGGGTTGGCACCCGGAGGACAGAGACTGCGCCCCGGTCATGGACACACTGGCCCTCGGCGATGAAATACAAGCCTGGCATAGGAACAAGGTCTACCACCAGGGCAGCATCGTTTCCTTGGTCCCGTCTCTTGGCCTGCTGACTATCAGATGCAAGCACACAGGAACAACCCGGATTATCGACGCTACTGTCCTTAACGTCACCCTGGTCGGGTCCGAAACCGAAGACCATTCACCTCCGGTGCCCCTGTTTCAGGAACCAGGACGGAGCCCTCTTCAGGGCACCCTCTCCTACACCTACGCTGTTTCCCGGAAGGGGATCCAATGAAGAATCGACGAGCTCTCACCGACGAGGCTCTTTTATCAGTCCTTGCCCAAGATGATCGTGTCGAGGTTTGCGATGAGCAGGGCAATTGCTGGGCGGGGCAGGTTGACATCGTAGCCCCGGACTTGGGGGTGCTGTGGATCCTCACGGACAGCGGCGAACGGAAAGCCGTAGATGTCTACGACTATTCCATCCGCACACGCTGAAATCCTAAAAGCCCACAACAAACTACTGCGGTTAACTCGGCGCTAGTGCGTCTTGGCGATGTAGACATCGCAGGGGGCGTTATGGGCGACGCTGTTGGCTACACTGCCCAGGACCCGGCCCAGACCCTGCATTCTTCGGTTTCCCACCACAATCATGGTTGCCTGATATCGTTCGGCAACATTGATCAGTGCTTCAGCGGGTTTACCGCGCGCTGCCGTGTACCTCACTGTCTGTTCCGGAGCCAACTGCTGCAGTGTCGCGGCAACCGCCTTCGCTACGCCCTCGGCAGAGTCAGCATCGGAATGAACCCACGTTTCGCTCCCACTGCTCGCCACTTGCACCCGGTCACTGTCAAATGCGGTCACCACATGAAGGGATGCACCCAACGCTCCGGCGAGAGCGTGTGCAACCTTCGCGGCTTTCAAAGCGGATTCACTTCCGTCGACACCTACAACGATCAGATTTTCTGACATCTGTCCTCTTCCTGGGCTGCGCTGCCCTTATGATCGAGCCGGCACGCAGGCGCCTTAAGCAGCACACGCACTTCCGGCATCCATTCCCGGTACCAGCAAATAGCTACTACCGGGATGCTTTGATACTCCGCCCCTCGACTACGGCCCGCCTTCGTCAAGATCACGGACTCCGTGCCAGCATTTGGTGTTTTTCATAAACGAGAGAACACCCGGTGCCACCTAGTGTGGGGAACGTGGAACCCAAGGACGGGGCTGCGCAACCGAAGTCCGGCGTCCTGGCCCCCTGAATGAAAGTTGCATCATGAGCCGTGCCGGAACCAAGACTGTCACCCAAGATTTGGAAGCGCTGGGTGTCGAAGTCGATACCTCCAGCCGTCGCCTCACCGAGTATTCCTACGATGCATCCAACTATCGTGTCCGGCCCCTGGCAGTCGTCTTTCCCCGCAGCAGTGCGGACGTTGCAAATATCGTCCGGGTCTGCACCCGCCACGACGTCTCCGTCACTAGCCGTGGTGGAGGGACAAGCATGGCCGGCAACGCTATCGGCAGCGGTGTGGTCGTGGATTTCTCCCGGCACATGAACAGGCTGCTGAAGATGGATACTGTCGGCAAGACAGCGCATGTTCAGGCCGGAATGATCCTCACAACACTCCAAAAACAGGTACTCACCGAGACGGCGGGAACGCTGACATTCGCCCCGGACCCCTCCAGCATGGGCCGCGTCACTGTTGCCGGGGCAATCGGCAACGACGCCTGCGGAAACCACTCCGTACGATACGGCCGCACCGTAGACCACGTTGTGGCACTGGATCTGGTAACGGCGGCCGGCCACCTCGTCTCCGCCGACGCCACCGGAATCTTCGCCACGGACCCGAACGATACAGAAGCAGCCGCTGAGGCATCGCGTTTAGCAGCGGCACTCAAGACTCTGACAGACGAAAATCTTGCCCTCTTCCGTACGGAGTTCGGAAGGATCGCCCGTCAGGTATCGGGCTACCAACTGGGCAACCTGCTCCCGGAACACGGATTCAACGCCGCCAAAGCATTGGCAGGCAGTGAGGGGACCTGCGCCGTGATCGTTGCGGCGACGGTAAAGCTTGTCGAAGTACCAGCTTCCGCACTGCTGCTCTGTCTTGGATACCCGGACGTCGTCGCCGCCGCATCGGATGTCCCCGCCATCCTCAAATTCAACCCGGCAGCCGTCGAAGGCATCGATGATTCCATCGTCCAAACAGTCCGCCACCGACGCGGCGAACAGGCCGTAGGAGCATTGCCGGACGGCCAGGCATACCTGTACGTCGATCTCGACGGCGATGATCCCGCCTTTGTCCAGGCCCAAGCAGACGCGTTGCTTAACACACTCCAACAACGCGGCAACCTGATCGACGGCATAACAGTTCCTGACCCTGTGGATCGCGCCAAACTATGGCGGGTCCGAGAGGACGGAGCAGGGCTGTCCACACGCCTGGTGGACGGCGGAGAATCGTGGGCCGGCTGGGAAGACGCCGCCGTCGCCCCGGAGAACCTGGCCGCATACCTTGCCGACTTTACAAAGCTCCTGGACGAACACGCACTGCGAGGCGTCATGTACGGGCACTTTGGCGCAGGGTGTACCCATGTGCGCATCACCTTCGATCAGCGCACCGAACACGGTCGGCTGGTCATGGAGGCATTCCTTCAGGCAGCCGCCGAACTCGTAACCCGCCACGGTGGCTCACTTTCGGGAGAACACGGCGACGGGCGTGCACGCTCGGGCCTCCTTCCGATCATGTACAGCCCTTCAGCGCTTGCCGCGTTCGCCAGATACAAGGCCATCTGGGATCCCAAGGGACTGTTCAACCCAGGCATCATCGTTGACCCGGCCCCGGTCATGTCCGACCTCGCCTTGGTCCGGACACCAGTTAACGGTTTCCGGACTTCATTTGCTCTGGAACCTGTCAACCACGGCCAGGAAGGCTACGCGGATGCAGTCCAGAGGTGCGTCGGAGTGGGACGATGCCGGACCACCAGCGGCGGGGGCGTGATGTGTCCGAGCTACCGGGCAACACGCGACGAAAAGGACTCAACCCGGGCCCGTTCACGGGTTTTGCAAGAAATGATCACAGGCTCACGGACACCAGAACAAGGGTGGAAGTCGGAGGACGTCAGGGAGTCCTTGGACCTTTGCCTCTCCTGCAAGGCCTGCTCAACAGACTGCCCGGTCGGCGTCGATATGGCCACCTACAAGTCAGAGTTCTTCCACCACTACTACGAAGGCAGGCTTCGACCCCTGGCGCATTACAGTCTCGGGTGGCTGCCGACGTGGCTCAAATTCACCGGCCATATCGCCCCCTTGGTTAACCTGGCACTCGGTTCACCATTGGGACCGGTCATTGCCAGGGCTGCCGGCATTACGCCTGAACGCCGCATGCCCGCCTTCGCTTCCCGGAAACAACTGCTCGCCGAGATCGGACAGGAAAGTCCTTCAAATGCGGACACTGTTCTTTTCATCGACAGCTTCACCAAGGGTCTAAGGCCCGCCGTGGCCGGCGCGGCCAAACGGGTGCTGGAGGATGCTGAGCGCACCGTCGAATGCAGTACCGACCAATGCTGCGGACTGACCTGGATTTCCACCGGCCAGCTCGACACCGCACGAAAACTCCTCAAGCGCACCGCCGAAGCGCTCGACGATGGCACCGACAGGCCCATTGTCGTGGTGGAACCCAGCTGCGCCGCGGCACTACGCAAGGATTTACCGGAACTCGTGCCCACTGACGCCGCACACCGGGTCTCCAAGCGCATCCAAAGCTTTGCCACAGCCGTCATCGAGCAGAGCGCAGCAGGGTGGAAGCCGGCCGCTGTACCCGACGCAGTCACAGTCCAGACCCACTGCCACGAATACGCCGTCTTCGGCGCCGGAACCCAGGCCGCCGCATTGAAAGCCCTCGGCGTGGACAGCATCACGGAGGCTACGGGATGTTGTGGCGTGGCCGGCAACTTCGGGTTTGAGTACCAACACTATGACGTCAGCATGGCCGTGGGCGAACAATCGCTGGCCCCGGCACTGCGCGGCGCTCCGGAAGGGACACCTGTCCTCACCGACGGGTTCAGCTGCCATATGCAGGTCCGGCAAATCCTGGACCAGCATACGGACTCGGCCTCCCGCCACCTTGCCGAACTGATAGACCCCAGAAACGCCGAGCACCCTACGGGACCGGAAAATACGCAACAAAGCAGGCTGCCCAGGGCCAGGAAGGCCAAGGGCTAGACCTGCCCCCACAAATCCCGACACTGTAAGAAGAGGATAAGGAGCTCCATGCAATACACCACCAACTCACGGCTTTACCCGGCTGGCATACCCGTCGGCATCATCATGATGGAAGCCAAGGTGCCCTATCCGCCGGGATCACCGAACAACGCCCGGACCTTTCCCTTCCCTGTGAGCTACGCAAGCATCGAAGGCGCTACCTATGACTCATTGATTTATGCGCCCCAATTCAACGAACTCCGGGATCGCTTCATACAGGCGGGCAGGAACCTTGTCGCACAAGGTGTCAAGGCCGTGGTCGGCAGCTGCGGATTCATGGTGCTGTTCCAACGGGAACTGACCGCCAATCTCCCGGTCCCGGTGTTCTCCTCAAGCCTCCTCCAGATGCCGATGATTGCTCAGACCATCGCCCCGGAGAAGAAGATCGGCATCATCACATTTTCAAGTGGCTCACTAACCGAAAAACACATGCAGATCGCAACCGCAGGACTCAGCCTCAATTACGTGTCACATGGTCTTGAAAACCGCCCGGCGTTCAGGTCAGCCGTCCATGACGAAAGCGGATTCCTTGACTTCGAAGCCGTGGAAGCTGACGTCGTCGCCGAGGCTGTTGCAATGCAACAGCAGAATCCGGACCTGGGAGCCATTCTGCTCGAGTGCACCGATCTGCCACCCTATGCCGCAGCCGTAGCCGAAGCTACCGGGCTTCCCGTCTATGACGTCAACTCGTTGATCAGGTGGGCCTACAGCGCCGTCGAACCGGGCCGCTACCCGCACATGCGCTAGCAAAGTTGGGCTGGCTGGGACGTCGGAGCCCAGGGGTCCTGTCTTGGGCGAGGTTTAGTAACCGCGGCCCCCTAGCCATCACGTGGCGGATCCAAGGCTTCCGGGCGTGGAGAGCACCTGTTCGGGGGAGGGGAAAGGCGCGACCGTGTGTTCGGTCCAGCGCCAAACCTGCGGACCCGCCCGGAGTAGCCCTTTCAAGGTTCCCATGCCATGGCACGTGCGCCCGACGGACTGTCCCCAAACTTGGTAAAAACAGTGGTAGGCGGCCGATTTGCCCGAACGCAGGACGTTGACATTACTGATGGTGACGAATGACACGCCGCTTTCCACCGTCTGACTCATCAGTTCCCGAGGAGTCAGAGTGCAGTCCGCATGATGGAAGCCGAGGCTAACACCCTTCAGGAGACGTTCGAGAGCGTCGGTGTCGTGCAGGGTGAGGGCCAACGCGAAGGCCGCCAGCAGGTTCTCCACGTAATGGCGGACGGCCGACACCCCGGATTCGAGGATCATTTCTTGGGTGGCGGTGGCGCTAACGACCTCCCCAAGTTCCCGGCTTTGCATCCGCGCCGCCGCAAAGGCAGGTTGCAGATGCTCTGGACAGGGATCCGCCGCGGCCGGACGCGGTCCACGGCGGATCCCATGGTCTATGACGGCACCACTCACCGGGAGCTGGCCCCGGACACGGCGTCCAGTGTCAAGCCATGGCCGTGGGTGAACAGTGGACTGGCAGTATCAAAGGGGACATCTTCCCTGGAGACAGTCACAGCAGCGTAGCTGCTGGGAAGGTCAAACGGCAGTGTGCCGGTGAAGGGTGATGCGCCGGTCAGAACGTCGATGAGAACTTTCGGGCTGACCCCAAATTCGCCGATCACAGCGGAACAGTGTGGCAGGACTGCGCTCAGGACCGCGGGACGCTCCAGATAGACCGAAGCGACAACGGGTGCCTTTGCTGCGAGTTCGGCAAGGTGGTCGATGGTAGGTTGGTCGAACTCCAACGAACCGCTATGAAAGAGATCACCGAGTACATTGTCCGGGTCCGGGCTCCACGGGGTTTGCAGGTGGATGAGACAAATGTCCGCATCGTCGGGGGAGGCCACCAGCTCGAGGGCTATAGCCTCGCCGGTCCAAGAGAAACCTTCGGCGTAGACGCGGGTCCCCGGGATAAGGGGGAGCACCGCCGAGCCGTCACTTGTCTCGTTCTTGATAAGGGTCAGGGAAGCGCGTTGGGCCTCCCGGCTGTTTTCCTGCAATGCCGGGGAGGCGCTGATCGCCGCTGCCCTTTGGATGTCCACAAAGCGGTTATCGAAGAGGCCGAGCCGGAACTTCTCAAGGAGCAGACGGCGGACGGACGTGTTGATTCGATCTTCGGTGACCTGTCCCGATTGTACGAGCTGGACGACAAGCTCGGGAAGGCGATCACCGCCAAATTGGTCGATGCCAGCTGCAAGGGCCAGGTGTATCCGTTCCATCGGTGTCAGGGATTCCACTCCGTACGCGTTGGGTCCGAAACGGTGGCCGTCGACGATCGCTGCGTCAATGACGTTCCAGTCAGAGACCACGATGCCGTCGAAGTGGTACCTCTTCCTTAGGAGACCATCAATGACTGGGACGTTGAACGCGAAACCGCGTTCGTCCCATTCTGTCTTCACTGGCATCCCGTAGTAGGGCATCACTTGTGTCACGCCGGCTGCGAATGCCGCTTCGAAGGGCCGCAGGTGCAGTTCTTGTTGATTGCCGGGATACACCTGTTCAGGGAACCGCGCATCGTGGGCGTCATGTCCTCCCTGCTGGGGTCCAGCTCCCGGGAAGTGTTTGACGACCGCTGCCAAGCTCTCTGGGCCAAGAGTGGCCGAACCCCTGAGGCCTTCTATAAAAGCCGCAACCATTGTGGATGCGATTTCGACGTCCTCGCCGAACGTGCCCCATCCGCGGGACCAACGCGGTTCGGTGAAAAGATCAGCCATCGGACCCAGGTATAGCCGAATACCCATAGCGAGGAATTCCTGACGGATGGTGTCTCCGAAGGCCTTGGCAGTTTGAGGGTCCCCGGAGGCCGCGATGCCGGTGGCGTCCGGCCATTTGCTAAGGCCCGTCAATGCTTGGCCGGTGAAAGGAGTACCCCCAAATCCGTTGCGAGGATCAGTTGAGAACGTAATCGGAATGCCCAGCCGGGTCTCCTGGGCCAGCTGCTGGAGGCGGTTCGTCCATTCAGCAATCTCCTCCGCGTGGGTGCCGTTGACGACGTGAAGATGACTGATATGGCGGGTGATGATGTCCTCCTTTGCTTTGTTCCAAGCGTCTTCGGGTGTTAAACCGCCGGGCTCAGGGAGGACGGTGGCGGGCTGGAACATCAGTCCGGCTTTCTCCCGAAGTGTCATGTCTTTGAGAAGGTCCTCGGTGCGCTGTTCCGCGGTCAGTGCTGCGTTGCGGTAATCGATGGTTGTCATGTTCTCTTTCGAATCGTGCTCAATTGGCCGCTGGAAGCGGAACAATGTCGGTGTCGCTGTCCTGGGTGGCGAATGCGTGGACTCCGCCCTCAGCGATGCTGATCCATACCGTCTCGCCGGGGCGGATGCCGTGGGCGTGCTGGGAGAGCATCATTGCCGGGATCCGTAGCAGGCCCACGCGGGCCTCAGCCTGGGCGAATGGGCCGTAAAAGTCGATTGACTCCACGACTCCTTCGAGATCCCCTTCCTGTCTGGGCCTACGCAGCATGGGGGTGAGGGTGACTCTTTCGGCCATGACGACGCTGTCGACTTCGGTGCTGTCGGGCAATGGGGAGTCGAGTAAAGGAATGAACTCTCCTCCGATGTTGACATGGGTCCCGTTATCGGAGGTTCGTAGTTGTCCCCTGCCCAGAGGGGTTGCACCGAGAAAACCAGCTACAAACTCATTGGCTGGGTGTTCGTAGATGGCCGTGGGGTTTCCGTGCTGTTGCACGCGGCCATGGCTTAGGAGCAGAACGCTGTCACCCAAGTTCATGGCTTCCTCTTGGTCATGGGTGACCATGATGGTGGTAAGCCCCGTTTCACGGTGGATTCGTTTCAGCTCTCGTTGCATGTCCCCGCGGATCTTGCGGTCCAGGGCGCTTAGGGGTTCGTCCAGAAGCAGGACATCAGGCTCAGTCACCAGCGCCCGGGCGAGGGCCACTCGCTGTTGCTGGCCGCCGGAGAGCTGTTTGGGGCTGCGTTTCGCGAAGCCGTCGAGCCCTACGAGACCCAGCATATCTTCGGCTTTGGCGTGCGAGACTTTGCGGGAAAGTCCCTGAGAACGGAGACCAAAGGCCACATTTGCCAGGACACTCAAATGGGGGAACAGAGCATAATTCTGGAAGACGAAACCGATGTTGCGTCTGTTCGGTGGAGCCAAGGTGACGTCGGTTTCCCCGATGCTGATCCGCCCTGAATCGGGTTGTTCCAGCCCAGCGATCATTCTTAGCAGGGTCGATTTACCTGACCCTGAGGATCCGAGCATGCAGCAAAAACTTCCGTCTTCTACTGTCAGGTCAAGTGGGTGCAGTGCGGTGGAACCATTGAAGGTCTTGCTGACGTTGCGGATGGTGACAGTTGCCATGACTAAGGCTCCCTTGGGGTGGTAGTAAACAAGCGGGCGGCGTTGCCCGTTAACCAGTTCAAAACGCCGATCAGGAGCGCAGTCCCCACCACGATTAGGGTGCCGAGCGCGTTCACGTCGGGAGTGACGCCCAGTCGCACCATTGAGTAGATCTGCACAGGCAGTGTTGAGGTGCCGATGGGCGCCAAGAACAGCTGGATCGCGAAATTGTTGAAGCAAATGACGAAGGCGAGCATCCCGCCGGCCAGGATTGAGGGGGCCATGAGAGGAACAGTCACCGTGAGAAACGTTCGCAGCGGCCCTGCGCCCAGGGTGAGGGCCGCTTCGGCGTAGTCCTGGCTGAGGTTTTGCAAATGGCCTGACTCGATAAGCACCACGAACGGAAGCGAAGTAACAGCGGAAGCCAGCAGCAGGGCCAAGGTGCTCTGCTGCAGACCCATCCACGTGAAGACTGCGACGAGGCCAGCAGAAAAGATCAGTGCCGGGACGGTCAGTATGGCCAATAGGAGCACATTCACTGGCGTCTTGATGGCGATGGAAGCTTTGCGAAGCCCGAAGACCAGCAGGGTGCCCACCACTACGCAGATCAGTGCGACGTCGGTGGCCAGGGAAAGACTCACCCCCAAGGAATCAAGCAGGGCGGAGTCTGCGGCCAGGGTGCTGTACCAATCCAGCGAGAATTTGAAGGGCAGGGTGCCATATCTGGACTCGTTGAATGAAAGCACCACCATGCTCACGATCGGCAACGCCAGGACCACTAGCAGTACAGCCAACCAGATCTTGAAGACAATGCTCGCTTTAGTGCGTTTCATGGGCCAGGTCTCCTTCGTCTGTCGAAATGGGGCGGTGTCGTTCGCCTTGCACTGCTCTTCTGGTGAAGGCGAAGGAGTCACCGGCCTGCCACCGCTTAATGGTTGTGACGGCGAGATTTGCGATGGCGACGACACTCAAACTGGTTGCGAGCAGAACGAGCGCCAGTGCGACGGCAAAGCCTTGATTGACGCCGGCGGAGAGCTGGCTGGCGATGGCGTTGCCGAGCATGGCACCATTTGGTCCGCCAAGGACCACCGGCTCGGCGAAAGCGCCTACCGTCTGAACGAATGTCAGGGTGAAATTGACGACCAGCATGCCCGCGCTGAGCGGCCAGATGACCCTGGTAAACACACGAATCGGCCGCGTGCCGAGGGTGCGCGCAGCTTCCAAAACTGAGGGCTGGATGGACTCGGAAGCTGAGTACATCACCAGGACTGCGGTGGGCAGGCTTTCATAAACGAGCATCAAGAATGTCGCCCACGGCGTGTAGAGAATCGAATCGTCCGGACTAACTAGATGCACAGCACTGAGCAGAGCCGAAATAGGCCCACCCGCCTGGATAAGTGTCAGAAAGCCGTAGATAAGAAGCAGCTGCGAAGAGATGTACGGGACAATTACCAACCCGAGGATGAGCGGACGCCGTTCGGGCTTTGTGTAGCGGGCAAGGGCCCACGCTGCCGGCCATCCGAGGGCGATACTGGCCAGCGTCACCAGAAAGGCCACGACCGACGTTCTCTGGAGCAGGGTTACATAGGTTCCGGAGCTGAAAACATGCTCGAAGTTTTCAAGAGTAGGAACCGCGTCAGCGTTAAGAAAGCCGGAGACGACAAGGGCTACCAGTGGAAGCAGGGCGAACAGGATCAGAAGGGCTAACCCAGGAGTGACAAGGCCAGCCCGGGCAACTGCCTTGCTCCGCTGAAAGCCGCGGAACCGCCCTGGCAGGGCAGGAAGTTTCGCCGACATCAGCCTGCCGTCACTTGCTGCCATGCGCTGATCCACGATTGGAGCCTGTCTACCGGCAGCGGAAGTTGCATCGTCAGATCAGAGATGCGATCCGGGTTTGCCTGGATCCGCTCCTGCGCGTCAGCGCTCAACTGCCGCACTACTTCCTGGTTTGTCGGGGCAGGGGAGTTGCTGGACTCAGACTCCGCCCACTTGCTCAGAAATTGGGGACTGGTCATGTAGTTCACCCATTTGTAGGCAAGTTCGGCGTTCTTAGTGTCTGCTGCGATCGACCAGTTGTCGGCCCAGCCGACTCCGCCTTCCGAAGGTATGACGTACTTCAGATCCGTTTGGCCGGCACCGATCATGCCTCCGACGCTGCTGGATGCCCCCACTCCCAATGCCACGCTGCCGTTAGCGATGGCCTTCGCCAGATCATCTGAATTTGAATAGATGACTTTGGCATTGTCCTTCAGCTGCTGCAGCGCAGGAAGAATCTTGGACATCTCCGGATTCTGGGGATCCAGGCCCAAATGCAGTGCCGTCAGTGGAATCAGGACAGTGGGGTCATCGTAGAGTGCGATCTTCCCTTTGTACGCAGGATCCCAAAGGACACTGATGCTGGTGGGAGGAGCTGAGAGGGCCTTCTGGTTGTAGAAGAGTGCCGTTGACCCCCACACCCACGGAACTCCGTACACCTTTCCGTCTTGGCGGATCGCGTCGATCTCGGCAAACTGTGGGTAGATGTTCTCAAAGTTCGTTAGTTTGGTGGGATCCAAAGCACTGAACACCCCCTCGGCTGCTCCCTGGCTGATGTACTGCAGGTTGGGCAGCGCAACATCGATCTGTCCCTTTGATTCGCCGAGGAGCTTGAGTTGGTTCTGCTCCGAATCGATGTACACAAACTTTAGGTTTGCGCCCGTATCCGCTTTGAACTGCTCGGCCACCCAAGGAAGATCTGCTCCGTAGCCTTTCCAGGTCGCCACGGTGAGCGTCGGCGCTGATCCAGTCGACCCGGACGGTGAAGAAAGAGAGCATCCGCTAAGGGCAAGCGTTGTAGCCGCGCTCCCGGCGAGGATGGCAGCGAGGACCCGACGTCGGGCCACAAGTGTTGTTGACATGAGGTCTCCTGTTTGGGGAAATTCCCCTTGGAAAGGGCAAGCTAAGGTCTCGAATACTGGGGGTATCTGTGGGCAACAAGGGAGGACTGTGTCAGATGCGAACTCACATATACTGCCGCTGTCGGATCAGCACGGTAGTGCCGCACCGAAAGCCGGCAATCCCGTGTTGCCGGGCCCCAGATTTACCGGTAACGTTTCCGGTATCGTTTCCGGTAACTTATCTTTCAGTCCGGTCGCCTGTCAATAGGAATTTCTGAGGGGAACCATGCCACGTCGCGTGACGCTTGCTGATGTATCAAAGGCCGCTGGGGTAGGCGTGGCAACAGTCTCCCGGGCTCTTGCTGCAGAGGAACATCGTGATGTCAGCGCATCCACGCGCGCCAGGATCCGCGAGATCGCTGACCAGCTCGGCTATAGGCCTTCCACAACGGCGCGCGCCCTGCGCAGTGGCGGATACCACGCAATCAGTGTCGTAGTGCCTGACGACGCCTGGGGATGGTGGGAACCCACAGTCCGGAGTGCTTATCAAGCCGCTGCTGACAAGGGATATCAGGTCTTGGTCCACCCGATTGCCGGCCGCAAGGGCGGAGCAGCATCGGTGGTGGAGAGCCTAGCCAATGTTCCGACTGAGGGTGTCTTGCTATTCGGTTCGGCAGGTGACATCTCCGTCAAGGAGGCGGCTGATCGGCTCCGCCTGCCCGTCGTAACGATTGATGATGTGACGGAGGAGACCGTACTTCCCACGATTGCCACGGATAATCGGTCCGGGGCCTGTGAGGCAGTCGCCCATTTAGCTGCTATCGGGAACACCCGCATTGCCTACGTCGGGAGCGGCAACGAGGATGCCCTGTCACGCGCCCGGCTAAGTGGCTACCATGACGCCCTGGCCGCCGCCGGACTACCGGCGGACAAGGATCTCATCGTCAGCTGCTCCCGCTGGGTGGATGAGTCCGTGGTGACGCATCCGGAAGTGGATCGCCTTATCGACCAAATCCAAGACATTGACGCAATATTCTGCGAGTTCGACCTCATGGCCGCCCCTGTTCTGCGCAGCCTCCGCGCCAAAGGACTTCGTGTCCCAGCCGACATCTCGGTGGTGGGTTTCGACGGTGAACGAGCTGCACAATTGTTGGACCCGCCACTGACCACAATGCGCCAACCATACGAGGAGATGGGGGAGAAGGCAGTATTGCTGTTGTTGAAGGCGATTGGCGGGCAGGCTATCTCCCCGCAACGCCAACTCTTGAAACCCAGACTTATTCCCGGTCTTTCCACGGAGAAACGTACCGGTCGGATATAGCTTAGGAAGCGCGGAGAGGCGGCCTGACACCGACATGTTGGAGGAGTTACGAGATCGGGTGGCCGTCTTGTAAATCCCTCAACCTCCCCGCCCGCCACCTGTCAATAGAGTGGCCGTCATCACCGGACGGGGCGCGCGTCGTAAGCGCGAGTAGCGCCCGTCCGCCACCGCACCCACGACAGGAGCCGCCATGATGAGGCAACGTTCATCGAATCCGCCCGGGCAGCAGTCCACACCCGCACGTGCTTCCCTTGCAGCTTTTTTGGGGAGCACAGTCGAGTTTTACGATCTGGTGGCATACGGCACCGCCGCGGCCTTCGTCTTTGGCCCGCTGTTCTTCAGCAGTGCCAGCCCGCAAGCCGCTGTTGCCCTTTCGTTTGCCACTTTCGCGTCCGGTTATCTTGTCCGGCCCTTGGGCGGCCTTATTTTCGGATTCATTGCCGACACGCGCGGGCGCCGGTTCTCCCTGATTCTCACCATGCTGTTCATGGGCGGCGCAACCGTCCTGATGGGACTTCTCCCCACGCATGAGACGCTTGGCGACTTTGCAGCAATCCTGCTCGTTACGCTGCGCCTGGTTCAAGGCCTTGCTGTTGGCGGCGAACAAGGCGGAGCCATGACTTTGGCAGTGGAGCATTCATCGGCTGGCCGGAGCGGCTTCTTTGGTTCGTTTGCTACCGCCGGGACCCAAGCGGGTACCGTGCTGGCGACCGGCGTCTTCGCCCTGGTCTCCCTACTGCCCAACGATCAGTTCATGTCATGGGGTTGGCGGATTCCCTTCCTGGCCAGCGCCGTCATCGTCTTAGTTGCAATGTTTGTCAGGAATTCCCTCCACGAGGCTCCTGAGTTCGTACAATCCAAATCGACCGGGAGGCAGCGTAGCCCCATCCGGGCAGCCTTCAGCGGACAGCTCAAGCAGACCCTGGGTGTCATGTTCGTCTACGCATCAGTCCACGTCGGTTGGTACGTTCTCACCGTTTTCAGCTTGAGCTTTGCAGTTCAGTCCGGAGTCGACCGCACTGCCATGCTGTGGGTCGTCGCCGGGGCAGCTCTGGCGGTAATGTTCATGAACCCGGTCTGGGGATCATTGTCGGACCGTTTTGGCCGCAAGAAGCTCATTATCGTTGGCCTCGCTTGCTATGCCATCACAATGTTTCTGTACTTCGGGGCAGTCAGCACAGGCAACCTCTTGCTCATCATGACCATGATGATCACCGCCACGGCGACGGGTCACGCTGCGCTGAACGGCATCACCCCGGCCTTCTTCATTGAGACGCTCCCGGTTGACTCGCGTGCCACTGTCAGTGGCCTGGGCATGCAGCTGGCAGCAGTGCTAGGAGGATTCGTCCCCCTCATCGCAACTGCTTTGGTGACGACACCGTGGGGGATCACGGCCGTCACAGCGGGTACCGCTTTGGTGTTCGCTGTCAGTGCCGTCAGCGCGCTGGTGCTCTTCCCTCGCCCAGACACCCGTGCATCTCGCGAATCGGAAATGGCCGAGATCTCCTGATCCGCCGGCAAAGGCTGCCAAGCAGGTTCATCCAAAGACCCGGTATGCGGTGCTTTCCGCGCTGCCACCGCACACCGGGACGGACAGACTCACTGGTCAAAACGAGAGGACCTAAGTGAACAACGACTTCCCCGTCCCGGTTAACGACAGATACTTCGAGGACTACCTCCCGGGCATGGTCCTCCGCGCCGGCAGTGAATATGTCGATCAGAAAGAGGTGATCGACTTCGGCGCACGCTTCGATCCTCAATGGATCCATACCGATCCCAGCAAAGCAGCAGAAGGCCCCTTCCAGGGCCTGATCGCATCAGGCTGGCATACGGCTTCTCTCATGATGAGGATCTTCGCCAACTGCTACATCAACCAAGATGCGACACTAGGCGGCGCAGGTGTGGATGATCTGCGCTGGACAACTCCTGTCAGACCAGACGACGTTCTATCGGCCCAATTCACTGTGGTGTCCGCGAGAAGATCACGTTCAAAACCTGACCGAGGCCTCATAAGCACTGCCGTCGAGGTCTATCGCGAAGATGGCACAGTCGTTATGACGCTGACGACCCTCTCAATGCTTCGCGTTCGTCCCCATGAATCCCAGCGCTCACATCGTTTACCTGAAGCAGCGGGGGAGCCCACCTAGGGACTTGGTCGTTCAAACCACGGCAACAATGAGGCCGAGGACCAATGGTCATTCCACGGTCCTCGGCCTCATCGATCTGAACTCCTCCGCTCAAGTGGCTTCAGCCTGCTGACGCGGCCGTCTTCAGGGCCGCAAGGACACGGTCGGTGACCTCATCAATGGCACCAATGCCGTCAACCTGGGTGAGGATGCCACGCTCTGCATACTTCGCAACAACGACTTCGGTCTGCTCGTGGTAAAGGTCAAGGCGGTGACGGATGACGGTTTCATTGTCGTCAGACCTGCCGGTCTCTTTGGCGCGACCCAGAAGACGGGAAACCAGTTCCTCGTCGTTGGCAGTCAGTTGGAGCACGACGTTGAGCTCCTGCTCGGCCTCGGCAAGGATGTGGTCAAGGTAGTCAACCTGCGCCGTGGTGCGCGGGTAACCATCCAGGAGGAAGCCGTTCTCCACGTCGCTGTCGCCCAGGCGATCGCGGACCATCTTGTTGGTGACGCTGTCCGGAACGAAGTCGCCCGCGTCCATGTACATCTTGGCTTCGATACCCAGCGGGGTCTCGCCTTTGACGTTTGCACGGAAAATATCACCGGTGGAGATGGCGACTAGGCCGAGGCGCTCGGAAATTCGCTCTGCTTGCGTACCTTTGCCCGAACCCGGAGGTCCGATGATCAGCATTCTCGTCATTTGATTGTCCCTGTCGTCTCATAACCCTGGCTCTTTACTCAGGGAAATCCTGCTCACACGCGCCACGGCATGCCTGCGGTTATAACGCCGTGGATGAGCGGCGGCCCGAGTCCCTGGTTGCAGGTCTCAGATATTCAATCCTGACCTAGGCAGGGACGTTGTTGCATCGTCAAGAACCCAAGAAGCATGTACGTTCTTCATCGAATTCACAGACGGACGCGAAGTCTAGAATCCGACGCGGTATGTTTGGCCGGTCTGAACTCCTTCGACCGACTTGACGAACGCACGTGCGACCTCGGCTGTGGAAACGGGTGCGAAGCCTGGAAAATCTGCCCCGTATGCGTCCCACGCCTCCGAGAAGACGCTGGCACTGACACTATTGATACGAATCCCTCGGGGAAGACCGACGGCGGCACCTCGCACAAAGCCATCTATGCCGGAGTTCACCGCCGCTAAAAGGGATGAATCTCGGATAGGTTCATATGCTGTGATGCCGCTTACAAGTGTGAAGCTTCCACCATTAGCGACGTATGGCAGGCCTTGTCGGACGAGTTCAATCTGCCCTAGCAGCTTGTCCCCGAGACTCGCACTAGTGTCGTCAAAGGAAAGGTCTGCGAGGGCCCCTTTTCGTGCAGAGCCGGCCGCGCAGACTACGGCATCAATCTCTCCTACGGTGCGGTACAGCTCGCCGATGGAAACTGGATCTGTTAAGTCGACGGGAACGACCGAGCGGCGGGAGGCTCCCAGAATCTCATGACCCTGACCGGGCGCGCCAAGAGCCCTGGCTAAGGCAGTTCCCAGCAGTCCTGTCGATCCGACAATAAGGATGCGCAAGCGTGTTCCCTCCATAAGGCGTATGCCCTGACGCTATTCGAAGTGCAGAACGACGTGGTTGGGACAATCCCGAACCCGGCGTGGAAACTTCGTAATTGATATAGCTCACGTCGATTGCCACAACACGACCCGGAAATTTGCGAAAACTCCCGTCCAAGTTCATCGACCCGCCGCCCGACTCCAGTGCAAGGTTCGCGACGTCATGTGGAGGCGAAACCGGAAACAGGATCCATAATGATGTCTGTCGGTTCGGCCATGGACTCGGGCCCGGCCGTTTCCTTCGGATTAGGCCGAATCCCACACATCGTTACTCAGACGGTCCCGTTGTGTACTACTACGTTGTCACTTTGTGGTCTGGGCCGAGGATGCTTGCTGCCATGCTGATCAGGTACGGGACAGCATGATGCCCAGGTGGGTCGGTCCAAGCCAGAAACACATCAACAGCTGGTGCATCGGTAAGAGGTTTGTACACAACGCCAGTTTGGTTGTAGTTCGTGGCAGTTGAGGACGTGCTGATGCCGACGCCGGAACCGGAGGCGATGGCTGAAAGCCAGTCGTCGGTGTTGGTTACTTCAATCGAGTGACTCGGACGACTGCTTGAGGGCCAGAGGTTCAACGTGGTTGTTCCGGAGACGGTATTGATGACAATCGTCTCATCCACCAAATTGGTGAGAGCGAGTTGTTTTCGTTCTGCAAGCGGGTGAGTGGTGGGGAGTGCGACTACGCGCTCCTCTGCAAAGAGGCGAAGGGTCTCAACGCCCAGCACTTTGACCGCACCTTTTACCACCGCCACGTCGGACTGTCCGGTGGAGAGTCCACCGAGTCGGTCGTCGATACGCCGCAGCACCAGAGGAATGTCAGGATAAGTTGCCTGCCACCGCGAAATGAGTGACCCAGTGTGCGGTCCGAGGGCTGACCATGCATGACCCAGTCGGAGTGGTCTCGCGGCCCGGGCGGGGTCCAAGGCGGCATCCAGCGCGGCGATTGCCGTCGCTGCTCGCGGACGGTATTTCTCACCCTCCGCTGTCAACGCCACGTGGTGAGTTGAACGCTCGATGAGAGTCAGTCCGAGGTGCTTCTCAAGTTGGCGTAGCGTTCGCGAAAGTGCTGGCTGACTGACATGGAGTCCTGCTGCGGCTCTTGTGAAATTTCCTTCTGCGGCCACTGCGAGGAATACCCTGAGGTGGCGGGCATCAATCGTCATGTCTCTAGGTTATAACCCCCGCCTAATAGGCCTTTCCCACCTCGATATCTGAACTTCTACGGTGGGTGACATGAAGAATTCAACGGGTCGCCCTGGGGCGACTGCCATGGGATCTGCGGGATTGATAATGGGGGGACTGTTGTGTCAAGAGATCGGCGCCTCGGTGGCGGTGCTGCTTTTTCCTTCAGCAGGACCTCTGGGAATGGCGGGGTTGCGCCTAGGCTTTTCTGCGCTCGTCCTAACCGCATTAATCCGCCCGCGCTTGCGCGGACATGGATTGAGTAGCTGGGCGGTAGTTGGAGGTTTCGGGGTTGCCTTGGCAGGGATGAACGTGTTGTTCTACTTGGCCTTGGTGAGGCTGCCACTCGGAACCGCGGTCACCTTGGAACTGCTCGGCCCACTGGTCCTGTCGGTTGTGATGAGCCGGCGGCTATCAGGTTGGTTGTGGGCCATGGTGGCGCTAGGAGGAGTTGCGCTGCTTGGGGTGGGGGGTGCCACAGGCTTAGATCCCCTTGGTGCTTGTCTAGCCCTGGGCGCGGCTGGAATGTGGGTGTGTTACATTCTGCTGTCAGCTAAGGCAGGTACCCACTTTTCCAACTTCGATGGGCTGGCCCTGGCCATGTGCTTTGCAGCCATTCTGACCGTTCCCTTAGGGCTCTTTTCCGCTGGGACGGAGGTATTCCAGCCAAATGTCCTCATACTCGGGGCACTAGTCGCTGTCCTATCCTCGACTGTGCCGTATGCCCTCGAAATGCACGCGTTGCGCAAGCTCCCGGAGTCCACGTTCTCAATTCTCATGTCCCTGGCTCCAGTGACGGCTGTCGTAGCTGGCTTCACAATCCTGGGTCAGAGCATCGACATGGTAGACACGGTTGCCATTATCCTCGTCATCTGCGCCAGCATCGGCTCCCTCCGGTCGGCTGTCTCCGACAGCCGACCACTGCGGCCCAAGTCGTCCCGAAGGACGAACACCGATTCCAAGGCTGCCGCCTGAAGACCGGCATCCCCTTAGCACCCGTTTGCCTCACTCCGAAGACAGGCGATTTGTGATGGGTGGGAGTTTCCGCAACTACTTCTACTGACGCGTGGCCCAGAGCGCCAGCATTTAGGTACTAACCGAGAAAATGTACCAACATAGCTGCAGCGTGAACGTCGGTAACCGCTATGCGCAACTCCTCGAGCCATGCATCCGGTTGCGGCAGGTTCGCCTGATGGGCGATCAATGGCGCAAGTCCGCGCATTACGTAAACAATGCCAATGCAAGCAGCGTCAATCGCTAGGGCAGTCGTTTCGTGGCTGAGCGTGTGTTGTTGGGTGGACTCGTCAAACCTTGCGAAGGAGTGCAGCAAACCCAGGGGAGTCGCATGTGCCACTTGCGTAAGCAGTTTGTATGCCAACTCGCCCCAGTTGGGTTCGGCGACACCGAGGACGAGCCCGCCGAGCAGGATCCGAGGCAAGGGGATCTCTGTTGTCTCTTCTCCGCGAGCCTGTCGCCGCGTATCGATTGCGAAATTTCCCCGACCTCGCGGGTATAGAAGCTTCTCAACGGCGTCGGGCGACGCAGTCCTGGCTCGCAAAGAGTTGTAGAGGTTTTCTTTTCTGTCGGTAGCGGAATCCATTTGGGCGTTATAGCGTGCCCGCAGTTGTTCGTCGGAGGAGTCGGACAGCCGCCACATCATGTCGCCTGCTTGCTCCAAGAGCATTCGCGCCGCAGCCGGCGAGGAGAGCGGAGGAGCCTGCCCATGGACAGCTTTGATTACCTGCCACAGCAAGTCTCTGGCCTGAAGATAGGGAAGTGCAGAAGTGAGATTAACAGGGTTG
This sequence comes from Paenarthrobacter sp. NPDC058040, assembly GCF_042885775.1. NCBI lineage: Bacteria > Bacillati > Actinomycetota > Actinomycetes > Micrococcales > Micrococcaceae > Paenarthrobacter > Paenarthrobacter sp. NPDC058040. The sequence goes on from NZ_JBHVRN010000016.1 coordinate 100,383, forward strand.
CCGGTTTGAAACGGATTCGGAGCATCATTGATGATGCGCCATACTTCCATGGCTTTGACCTTAACCTCGTCTAACAAGTCATTCAACGCCGGTAGCGGCTGAGCTTCGAGCCAAACCTGTGCGTTCTTTGCGGGCTTTTTGGCCCGCATGGACTCCACAAGCCGGTCCTTGCCAGCCGAGGGCTTTATCTCAAACTCGTGCATGAGCGTCGCGGCGTCCACGAGGTCTGACAGGGCGGGACCGCTGAGTCCTCGGATAGCAGCAAGTGCTGTCCCAGCAGTTTGGCTGATAATTGCGCCAAAACTCACCGAAGGCGAGACGCCAAGTTCCAGTCCATCGTCGCTAGCCGCCATCCAAAGTGCCGTGTGGCTGACATGAGAACACATGGCTAATAGATCCACTATCGGGGCGGGCAACGCGGTGATCCGCTCGATTGAAGTTCTCGCCCTGCCCGACAAGTCAGTTTGAAGATTTGGCAAAGCTGGCCCACTAGCAGCATGCGCGAAGCGAAGATCAGGAATCGGGTTATTCCAACGGGCAAGGTTCGGGACTGACACTTCAAGTTCAGCGACAACTGATCGAATGTTGTCGCGCTCGATTGCGAGCGTGGCATTCCTAGGAAACTCCTCGGCGGGGCGCGATTGATACCACTGCTCACTGACGGCAGTTTCGAGAATCGCACGTGACACCGACCCCGCAAGCAGAGCCGAACCGCCATCTTTTAGTAGCTCAAGAACATCGTAAGCAGAGTGAACGGCGAATCGTTGCGCGAGTTTTCGGAGCGCATCCTCAAGATGGTCAAGGGTTCCGATCTCGGGGATGTCTTCGTCTGCTTGGCCGATAATCTCGTAGAGACTAAGTATGTGTTGGGCCGTCGGCGCGGTCTCCGACTCCGCAGGAGCACCGCCCATAGACGCGTCAGTCATTGAGCTATCCTATTCGGCCCAGACGTCACTTTTGGTGGCGGCGTCAGGACGGGGAGGCGGGAAGGCTTCTCGGTCTTAGGGGTCAATCCCCAGCGGAAGTCAGTCAACTTATTAGCGAGCTCACGGGTAGAAAGCAGCTACCTGTCTCATTCGCATGGCGCTTTTTTGCGCGGAGAAGATCATCCAGCCGGAACCTGCCGTCAAGGACGGCAAAGAGGTCGACTCCATCGATTGTGATGAAGGGTGTGCTACGGGAAAATGTCTGGATGAACCCAGACGAGAACCCGGACGCGCTGATGAAGAGGCCCAGACCGTTTTTTCCAGAGCGTTCGACCTTTTTCGCGAATGAATCGGCATAGTGCCGCTCGACCGGTTTGGCCAACCACTTCGCTTCGATGATGTAGTCGTCACTGTCGAAGCTGATAGCCCCATCGATTTGGTCGGCATCCACGTTGTACCCAGTCCTCGGGGCCAGATCAAACATAACGAACAGACGGTCCAAGAACCTTTCGAAGTCTCTTCCGCGCTGTTGCGGGCCTGAGGCTCCACCAAGACCAAGGAATTCCTGTCGAAGCTCTGTAAGTTGCAGCGCCTCCCGCTGCATCGACTGTGCCTTCGCCCGCCGTTGCTGCGCCTCGTTGCGCATCTTTTCCGCAGCCTCATGATCGGCTACCAGAGGTCTTGAAATCCGCCCCAGACGGGCCACGGCATCCTGCGCTGCGGAAAGTAGCTCCGGGCGATCCCTGACGGACACGACGTTCGGAAAGTCCTGCATGGCAGCTACCTCCCGCATCAGGGAGAGTGTGAAGTCCCGGTACTTTCCTTCCTTGCGAGCAAGGCGATTGACGAGTTCATTCGCCACGAGCCTCTTTGTCTCGCTGAAAGGGAGCCCAGCAATCAGCTCGGGACGATCCCGAAGAATGAGGTGGATATAACGCTCAAAGGCTTTCTTATGCCAAAAGATCTTGGCAAGGGCGTCCGCCAGGGCCTCGTAGGCTTCTGCTGGCAGCGGGTTCACAGGCACCTCCAGATGATATCCCGGGGTCCGGTCGATTATGAGCGTGGTGACGAAAAACTGACGAACACGCTCTAAATCGTTCGAAAACTCAGGGAAAGCATGGGAATCACGGTTTGTCAAGAAAAACAAGAAAACCCCCGGAAATCCTTGATTTCCAGGGGTTCTCAACCGAGCTTCCTATCAGAATCGAACTGATGACCTTTTCATTACGAGTGAAACGCTCTACCGACTGAGCTAAGGAAGCACCGCGTCCATCACCGGTTTCCCGGCCGATCACGCAAGACATAACTGTAATAGAGGCACCGCGCCCGGGTCAAAACGACGACGGCGGCGGCCGTTGCGGGGATGTTCACCCGCGCGTCGGGCCGGGTTCAGGCCATCTTTTCCCTTCCGCCGGAAGCTGGGGAATCAACTGTTGCCGGGGCAGTCCGGCACGCCGTACTCGCCGAGGGAGCCGCGCAATGACCGGGGACGCATTGACCAGGGACACCAACCACACGCCCAACCGGCTCAGGCTCGCGGTAGTGGACATGGTGGGAACCACTATCACCGACGACGGCCGGACCGAACGTGCCATGTCCAGGGCCCTGGCCGAACACGGAGTGGAGCCGGGAAGCACCCGCTTTGAGAGCATGCTCGGCTATGCGCGGGACACCATGGGCTTCTCCAAGCGGACGGTCTTCAGCCACCTTTTCGACGACGCCTCGGCGGCCGAGAGCGCGAACAAGACTTTCGAGCTGGTTTACGACGAATTGATTGACGACGGCGGCGTCCGCGCCATTCCGGGGGCGGAGGACGCCATCCATTGGATGCGGGAATCAGGCATGCACGTGTGCTTGGCGACGGGCTTCGGGCGGCATACCCAGAACATGGTGTTGGAATCCCTCGGGTGGATGGGCCTGGCCGATCTGAGCTTATGCCCTGCCGACGCAGGCCGTGGCCGTCCCTATCCGGACATGATCCTGACCGCCGTGCTGGCCCTGGACCTGGACGACGTCCGCGAGGTTGCCGTGGTTGGAGACACGAGTTCGGACATGTTGTCCGGGGTCCGGTCCGGTGCGTCACTCATGGCCGGAGTGCTGACTGGTTCACATTCTGAGGCAACGTTGCGGGCTGCTGGAGCCACGGTGGTGGTGGATTCGATTAAGGAGTTGCCGCTGCTGCTTGAAAAGCATGAGGCACGGCACTTCTAGTGCGGCATTTTTGACCAGGCACTGCCAGGCTGCACCGAAAGTGCCAGTGCCTACTCAGGCCGATTTCCCAGTTGGCGAGGCGCCCGGACAGGGCGCCTCGCCGTCGTCGTTCTGCAGCGGCAAGTTACGCCTCAGTGAGGGCGGCTTCCGGATCGTCCAATTCCTGAACGAGCCTCGTGAGGCGAAGGGCAACCAGCTTGCGCAGTTCCTCCCTGGCAGCGTCGCACTCGGCTTCGAATGAGTTGGCCAAACGCGCGTGGAGCGCGGCCAACATCTCATCGTTGGTCAGTCCGGTTGCACTGATGAGAAAGACGTGGCCGAACTTGGCTTCGTAGGCATCCTGGGCCTCGTTGAGGGCCTGAAGGGCTTCGTCGCCCCTGTCCATGCGCGCGGATTCTTGCTTGGCCCAACGCAGTCGCCGGCCGCTGAAGCCGTCGTGCTTGGCTCCCAGTCGCCTCAACCCAACGTGGGCAGCGACAACGTTGGCATCGCTCAGGGCCGTGACGGATGAGCGCGCCTTCGCGATCAAATCGTCGAAGTCGCTGAACGGCCGCTGACGGTCGACGTCGATTGCCCAGGCTTCTACTGGGAGGTGACACAATTCGAGCATCACTTTGATGAATTCTTCCCGGGGGAGCTCGTTGAGCCGGTTGACTCCGTGCATTTCAAAAGAGGCGGTCAAAACAGTTTCCTTTCGTAGTGCGGATACAGGGTTTCAGCGCAGGGGGAAGCTTGGCGGCAGGAGTTCTTCGGTGGACCGGCGGGCGTAATCGGAGACGCTTAGGGAGGCGATGTAGAGCTGCAGGAATTCCTGGGCGCGCTCCTGGTACGTGCTCGTGTCGACGGTAACGATCTCGCCGCCGTCGACCACGGTGCGGCCAGCCACCACCACACGGGTAATGTCGCGTCCGTCCGCGTTCATCACCATGGTCCGGATCGGGTCGCCGTACGGGCCGATGTGCCGGCCGCCCAGATCCAGCACGAAATAGTCGGCCTGCGCCCCGGGGGCTAGGCGTCCGAGGTCCGGGCGGCCCAAAGCTTCGGCAGGGTCCAGCGTGGCTGAACGGAACAGGTCCGCGGCCTGGGCGCTGGTGCGGTTTCCGGTGCTGGCCTTGGTCATACCCATGGCCAGGTCCATGGCGCGGATCATGTTCGGCGGGGCGGAGTCCGTTCCCAGCACGATCCGGATGCCGCGTGCGCGGTAGGAGTCGTAATTGTCCAGCATTCCACCGTAGTGGGCCATCGGGATGGGGCAGAGCAGGACGCTCGTGCCGGAGTCCGCGAGCAGTGCGAGATCGTCCCCACTGCCGAAAGCTGCAGGCATGAGGGGGTGGCCCGGCACGGTCCAGGCATGCGGGATGAAGGTGCGTTCGCCCAGGAAGCCGAGATCGGCGAGGTGCGGCAGGGAGCGCTTGCCGGTCCGGGCGATCATGGTCTCGATTTCGAAGAGCCCCTGGGCGGCATGCAGGCGCACGGGGATGCCCAGCTCATCAGCGGCCTTGCGGGTCAGGCGCAGCGTTTGTTCGGTCTGGGTCTCTATCCGCGCGGGCAGCAGTGCCGTTCGGATCAGTCCGCCGGCCCGTCCTTCGTAATCCTGCGCGAAGCGGACGGCGTCCTCGAGCCCCGCCAGGCCACGGCGTTCGTCTTCGTGGAGCAGCACTCGAGTGCCATCCGTATAAGGCACCGCTGTGCGGTAGCTCGGTCCGAGGTAGGCGCGGACGCCAAGGGCTTCAACAGCTTCGGCGGTGTCCGCCATGTCATCGTAGTCCTCGCACCATTCGTGGTAGCTCTCTGAGGCAATCGGCATGAGCGTCGTGATGCCGTTCCGCACCAGCTGGGAGAGCGCGAACTCGCGTCGGAAGCGGGCCTGCTCGCGGGTAAAAACGGCTCCACGATCCCGCAAGAAGGCCTCGGACCAGACCAGGCCAAGGCGGCGGGAAGCGTCCGGCCAGGAGTCGAAGATGGCGTGGTCGATATCAGCCAGTGCGTTGAGGTCGATGAAGCCAGGGGAGACGATCGCCTCTCCGGCGTCGATCTCCACATCCACCGTGCCGGAGTAGTTCCGACCGACGAAAAGGATGGTCCCGTCCTCGTGGACCAGCTCGGCGTCCGGCAGGATGCAGTGGTCGCCGTCGGCATAGCCGATCACGAAGGCGGCCTTGATGCGCGTGATCATTTGTTCTCCAAGTAGTGTGCCTGGTTGTCTAGGATGGATCCGGCCACCAGCATGGCCTCCTGCGCGGAACCGTCCCGGATGGCCTCGAAGAGATCGTCGTGGTTGTCGTGCCCGGCATGGGCTGCCCGTTCGACGCCGACGGCGGGGGTGGTCCAGGCGCCCTCGACGTTCTCGGCCAGGGAGCCGTAGAGCCCGGCCAAGAGCTGGTTGTGCGCGGCATCCACCACGGCACGGTGAAAATCGATATCGGCCGCCCGGAAACCCTCCATGTCGCCTGCCTCGGCGGCAGAACGACGGCGGCTGAGGGCGTCCTCGAGCTTGTCCAGGTCGGCTTTGTCCCGCCGCTGCGCCGCGAGGGCAGCTGCCGGCACGTCCAGGCTGCGCCGGACCTCCACAGCTTCGAGTGGATCTGCGTCCTGGAAGCTCTTGCGGAGGGCGATCTCCTGTTCGTTGACGGCAGCCACAAAGGTGCCATCGCCTTGCCGGGTAACGAGCAGGCCTGCGTGGACCAGTGCACGCAGTGCTTCGCGCAAAGGAGCACGGCTCAGTCCCAAGGCCTTGCCCAGTTCGGGTTCGGGCGGGATCCGGTCTCCCAATCCCCATTCGCCCTGCCGAATCCGTTGGCGGATGTCGTCGATTGCTTCCTCGACCACACTGCGCTTGCCGTTCACCGCCATGGTGCCCCCTTAGATTTCTACGTTCACGAAGCGTCTCACATGGGAGTTTCAAAATCTACTCTTTCGTAAGACGTCTGACGAGTGTATCTTGTTCGCTATGGCCCAGATCACAGAAATATTTCCTGGCTCGAGGTCTCCAGAAGACCGGGAAATTCCCGCCGTTCGACTCGGCATCCAATTCACCCGCTATCCCGGAATGGAGGAGTTGCCTCTGCTTGATTCACTCCGCCAGGCCGTCGACGACGGCTTCACGCTCGTCGTCCTGAACACCATCGCCGCGGAACTTTCGGGCGAAACCGAGGACACGCTCGACGAGGTTGCGGCGGAAGCCCGGCGCGCCGGCGTCGAACTTCAACTCGGACTGGGCTGCGCGGGCCCGGCCCGTGAACCCGCGGCCGTTCGGCAGGAACTGCACCGCGCCCTGTCGCGGGGACTGGAACTTGGCATCAAGGAGTTCTTTGTCCACACCCGTTCCGTGCGGGAAGGCCTCGTGGAGCAAGGACGCTCCCTGGACCACGCGGCGCAGCTCCGGTTGATCCTGGCAAACCTCGAATCCCTTACGGCGAAGGCTCGGGATACGGGGGCCAGGATCAACGTCAAAACCCATGAGGACCTTGCTTCGGGTGAAGTCCTGCGGTTGGTGCAGGGCCTCGATCCCGCCGTCTTCAGCATCGGGCTAGACGTCGCCAACCTCGTGGTCCGCGGAGAAGACCCACACGCGGTTGCCGAGGCCCTCGGTCCCTCTATCCGCATGACCCACTTGGAAGACCTTGTCCTCTTCGCAGTGCCGCACGGCTACCGGCGCCGCCTGCGCGCCCTCGGCGAAGGCGTCCTCGATTGGGACATCCTCCTTGGGACGTTGCTGTCCGCAGGGGTGCGTGACTTCACGCTCGAACAACACCGCGGCAAGTTCGACACCCCCATATTCGACCGTTCGTGGTTCCGCTACGAACCCCACCTCGATGCCCCGGAACTCGGCCAGTTGGCCCGCCTCGAGGTTCTGACACGTGACGGCGTGGCGCGAGGCGACATCCCGCCCCTCGCCGGCTGGGACGAAGATCCTGCCCCTGCTGAACGCCGTCGCCATCTGCTCCAATCCGCCGCAACGCTGCGGCGGATCCTCACAACGATCGGTGCCGGGATAGCTTCCCCGGCCACGATCCTCTCCGGAGAGGAAGGACTCTCATGACAGCAATAGCCGCTCCGCGCGCGATTGCCCCGGCCAGGCGCCGGCCCTTCACCAGCTTCCTCAAGCGGGACAGGAGGCTCACCCTCGCGCTGTCCCTGCTGGCCGCACTGGTGGTGCTGACACTGCTCGGCCCGCTGTTCTGGCGTGTCCAGCCCGATGCCATCAACCTCGGCGCCGTTCTCCAGGGCCCAAGCCTCGCGCATCCAATGGGCACAGACGATACCGGTCGGGACGTGATGTCCAGATTCCTTGCCGGCGGGCAGACCTCGATCCTGGCGGGGCTCACCATCGCCCTCATCGGTGCCATCGTGGGCTGCGTGACCGCCCTCCTGGCCGGCTCCATGCGCGGCTGGGTGGATACGCTCTTCACCTGGCTGACCAACTCGATCCTGTGCTTCCCGGCGATCCTGCTTGCCATGGCCATCGCGATGGCGCTCAAACCGGGCGTCACAGCGGCCGTCATTGGCCTTTCGTTGCACTCCTTCCCTTGGTACATGAGAACCCTCCGCGGCGAGGTGATGCGCCTGTACGGCCAGGACTTCATCCGTTCCACCACGGCGATCGGCGCCCACCCCGCACGGGTCCTGTTCCGGCACGTGCTGCCGCATCTGGTGCCGATCATGGTCTTGCAGATGGCGGCCGTATTCGGTGCCGCTGTCCTGTCCCTGGCAGCCCTTGGATACCTCGGGCTGGGAGCGCAGCCGCCCACAGCTGAGTGGGGCGAAATGATCACCGAAGGCCAGCAGTTCTTCCTCACCGGCCAATGGTGGATCGCGGGCTTCCCCGGCCTCGGGCTTCTCACCGCGGTTACCTTGACCACCGTCATCGCGGACCGGGCCCGTGAGGTCCTGGACCCCCGCGGCGAATTCACCCAGGCGAAATGAGTCTCGCGATGACCAGCACCATTCTCAAGCGCCTCGGCGTGGCACTGGCCACGGTCTTCGGGGCCTCGATCTTCACCTTCGTCCTGCTCCGCAAGGTCCCGGGCGACCCCGCACGGGCCATCGCAGGCGACACTGCCACCGATGAAACCATCGCCGCCCTGCGCAAGTCCATGGGCCTGGACGATAACCTCTTCGTCCAGTACGGCAACTACATGGGCTCCCTGCTCCGCGGCGATTTCGGCTTCTCGTACAGCACAGGCAACAGCGTGGGGACGCTTCTCGGACAGCGGCTTCCAGCCACCCTCGAACTCGGGCTGCTGTCCGTGATCATCGCCATCGTCGCTGCCGTGCTCGCGGCAAGCTTCGCCGTCTATTCCCGACGGCGCTGGCCGGACCAGGCCGTGCGCCTGGCCTCCTCCCTGGCCATGGGTTCGCCGCCGTTCTGGATCGCCTTGCTGGCCCTGATGGTCTTGTCCATCCAGCTCGGAATCTTCCCGGGGCCGGAGGGCCGGCTCTCGCCGGGCATGCTCAAGCCGCCCAACGTCACTGGCATGTTCACCGTGGACTCCCTCCTGGCTGGACAATGGGGCACCTTCGCCAACGCAGCCTGGCATCTCCTGCTGCCGGCGACCATCGTGGCACTGGGTCCGTTTGCCTTCCTTAGCAGGCTCTACCGGAACCAGCTCCGAGGCACCCTCCAGGAAACCTTCGTGGCAGTCTCCCGGAGCCACGGCCTGCGCCGCTTCCTCGTCTACAACCGGCACGTGGCCCCGCACGGCCTGCTGTCGCTGCTGCCTGCCGCCTCCCTCCTCTTCGCCGACCTCCTCGCTGGAAGCTTGTTGGTGGAGAAGGTGTTCGGCTGGCCCGGCATCGGCTCCATGACCGCCGACGCCATCATCCAGAAGGACTTCGCGGTAGTCCAGGCCGTGCTCCTGCTGGCGGCCGTCCTCTACGTGGTGGTCAGCCTCCTGGCCGATTTCCTCATGACCGCGGCTGATCCCCGCACCCGAGTAGGAGCACGCTGATGCAAAGCAACGCACTCTCCCTTCCCATCCCACGACTGGCGGACAACGCCGGCGCCGACCCTGGGCGCAACGACCCCGTGCTCAGCGTCCGTGGCCTGCGGACCGACTTCGTGACAGCCATCGGATCCGTCCATGCAGTCCGGGACGTCTCCTTCGACCTCCGCAAGGGGCAGCGGCTGGCCATTGTGGGTGAATCCGGATCCGGCAAGTCCGCAATGGCCATGTCCCTGATGGGCCTGGTGCCCCCGCCCGGGCGCGTTGTCGGCGGCAGCGTCAGGCTCAAAGGCAAGGAAATCGTGGGCCTGGACGATGCCGGGATCTCCGCGGTCCGAGGCAAGGACATCGGCCTGGTCTTCCAGGACCCGATGGCCGCACTGGATCCGCTCATGACCATCGGCAGCCAGTTTGTCGAGACCATCCGGGTGCACCAGGACGTTTCGGTGAAGACCGCCCGCAAGATGGCGGCCGACCTCCTTGGCGAGGTGGGCGTCAACGACGCTGTCCGCCGGCTCTCCGACTACCCGCACCAGTACTCCGGCGGCATGCGCCAACGGGTTCTCATCGCGATGGCCATCGCCAACGACCCCTCCGTGGTGGTCGCGGACGAACCCACCACGGCGCTGGACGTCACCACCCAAGCGCAGGTGCTGGACCTGCTGGCCAAAATCTGTGACGAACGCGGCAACGCCCTGGTGATGATCACCCATAACCTGGGCATCGTCGAAGAACTCTGCGACAGCGTCAACGTCATGTACGCCGGGCGGTTCGTCGAATGCACCACCACCGAAGCGCTGTTCGCCTCGCCCGGCCATCCGTACTCGAAGGCCCTGCTGGACTGCGTCATCGATCCCGCCACCACACGGCGCGGCGCCCTGCCGGCCATCCCGGGATCGCCACCAGACCTCTCTGTGGACGAACCCGGCTGCGCCTTCGCCGCGCGCTGCCCGATCGGCCGGGACCAGGAACGCTGCGCGATCGAAAGGCCGCAGCCGCGCGCCCTGACCAACGGCGCAGTCGTCCGCTGCCACTTCGCCTACGACCCCGAAGGGGAGACAGCATGAACATTGCAAGCGCCACCCCGCTCCTGCGGGTGGAGAATCTCAACAAGTCCTATGCCAAGGGCATCGGCAACAGGCACCGCACGCAGATCCTGCGCGATGTCTCCTTCGAACTGCGCCAAGGCCAGACCCTGGGCCTGGTGGGGGAATCGGGCAGTGGAAAATCCACCACCGCGGCCTGCGTCATGGGCCTGACGGCCGCGGACAGTGGACTGATCGAGTTCGACGGCGTGAACCTCACCAGCCTGTCCAAGGCCGGGATGCGCAAGATGCGCCGGCGGATCCAGATGGTCTTCCAAGACCCCAACGGCTCCCTCGACCCGCGCTTCACCGTGGCGGACCTCGTGGAAGAGCCACTCATCGTGCATGGTGTCACTGATTCCGCCGAACGCTCGCGCCGCGTGTCCGAGGTCCTGGACCGCGTGGGAATCAGCGTCAAGCAGGCCGAGCGCTACCCCTTCGCGTTCTCCGGCGGCCAGCGCCAGCGCATTGCGATCGCCCGGGCGCTCGTCCTGAAACCAGACCTGGTGGTCCTCGATGAACCTGTCAGCGCACTGGATGTCTCCATCCAGGCCCAGGTCCTCAATCTCCTCAGCGACCTGCAAGACGAACTCGGCCTGACATACCTCTTCATCGTCCATGACCTCGCGGTGGCCCGCCTCATGAGCCATAACATCGCCGTCATGAAGGCCGGCGAGATCGTCGAGGCCGGTACGTCAGCCGACGTCTTCGACCACACCACCCACCCCTACACCCGTGCCCTGCTGGACGCCGTGCCGGGTGCCCGCCGCCGCGCGGTACAGCAACGCACTCCGGCGGCAGTGGCCGCCGCGGGCACGGCCGTCGCCATGGAAGGAATGTGACATGTTAACCCTCCCGAAATGGATGGCAGATGCCAACGGGGCGCTGCTGAAGCGCACGACGGCGGTGCTCGCCGCCGTGGGCCTGCTCGCCCTGTCCGGTGTACTGGCCGGCTGCGCCCAGCCCGCAACGTCAACGGGTGCGAGCGAGCGGCCCTTCACGGTGAACTGGGCCGCCTCCCTGACCAACATCGATCCCGCGTTCGTGTGCGCAGGTGCCGAGAACAGCTTTGCCACCAACTTCTACGCCCGCCTCGTCAGGCTCGATGAGGAGCCGCAGCAGGACGGCACTCTCGTGGCAGTCAACGAGCCCGAACGGGTCAAAGGCGACCTCGCCAGCTCGTGGACTGTTTCGCCGGACGGGAAGTCGTACACCTTCAAGCTGCACCCGGGAGCGCAGTTCGCCAACGGCAACCCGCTCGACGCCGAAGCCGTGCGCTATTCGATCATGCGCAACCTCACCATCGGCGGCTGTGGCTCCCTGGGCCTGCAGATCGGCTTGACGGATCCGCCGCTGATCAGCAACGTCGTCGTCGTGGACCCGGAGACCGTGCGCCTTGAACTCTCCCGGGCCTACCCGGCGATCCTGGTCACCCTGGCCCAGAGCCGCGGATCCATCTATGACCCGAAGGTCATCAAGGAGCATGGCGAAGACAAGAAGGGCGTGCCCAACCAGTGGCTGGCCTCGCACACTGCCAGCAGCAGTGGCCCTTACGTGCTGGCAGAATACGTGGCCAACAACTACGCCGTCCTCACCCGGAATCCGAACTACTACGGCGAACCAGCCAAGGAAGCCGAGGTGCGGGTCAACTTCATCACCTCGATCCCCACCTTGATGCTGCAGGCCCGCCGCGGTGAAGCCGATGTGACCCTGGGCCTGCCACCCTATGTGGTGCACCAGTTGAGCCAGGAAGACTGTTGCAAGGTCACCAGCGCCCCGGCGTTCGCGCCTGTAACGGTTTCCCTGGACAACGCCTCAGGCACCACTGCCAACCCGAAGCTGCGTGAAGCGCTCACCTATGCCGTGCCGTATGAGCAGATCAAGGCCAGCGTGGCCTACGGCTACGCGGACAGCTACTACGGACCGTTCGTTCCAGGCATTCCCGGCTTCGACGCGCAGCGTTCGGCCCCCCGGCCGCTGGATAAGGATAAGGCCCGGGCCCTGGTCAAGGAATCGGGTCTGGTGGATCCGCAGATCGACCTCATGATCAACCCTTCCTCGCCTGGGGTGTCCACGCTGGCGACCATCCTCAAGTCCTCGTGGGAGGACATCGGGGTGCGCGTGAACATCGACTCGCAGACCCCCACGGCGTTCGCCACGCGGTTCAACACCGGCAAGTACCAGTCCGCGCTCCTGTTCGAAACCGGAGGCACAGTGGCTGCCTACGAACTGCGGAAGAAAATGACCTGCGGCAGCACGTTCAACAACCAACACATCTGCATTCCCGGAACCACGGAGCTCCTGGACAAGCTCAATGCCGCTTCCGACCTCGATTCGCAACTTCCGTACATCAATGCACTGGTGGATTCCTGGCGGGCCAGTTCGCCCACCATCATCCTCTATCGCGCCCAGTTCACGGCGGTGCTTTCGCATTCGGTCAAGCACTTCGAGTACTCGTCCACGTACTCCTTTTACAACTGGGGCCGCTAGCTGCCCCGCGCCGGCCGCGGGGACCGGTCCGTCCCGTTCCCGCGGCAGGCTCCACAAGACTTCCACAACCAGATAAAGGACAAGAAAAATGCGTATTGGTGTCGATGGCAGCAAGATTCCCCACGAGGCCGAGGACTCCGCAGTCCGGATCCTCGAACGCGCCCACGCGATGGGCATGGAAGGTGTCTATTTCCGCACCGTGATGGACGTCTCGCCAACCCTGGACCGTGGCCTGCTGGCAGAGGTGCGCGCCTGCGCCGATGACCTGGGCCTGTACCTGCAGATGGGCCTGGCCAAGGTTAATCCCTACGCGGCCGCCGAGGCGCCCCAGGTCCGCCGGCTTGGCGACGGTGACTACACCCGGGGCATGGTCAAGATGATCGAGGCTGCGCATGAGGCCGCCGGCGTCACCGAGCTGTGGGTCGCGTGCGCCAACTACCAGCGCGGCTTGCCCGGCTACTACGTCTTCGACCGCTTCCGTACAGACGCGCCCTGGCCGGACCAGCTGGTGGCCATCGAGAAGTTCCTGCGCTTGCTCGCCCCAGCGGCCCGCGCGCACGGCGTGCACCTGAACATCGAAACCCACGAGGAGATCACCAGCTACGAGGTGGTGCGGCTCGTCGAATCCGTGGGCCCGGACGTCCTGGGCGTCACGTTCGATACCGCAAACGTGGTGGCGCGCGGCGAAGATCCGGTGGCCGCAGCCCGGCGCGTGGCGCCCTACACCCGGGCCACGCACCTGAGGGACTTTGTGCTGGGGGAGCAGGACGGGGTGTTCGGGCGGGCCTTCGCGCCCATCGGCCAAGGCTCCATCGACTGGGACACAGTGCTCGGCATCCTGCATGAAGCCAACCCGGAGCTCCCGCTCTCCATCGAGAACGCCGGCCCCACCCTGCACCTGCCCATCGGATTGGACGACCCGGAATGGTTGGCCGTGCACCCGGACCTGTCGCTGGCTGAGGTGGACCGCATTCGCGGGATGGCCGCCGAATATCAAACCAAGGTGGAGCGCGGCGAGGCCCTTTCACTGGCGGAGTTGCGCGCGGTTCCGTATGACGGCGAACGCTTCATCCACGAGTCAGCCCAGGCACTGCGTGCCTCCCTCGCCCGGCTCGGCATCGCGGAGGGCGTTGCGACCCGCTGAAAAGCGTGAGCGGCGATCTGGCAGGAGCGGGTTACTGCTGCCGGATCGCCGCCTTCTCCGCTACAGCGCTACGCGATGATCAGCATTTCAGCCCGTCCTGCGGCTGCTTCCCGTCAATGAAGTAGTCGTCCACAGCGTTGCTGACGCAGGAGTTGGAGCGGCCGTAGGCGGTGTGCCCTTCGCCTTCCCACGTAATCAAGGACGCGTTCTCAAGCTGTTTGCGAAGCGACTGTGCCCATGCCAGGGGCGTGGCGGGGTCGCCCGTGGTGCCGATGACGACGATCGGTGCCGAGCCCGTGTAATCCACTGGACCTGGCGTTCGCGTGGCCTTGTACGGCCAGTCCTTGCAGGTCACGCCGCCGTAGGCAAAGAATTCGCCAAAAGTGGGGGACTCCTGCGTCAAGCGGACTTCCTCGGCCCGCATGTCCGCTGTGTCGGTGACCATGGGGTAATCCAGGCAGTTGATGGCAGTGAAGGCGAAGTTGGAGTTGGAGCTGTACGTCCCGTTCTGTTCGCGGTCGGCGCCGAGATCGGCGATCCGCAGCATTTGGGAGACGTCGCCGGAGAAGGCGCTGGCCAGGGCCTGGGTCAGGGCCGGCCAGCTTTGGTCGTCGTAGAGCGGAAGGATCAGGCCGTTGACGAACTCGCTGCCCGTCACCAGCCGTCCGTCCTTGGCAGTCTGCGGGTTATCGTCCACTGCCTGGATCAGATCCCTGATCTCCTGGACGCCGTTGTCCACGCTGCCGCTGAGGGGGCAATCGTTCTGCTTCAAGCAGTCGGCGGTGTAGGCGCGGATAGCCTTCTCGAAGGCCACCGCTTGGCCGGCAGTGAGGTCTTCGTTGCTGAGGGACGGGTCAACGGCCCCATCAAGGACCAGGCGTCCGACGTTGTCCGGGAACAGGGCAGCGTAGGTGGACCCGAGGAAGGTTCCGTACGAGTAGCCGAGGTAGTTGAGCTTCGCATCGTTGACCACGGCGCGGAGGACATCAAGGTCTTTCGCGGCGCTGACGGTGTCGATGTGTTCCAGCACTGGCCCGGTCTGCTGGACACACTGCTGGGCCACCGACTTGTTGAAGGCGAGGGCAGCGGCGAGTCCGTCGTCGGTGTTCTCCTTGAAGACCTTCTCCCGTGCGGCGTCCCGCTCGGCGTCGGATGACATGCAGGTCACGGGAGCGGAACGCTTGACGCCGCGGGGGTCGAATCCAACCATGTCGTAGTTGGAACGCAGCTTTTGGGTGAAGTGCGTCTTGCCGCCGTCCTTGACGAAGTCGACGCCGGAGCCGCCAGGGCCACCGGGGTTGACCAGGATGGTGCCCTTCTTGTTGCCACTGCTGGTGAGCTTGATGGCGGAGAGGGTGATGTCCCCGCCGTCGGGGTTTCCATAATCCAGCGGCACCTGGACCTTGGCACACTGGAAGCCGTTCTCGCAGCCGCTCCACTCCACTTTCTGCGAGTAGTACTTTTCCAGGCCCTTCGGGGCCGAGGCGGCAATGGACGGATCAACCGTGCTGGTGGACGGCTTGTCGTTGGGGGCCGGCAGGAAGGGGATTGAGCAGGCGCTCAGGACCAGCAACGAAACGATGGCCAGGCAGAGCGCGGCGAACCCACGGGGGCGTGCGGACTTCATGGATTCTCCTATTGCTGGATCAGGCTCGTCGCCATGGACTCCACTGCCAAGAGCGGTGCCACGTTGGTGGTGGTGATGCGGACGCGTGCTTTGTTGATGGCATCCATCCGGGCAAGGGTGGTCTCGGGAGGCGATTGGCGGGCGTATTCTTCAAGGTCGCCCCTGAGTTCAACGTTGACCAACTCCACGGCGTTCCCGAGCTGGATGATGAGCACATCCCTGTAAAAGGACAGCAGGTCAGTCAGTGTCCTGTCCAACGAGTCGGTAATGGACCGCTTCGCCCTGCGCTTCTGGTCGTCCTCCAACTGCTTGACCTGGCTGCGCATGGACGGCGGGAGTGTTCCGGATTCCGGTGCCCCGAGACTGGCCAGCAGGGCAACCTTCTCTGCGGCGTCCCGTTCGTCATTGGAACTGTTGGCTTCGTCGGTGGCGATCTTGACCAGTTTCTCGGCCATCATCACAGCAGCCGTCACACCGCGCAGCCCCAAGGGAATGCGGACGGTTTCCAGACGGCGTTCCCGGGCATCGGCGTCGCGGGCCAACCGCCGGGCAATGCCTATATGGCTTTGGGCAGCCCGGGCGGCCCGTTCAGCCAGCTGCGGGTCCACGCCATCCCGACGCACCAGGAGAGCCGCGACGTCGGAGGCCGGCGGCAGGCGCAAGGTGACCGGACGGCAGCGGGACCGGATGGTGACCAGCACGTCCGCGGGGGAGGGGGCGCACAACATCCAGATGGTCCTGGGCGTTGGTTCCTCAATCGCCTTCAGCAGCACGTTGGTGGTCCGCTCGGCCATGCGGTCGGCGTCTTCGACGACGATGATCCGCCAGCGTCCCGTGGAAGGCCTGTCTCCGGCTTTGGAAACCAGTTCGCGGGCCTCATCAATGGTGATGGTGACTTTCTCGGTCCGCACGAATGTCACGTCGGAGTGGGTCTCGCCAAGAATGGTGTGGCATGCGGCGCATTGGCCGCACCCGCGGAGGCTGACGTCTTGCTGCTCGCAGTTCAACGCCGCAGCAAAGGCCTTGGCGGCGTTGGAACGCCCCGAGCCGGGCGGCCCCGTGAAGAGCCAGGCGTGGGTGAGGCCGGATTCGCCTTGGGCGGCCTGCTTAAGCTGCTTCACCACTGGCGCCTGGCCTTGGAGATCGTCCCAAACACTCACAGGGGGACCCGCCCACCAAGCAAGGCTTCGACCCGCTCAAGGATCCGGGCAGCCAACGTCTCAATATCCAGGGCCGCCGGCAGGACGAGGTACGACGACGGCGAGGCCGCAGCCAGATCGAGGAACGCGTGGCGGATGGCCGAGTGGAAGTCATCGGGCTCGGATTCCAGACGGTCCTCGGTTGCCTCTCCGGCTGTGCGGCGCTGGCGCCCGTCAGAGGGGTCTACGTCGAGCAGCACCGTCAGGTCCGGATGGAGGCCTTCGGTGGCCCACTCATTCAAAGACCGCACTTCTTCCGCGCCCAGACCACGCCCGGCGCCCTGGTAGGCAACCGACGAGTCGATGTAGCGGTCCGTAATGACCACGGTGCCCGAAGCCAGCGCAGGCCGGATCACCTGGTCGGCGTGGGCGGCACGGGCCGCGGCGAACATCAGCGCCTCGGTGCGGGCATCGATGGTGCCGTGGCCGTGCTCAAGGACCAGGGAACGCAGCTTTTCGCCGATGGGAGTTCCGCCGGGTTCACGCGTGCGCAGAACAGTCAGTCCTTGTGATTCAAGGGCGTCGAAGAGCCGTGCGGCCTGGGTGGATTTGCCCGCTCCGTCCCCGCCTTCGAAGGCGATGAACAGGCCTGGACTCTGAATACTCACTTATCCAGCCTACCGAGCGGGTGCAAACGTAACGGCTTTCATCCACACCCGAGCCCACGATTACCCTGAAACCATGAGCCTTTCCGAAGAGCACGCCGCAGCTTTGTCCCCGGAAACCCTTGTGGTGGCTGCGGGCCGTCCCGAACGCAAGCACGACGAGCCGGTCAATCCGCCCATCGTCCTGTCCTCCACATACTTCGGAACGGGTTCGTTGGGCGACGGTGACCGCGGCTATGGGCGCTACGCCAACCCCACGTGGGATCCGTTCGAGGAAGCCCTTGCCAAGCTGGAAGGCGCCACGCTCCCCGGCCTCCTCTACGCTTCGGGACTCGCGGCCGTCAGCTCGGCGTTGTCGTTGGTTCCTGCCGGCGGCGTGGTGGTGATGCCCACCCACAGCTACGCGGGATCCCTGGTCATGGCTACGGAACTCGCGGAAAAGGGAGCTTTCGAGCTCCGCCCCGTGGACATCTCGGACACGGAGGCCGTCAAAGCCCTCATCAGCCCGGAAGAGGGCAGGAACGCAGACCTGCTGTGGCTCGAAAGCCCCACGAATCCGATGCTCGGCATCGCCGATGTCCGTGCGTTAACTGACGCCGCCCACGCAGTCGGGGCGATCGTTGTCACGGACAATACCTTCTCCACGCCTTTGGTGCAGCAGCCGCTGAGCCTGGGGTCCGACGTCGTACTTCATTCGGTGACCAAGTATCTGGCCGGACATTCGGACGTGGTCCTGGGCGCCTTGGTGACGTCCAATCCGGAGCTGCGTGCCGCGCTGCTCCACCACCGGATCATCCACGGCGGTATCGCCGGCCCGTTCGAAGCCTGGTTGGCCCTCCGGGGTTTGCGCACGCTGGCACTGCGGATCGAGCGTTCGCAGGCCTCCGCCGCTGTCCTGGCGGAACGCCTCAGCACGCACCCGCGGGTGGAGGCCATCCGCTATCCGGGACTCCCGAGCGATCCGGGCCACGAACGTGCCAAAGCCCAGATGAAGGGTTTTGGTTCCATTCTCTGCATCCAGATCGCCGGCGACGATGCCCGCAGCGGCGCTGATGCAGCCGACCAACTGGTCCGCGCGCTCCAGCTCTGGCTGCCCGCAACCTCGCTGGGCGGCGTGGAATCGCTCATTGAACGTCGACGCCGGCACACAGCGGAGCCACTCAGCGTCCCCGAGAACCTGGTCCGCCTGAGTGTCGGCATAGAGAACATCGAGGATCTCTGGCAGGACCTGGAGCAGGCGCTGAAGTCGCTGGACAGCTAGGCTAAAGGGCGTGGACACCAAATTCTGGATTTTTGCCTTCACCGACGCGGTCTACTTCATTTTGGAATTGCTCGCCGTGGTTCTGGAAATTTGGGCACTCGTTGATTGCCTCCGTCACCGGCCTGCACTCTTTGAAGCAGCTTCCAAGCGCACCAAGACATTCTGGACCGCATTGACGGCCGGCGCCCTCCTGGCTGGCATCATCACGTTGAGCGGCTTCGGTGGATCCCTCTTTATCCTTGGGATGGCCGCCGTCACGGCAGCCTGCGTTTACCTCGCCGATGTCCGCCCCGCTGTCCGCGAGGCCGGCAGTGGTGGCGGCCGCAACGTCGGCCCTTACGGCCCCTGGTAAATCAGAGCGGCGCCACGGCCTCCCACGCCACCGTCACTTCACCCAAGCGCCACCGCGACGGTCCACCCTGAAGCGGCCATCCGGCGTCACGCAGTGACCGGCACATGGCGGTCCACCGCTGGCGGTTGCCAAACGATGCCAGGGGCGCCGCCTCCAACCACGCGCGGTCCATCGCCTGCAGGAAGGTATGGATCGGCTCACCGGGCACGTTCCGGTGGATCAGGGCCTTGGGGAGGCGCTCGGCAACCTCCGACGGCAACTCGAAACTGCCGAACCGGACGGAAAGGCTCAAGCTCAGCGGACGTTCCGGATCCAGCGCCACCCAAGTGACCCGCCGGCCGATTTCGTCGCACGTTCCGTCGATGAACAGGCCGCCCGAAGCCAGACGCGACTGCACCAGTGCCCAGATCGCCGGCACATCCGCTTCTTCGTATTGCCGGAGCACATTGAAGGCCCGGACCAGCACGGGATCGCCTGGCACAGGAATTTCGAAGCCGCCCACCTGGAAGCTCAGGCCGGGCCGTTCCAGCGGTTTCGCGGTGCGGACGCGTTCGGGTTCGATTTCGATCCCACAGACCCGCACATCCGGGCGGACGGCTTGCAGCCGTTCAAAAAGTTCGACGGCGGTGGCCGGCGAGGCGCCATAGCCCAGGTCCACTACCAAAGGTTCGACGGCGGTGCGCAGCCGCCACGCCTGCGGACCGGCCAGCCACCTGTCCAAGCGGCGCATGCGATTGGGATTCGTGGTGCCGCGGGTGATGTTGCCAACCGGCTTTCCGCCCCTGTTCCGGGGAGAGCCCACCCGTTCAGCCTTTTGCACCACGGCCCCCACTTTATCGCTGCAGGACCCGGCGCACCTGTTCGCGCCGTGTGCGCCCGTTACCGTGGGTGCGCTGGGTGGGTAGGGGTGCGCCGCATGGGCAAATGGGGTGCGCTGCGCGGGAAGGGGTGCGCCGCATAGGCAAATGGGGTGCGCTGGGTGGGTGCATGTTTGGCGCTTCTCAGGGACCCGCGGATTCGTTGTCCGAGGTGGGCGCACCTGTTCGCGCCGTATGCGCCCGCCACCGGGGGTGCGCTGCGCGGGTAGGGGTGCGCCGCACGCGCACATCAGGAACGCCTGGCGGGAACAGGAGCAGGCGCGGAACGGGGGCGTCGGGAAACGTAACGCCCGGCAGGGGGAGGACCCCTCGGCTAGGATGAAAACCATGACTTACAAGCTCATTCTGCTGCGCCACGGCCACAGCGACTGGAACGCCAAGAACCTGTTCACCGGCTGGGTGGACGTTGACCTGAACGATCAAGGCCGCGGTGAAGCAGTCCGCGGTGGCGAGCTCCTGGTCGAGAACAACATTCTCCCGGACGTGCTCTACACCTCGCTCTTGAAGCGTGCCATCAACACCGCCAACATGGCGCTGGACAAGGCCAACCGCGGCTGGATCCCGGTCAAGCGCGACTGGCGCCTCAATGAGCGCCACTATGGTGCCTTGCAGGGCAAGGACAAGGCCCAGACCCTCGCCGAGTTCGGCGAAGAGCAGTTTATGGAATGGCGCCGCAGCTACGACACCCCGCCGCCGCCCCTCTCCGACGACAGCGAGTTCTCGCAGGCACACGACCCCCGCTACGCCGGCCTCGGCGATGCGCTGCCCCGCACGGAATGCCTGAAGGACGTCCTGGTCCGCCTGCTTCCTTACTGGGAATCGGACATCAAGGAAGACCTCAAGGCCGGCAAGACCGTCCTGGTCACCGCCCACGGCAACTCCCTGCGCGCCCTGGTCAAGCATCTGGACGGCATCAGCGACGACGCCATTGCTTCCCTCAACATCCCCACGGGCATCCCGCTGGTGTACGAACTGGATGAGGACTTCAAGCCGGTCAACCCGGGCGGCACCTACCTCGACCCCGAAGCTGCGGCAGAAGCCATCCTGGCTGTTGCCAACCAGGGTAAGAAATAGGTCCTTTCGCATTAACGACGGCGGCCGGTCACCTCAGGTGACCGGCCGCCGTCGTAGTTAACGCAGCAGCGCTAGAAGCCCTCGGGCTGCCATTCGCCGGTCACCAGGTAGGTGACCTTGCGGGCGACGGAGACGCCGTGGTCCGCGAACCGCTCGAAGTAGCGGCTGGCCAGGGCAACGTCCACGGTGGTGGACGCGGATTCGTTCCAGTCCGGGGCCGCGATGGCCTTGAAGACGCTGAGGTGGAGGTCGTCCACGGCGATGTTGATCTTGAGGATGTCGCGGGCAACCTCGAGGTCGCGGGTCTCGAGGAGCTCGATGACCTTGGCGACGATCTCGATGTCGTGCTGGGCCATGGCCTTGAAGGTCTGGGTCAGCGGGGACGGAATGACGGTGGCGGGGTAGCGGAGGCGGGCCAGCTGTGCCACGTGGCGTGCGAGGTCGCCCATGCGCTCCAGCGACGCACTCATGCGCAGCGAGCCGACGATCATGCGGAGGTCGCTGGCTACCGGCCCCTGGAGGGCCAGGATGTCGATGGCACGCTCGTCCAGGCTGTTTTGCAGGAAGTCGATGCGGGCATCGGCCGCGATGACGTCCTGGGCAAGATCGATGTCTGCCCCTTCAAAGGCAGTGGTGGCCTTGGTGATTGCTTCGTGAACGAGTTTGGAGATCTCGATGAGGTCGTCGCCCACCTGGGTGAGCTCCGCCTGAAAAACCTTGCGCACTAAGGCGTCCTTTCCTTGGAAATCCTGTGCCCGTGGTGGCGGCCGGATTTCAAAACCATGGGTAGTCCAACAAGTAACAGTGGCAGCCGCCCATGAACTGTTGCGCACCTTTAGGTGAACGTTAGTTGAACCGTCCGCGTTTGGCGCAGGAACCATGCTTTGCCGTGTTTCCACAGCATAAGCTGGACAGGTGGATCCGTTGCTTATAGGTGTCATCGCAGGCTTGGTTGGCCTGTCTTTGGGCGTCTTTGGCATGCTCGCATTCAGGATCAGTGAACGGCAGCGCAGGATTGTTGACCTGGACGTCACCGAACCGCTGCTTCCGGACGGGGCGGCCGAGGTACTCTCCGTGGTCGGCCGTGCGTTCGTCGTGGTGGATGCGATCGACGGCGTGGTCCGTGCCAGTCCTGCGGCGTACGCATACGGCTTGGTGCGCGGGCACACGGTGGTCCATAAGCAGCTCCTGGACATGACCGCGAAGGTCCGCCGCGATGGCGTGATCCTGGAGGATCAATACGAACTGCCGCGCGGCCCGTTGGGCAAGGGCGCGATCGTGGTCCAGGTCCGGGCGGCGATGCTTGGCCAGGAATACATCGTGCTCCTCGCTGACGACCGCACCGAGATCACGCGTACCGAAGAGATCCGCAACGACTTCGTGGCGAATGTCTCGCATGAGCTCAAGACCCCCGTGGGAGCCATCTCGCTGCTCGCCGAAGCCCTGGAAGCTTCCCCGGACGACGAGGACGCCGTGCGCCGCTTCGCCAAGCGCATGCACAAGGAATCGGGCCGCCTGGCCGCCTTGGTCCAGGACATCATCGAGCTGTCCCGCCTGCAAGGGGCCAACGTGGCGCAGCAAGGCCACGCCGTGGACATCAACACCGTGATCACCGAGGCCGTGGACCGTTCGCAACTTCCCGCGGAGAGCAAGAACATCCAGATGGTGGTGGGTGGCCATTCCGAAGCCCTGGTGTTCGGCGACCGCGACCTCCTGGTTACAGCCCTGCGCAACCTGATCGACAACGCCATCCGGTACTCCCCGGAGAACACCCGCGTTGGCGTAGGTGTCCGGACCAGGGAAGGCGTGGTTGCCATCTCCGTCACTGACCAAGGCGAGGGCCTCACTCCCGAGGACCAGGAACGCGTGTTCGAACGCTTCTACCGCGTGGATGCTGCCCGCTCCCGCCACACCGGCGGTACCGGCCTGGGCCTGAGCATCGTCAAGCACGTGGTCTCCAACCATGGCGGAGAGGTGACCGTCTGGTCCCAACCCGGGCAGGGCTCTACGTTCACCATCCGTTTGCCGGAGATGGAAGGCCAGGACGACGACGCCCTGCCGCCTTCCGCGGGCAACGCGGACGCTTCCCCTGGACAGCCGGCGGCGACTGCCGCCGTCGTCGAACCCCAACGCGCGATCCAACAAGCTCGCGCGAGTCAACAAGCGGGCGCCACGGGCGCCCAAGAGCAAGGAGCCAGCGCTTGAGCCGGATTTTGATTGTGGAGGACGAGGAGTCCTTCAGCGACCCCCTGTCCTACCTTTTGGGCAAAGAGGGTTTTGACGTTGAGGTAGTGGACAACGGCAGTGACGCCTTGGTGGAGTTCGACCGGAACGGTGCCGACTTGGTGCTGCTGGACCTCCAGTTGCCCGGCACGCCGGGCACCGAGGTGTGCCGCCAGTTGCGCCAGCGCTCCAGCGTGCCGGTGATCATGCTGACCGCCAAGGATTCGGAGATCGACAAGGTGGTGGGCCTGGAGCTCGGCGCGGACGACTACGTCACCAAGCCGTACTCTTCGCGCGAGCTCGTGGCGCGCGTCCGGGCAGTGCTGCGCAGGCAGGGTGAGCCCGAAGAACTGATCACCTCCACGGTCCAGGCCGGACCGGTGCGCATGGACATTGAGCGCCACGTGGTCAGCGTCAATGGCGAGCAGGTCTCGCTGCCGCTGAAGGAGTTCGAACTCCTGGAGATGCTCCTGCGCAACTCCGGCCGTGTGCTCACCCGTGGGCAGCTGATCGACCGGGTCTGGGGTTCCGACTACGTGGGCGACACCAAGACCCTGGACGTGCACGTCAAGCGCCTCCGCAGCAAGATCGAGCCGGACCCGTCCGCGCCGCGGTACCTGGTGACGGTCCGTGGGCTGGGCTACAAGTTCGAGCCGTAGACCATTCGCAGAAACACAAAGGAAGGGTTCCGCCGAAGCGGAACCCTTCCTTTGTTGTATGGCTTGTAGCGTGCAGCCCTTAGTGGCCGGCTGCTGCAGACTCGGTGGAGGTTGCAGTCGGAGTGGCCGTTCCACTCGGGCTCGCCGAACCACTGGGGGTGGGCAAGTACTTCTGGTACTCGGGGAGCGTGCCGTCCACCACGGGAACGTTGACCGTGGCGGAGTCGGAACCGCTGCGGATGGTCACCGGCGTCAGGCCACCGGGAATGGTGCCCGCGGAGCTGAGGACGGCCGCGTCCGACTGGTCGTTCAGGTAGGTTTCCGAGCCGGCCTTGACCGGGATCTCGGTCTGCGAACCGTTGGCGCCGCTGATGGTCAGCGTGGCGTCGGTGGTGCCCTGGTTGAACACGGCACCGATGACGCGGCCCGGCTGGTTCTGGCCGTTGGAGACGATCAGGATGTTGCGCAGCTGCAGCTTGCCGAGGTCGGCCCTGACCCCGTCCGATGCCGAGTACTGGTGCGAAGTCTGCTGGGCGTTGACGAAGCCGCAGCCGGTTACGGACAGAACGCCGACGCCGATTGCAGCGGCCGCCATTGCCAGCTTGCCGCGCTGGACAGTGTTCATCGCAGGAATGCGCACGACACCTACTCCTCAAGAGTCATTGGAAAGTTTTCAGCCATAGCCTATCGGCAAACAGCCCGAAACGAGGATTCGGGAGGGCATTGTGGCGAGGTGTGGCCGCTGGGACGGGCCAGTCACTTTGATTGACTAATGCATCTTTCAGGGTTTTCGTCAAGGGGTCTTTTATGACCCCTTAAGGCCTCTTTCCCTTTGTTTGCGCGGGTGCGGAGGCCCTTCGATGCCAGTCGTATGCCTTAATCGTGATAGACTAGTCTGCGGGAAAGGGGAAAGTCCACATGGTTTTTGAGGTCGGCGAGACAGTAGTTTACCCTCACCACGGTGCAGCAAAAATTGAGGAAATCAAGATGCGCACCATCAAGGGCGAAGAGAAGATGTATCTCAAGCTCAAGGTGGCTCAGGGTGATCTGACCATTGAAGTTCCAGCAGAGAACGTTGACCTTGTTGGGGTCCGGGACGTAGTGGGCAAGGACGGTTTGGAGCACGTATTTGACGTTCTCCGCGCCGAGTTCACGGAAGAGCCCACCAACTGGTCACGTCGTTACAAGGCAAACCTGGAGAAGCTTGCTTCGGGCGATGTCATCAAGGTGGCAGAGGTCGTTCGCGATCTTTGGCGTCGTGATCACGATCGCGGCCTTTCCGCAGGTGAGAAGCGCATGCTGGCCAAGGCACGGCAGATTCTGATTTCAGAACTGGCCCTGGCTGAGAAGACAGACGAAGAGAAGGCCGCAAGCGTTCTTGACGAGGTCTTGGCTTCCTAAGAATTGATGCCCGGTGGTGCGAAAGCGCCGCCGGGTTTCTTTTTGCCCGGAAATACCCCGGTGCACCCGGTGATACTCGGCCTGCCGAGTATCTTCAAGTATTTCCCAGTAACCTTGACGCCATGACTCATCCTTCGAAGCGCTCGGTCACCGCCGTCATTGTCGTCGCGGCAGGAACAGGAGAGCGCCTGGGCTACGGCATGCCCAAAGCGCTGGTGCCCTTGGGCGGTGAAGCCATCCTCATGCACGCCCTGCGCGGCGTGGTCGCAGCGGACATTGCCCGCCAGATCTGCATAGCCGTGCCCAAGGGGGATACGGAACTGCGCGAACTGATCGACGGATTCACCGTTGAGTTGGTGGACGGCGGACCGGAAGTGACCATCGTCGACGGCGGCTCCACCCGTGCGGATTCCGTTCGCGCCGGTCTGGCTGCTTTGGAGGACGGCACGGAGGCCGTGCTGGTCCACGACGCCGCACGTGCGCTCACGCCCGAGCGGGTTTTCCAGCGGGTGGCCGATGCCCTCGCTGCCGGAGCCAAGGCCGTCATCCCTGCCATGCCCGTGGTGGACACGATCAAGACCGTCTCGGCCACGGAGGACCACGAAACGGGGATCGCTCCGGAGATCGTCACGGGAACAGCACCCCGCGAACAGCTCAGGGCTGTACAGACGCCCCAAGGCTTCGAGGTCGCCACGCTCCGGCGCGCACATGAGGCCGCCGGGCTTTTTGACGACAAGCAGTCCGCCGCCGTGACGGACGATGCCATGCTCGTCGAGCTCCTCGGCGTCCCGGTTCACGCCGTCCGCGGTGCCAGCCAGTCGCTGAAGATCACCACGCCCCTGGACCTCATCATTGCCGAGGGCCTGCTGGAAGGCCCCTTGGGCATGCGCTGGGTGGAAGGCTGATGCCGGTTCTTCCCCGCACTGGCATTGGCATCGATGTGCACGCGTTCGCGCCCGTGGATGATCCGCAACCGCTCTGGCTCGGCGGCCTCTTTTGGGAGGGCGAACAGGGGCTTTCCGGCCATTCCGACGGCGATTGCGTCGCCCACGCGGCGGCGGATGCGCTCTTCTCGGCGTGTGGAATCGGTGACCTGGGCACCCACTTCGGCACTGACCGGCCGGAGTTCAAAGGCGCTTCAGGCGTCAAACTCCTCGGCGAGGCGGCCCGGATCGTCAGGGCGGCAGGTTTCGAGATCGGCAACGTGGCAGTGCAATTCGTCGCCAACCGGCCCAAATTCGGTCCCCGCCGCGAAGAATCCCAGCGGGTACTGAGCGAGGCTGCAGGCGCGCCGGTAAGCGTCACGGCGACCACCAGCGATGGCCTTGGTTTTACCGGCCGCGGTGAGGGTATCTCCGCCGTCGCCACAGCACTCGTCTACGCGGTGCCGGCCGCGGGCGAAGGTGACTTGAATGACTAGGCGACCGTCCGCCGTCGTACGTATTGCCGCGGTGACCAGCGCCGCCTTGGCCGCTGTGTTCTTGCTCGGTGCGTGCGCGGGCACGCCCAGGATGGACGTGAAAGCAAGTTGCGACTTCCTCAACAACGATGCCTTCAAGCCGGACGGCAACCAGCAGCAGCAATCCAAGCAGTTGGCGGCGCACTATCACGAGATCGCGGACAAGCTGGCGCCGGAAGTGGCCAACCCCATCAAGGAGATGGCCGCCATCATGGACAAGGCTGCCGCATCGTCGCTCGGTGCCGCCACGCAGGAACAACAGCAGCAGCTGAAGGTGCAGTTCAACAAGATCGGCGAGTACTGCAAGTAGCCGGTTCATGGTGCGTCATCGGCTAATCTGGAGCGGTGACCCTGCGCTTTTATGACACCGCCTCCGCCGAAGTCCGCGACTTCGTTCCCCTCGAACCCGGCAAGGCCAGCGTGTACTACTGTGGGGCCACCGTCCAAGGTATGCCGCACGTTGGGCACGTCCGCTCCGCCATTGCCTTCGACCAACTGACGCGGTGGCTCGAATTCCGTGGGCACCGCGTGACTGTGGTGCGCAACGTCACGGACATCGACGACAAGATCCTGGTCAAGTCCGAGCAATCGTTCCGCGAAGATTGGTTCAGCGAGCCCACGGCCCGCCAGGACGAAGAATGGTGGGCCCTTGCCTACCGGTATGAGCAGGAGTTCGAGTCGGCCTACGAGACGCTCGGCGTCCAACGGCCCACCTACGAGCCCCGCGCCACCGGTCATATCCCGGAAATGCACGCGCTCATCCAGCGCCTCATCGACCGCGGCCACGCCTACCCTGCGCTGGACGATTCCGGCGACGTCTACTTCGATGTGCGTTCGTGGAGCAAGTACGGTTCGTTGACGCGCCAGAACATCGACGATATGCAGGGGGCTCCCGACGCCGATCCCCGGGGCAAGCGCGATCCCCGCGACTTTGCGCTGTGGAAGGGTTACAAAGACGGCGAGCCGATCACCGCGAAGTGGGATTCGCCGTGGGGAGCGGGAAGGCCGGGCTGGCACCTCGAGTGCTCCGCCATGGTGACCAAGTACCTGGGAACCCGCTTCGACATCCACGGCGGGGGACTGGACCTGCGCTTCCCGCACCACGAGAACGAGATGGCACAGTCGCAAGCCGCCGGCGACGACTTCGCGAACTTCTGGATGCACAACGGCATGGTCACCTACGAGGGTGAAAAGATGTCCAAGTCCATCGGAAACACCGTGAGCCCGGCGGAAATGCTGGAGTTGGCCTCTCCGCGCGTGGTCCGTTACTACTTGGGACAAGCGCACTACCGTTCGGTGTTGGACTACCGCCCCACCTCGCTCCAGGAAGCTGCCGCCGCCGTCGAACGCATTGATGGCTTCGTCGCGAAGGCGGCGGCCAAGGTCAAGCACGACATGGGCGGGCCGAACGCCTATGCCGTTGCGCCCGTGGCGCATATGCCGGCGGCCTTCGTCGCTGCCATGGATGACGATCTGAATATTCCGCAGGCGCTCGGCGTGCTCCACGAAACCGTCCGGGCCGGCAACACCGCCCTGGCGGCCGGCGACCTCGACGCCGCAAAGGCCGCGTTGTACAGCGTCGATGCCATGACCGGCGTCCTCGGCCTGGATTCGGTCAAGCGGCCGGAGGCAGTGCAGGGCCGTGAGCATGCCGCGTTGGAAGTCTTGGTCGAGGCCCAGCTCGAAGCCCGCGCCGCAGCGCGTGCTGCCAAGGACTGGGCGGCCTCGGATGCCATCCGGGACACTCTTGCAGCAGCGGGCATCGTGGTGGAAGACGGTGCGGATGGAGCCACCTGGAGCCTCAAGCGGGACTGACAGGCGGGCGCGTCCGCCGAATTGCAACGGGTCAGTAGACTTGATTCCAGACTTACTCACAACATCAAGGATGGAATCCCATGGCCAACAACGGTAACCGGTCGGTCAAGAAGAAGAAGGGCCCCACCATCGGAACCGGTGGCCACGGCCGCAAGGCACTGGAGGGCAAGGGACCCACTCCCAAAGCGGAGGACCGCGTCTACCACAAGGCCCACAAGAACAAACAGTTGGCCGAGCGTTCCGCAGCCAAGCGTGGTGCAGCGCCCCGCGGTGCCGGCGCCCGCCGGAGCACCGGACCCAAGGGGCGTGCCACCGAGGAATTCGTCACGGGACGGAACTCCGTGGTGGAAGCGCTGAGGGCGGGCGTTCCCGCGAAGGCGTTGCACGTGGCCATCCGCATCGAAATGGACGATCGCGTCAAGGAATCCCTCAAGCTCGCAGCTGAGCGCGGCATCCCGCTGCTCGAAGCCGGCAAGCCTGAACTGGACCGCATGACCGAGGATGCTGTCCACCAGGGCCTCGTGCTGCAGATCCCGCCGTATGAATACGGCGACGCCTATGACCTGGCCGAGGAAACCATCATGAAGTGGAAGAAGGGGCACATCGCCAACGCCCCCATCTTCGTGGCCCTCGACGGCATCACGGACCCCCGCAACCTCGGCGCGATCATCCGTTCCGTGTCCGCGTTCAGCGGCCACGGTGTGATCGTTCCGGAACGCCGCTCCGTTGGCGTCACCGCCGCAGCATGGAAGACGAGTGCCGGTGCGGCCGTCCGCGTTCCCGTGGCGCGTGCGTCCAACCTGAACAATGCCCTCAAGCAATTCAAGAACATGGGCATCTACGTCCTGGGACTGGACGGTGACGGCGACGTTTCGCTGCCGGACCTCACGGTTGCCACCGAGCCGGTGTGCATCGTCGTGGGCTCTGAGGGCAAGGGCCTCAGCCGATTGGTCCGCGAAAACTGCGACCAGATCGTCTCGATTCCGATCGACTCAGCCATGGAGTCGCTCAACGCATCCATGGCCGTCGGAATCTCGCTGTACGAAGTGTCGAGGCAGCGCTCCGCCAAGTAACCCTCGCGAAGGCGCCGTGGCCGGATGACGGCCCCGCCGCCTTCAAACGCTCTCTCACATAACGCCGGCTTCTGGCGAACGCTCTCTCACTTCCTGCCGTGAGGTGAGAGAGCGTCGGTGGGAAGGGGGTGTTTGGTGAGAGAGCGTCCGGGGGCTAGAAGTCGCGGCGGTTGGCCAGGACCGGGAGCTTTTGCCTGGCGTCGGCCACCACGGCCGGGTCCAGATCTGCGAACAGCAGCCCGGGCTCGCCTTCCAGGGCTTCCAGCACTTGGCCGAAGGGGGATACGACGGCGGAGTACCCGACTCCCGTGGGAGCAGTGCCTTTCGCTTCGATTCCCTGGGTGGCCGGATCGCCTTGGCCGCATGCCAGGACAAACGTGGTGGTATCCACGGCGCGGGCGCGCGCCAGGAGCTGCCACTGCTCGGCCTTCCCCGGGCCTGAACCCCAGGACGCGCAAACGATGTTCACTACCGCGCCGCGCTGTGCGTTGGCCGTGAACAATGCTGGGAATCGGACGTCGTAGCACGTGGCCAGACCAAAGGTGAGGCCACCGGCGTCGAACGTTACGGGGTCTGTGCCGGCCTCAACGGTGTCCGACTCCGCGAATCCGAACGCGTCGAAAAGATGGATCTTGTCGTAGCTCGTTTCCACGCCCGGTCCGGTGGCCAGCAGCGTGTTGCGAACGCGGGGCTTCCCGGAGCCGGAATCGGTGCCCGGCGTGAACATGCCCGCAACGATCACCAGGTCCAGTTCCTTGGCGACTGTGCGGACATGGCTGGCCCACGGACCATCGAGCGGTTCGGCAATATCCAGCAAGGAATTCCCGAAGGCGCGCATCATGGCCTCGGGAAAGACCACCAGTTCGGCACCGCCATCCTTGGCACGTCGTGCATACTCCTCAAGGAGCCGCAGGTTGTCTGCTACATCCCGTCCGGTAATGACTTGGGCAAGTGCCACACGCACCATTCGAAACCTCCAGTTCTGTCCGTTTTCAGTATGGCAAGCCGGTCAAGGGAAACGCCGTGTGTGTCGTCACATGGGCGGACAAAGAGGCACATACTTGGCGTGGAACTAAACTTGCAAGCAATGGTTATGCCTATTTTGGACACAGCAGCCACGCTGGACGCCTCGCGCCCCACGCCCCTCGGACTGAGCAAGCCCCAGCCCGAATTCTTCGCTGACTTCGACGACTCCCAGGTGAACGTCGCAGTTTTCGCTCCTGACCTGGAACGCGTCGAGATCGCGTACCAAGCCCCGGGCGACGGCTGGCGCGTGCACACCCTGCCCAATATCCAGGACGGCGTGCACTTCGGCCTTGTCGGCGGGATGCCGCCGGGAACACGGTATGGTTTTCGGGCGGCGCCGTCGGAAGGCGGACTGCCGTTGTCCGTCCCGTCGGTGGATTTTGACGACGACGGCGAGCAGTCCCTTCTGCTCGATCCTTACGGACGTGCTGTGGACCAGCGGGGCGAGTTCCTGACCAGCGTGCACATGACCGGCGGCTTCGATTGGGGAGACGACGCCGCACCACGCACCCCACTTCGGACTTCGGTGATTTACGAAGCCCACGTCCGTGGCCAGACGATGCTGCACCCGGACATTCCTGAGCACCTGCGCGGAACGTACGCGGGCATGGCGCACCCGGTGATGATCCAGCACCTGACCGAGCTGGGCATCACGGCCGTCCAGTTGTTGCCCATCCATTTCCATGTGGACGAGGCACACCTCCAGGACCTGGGCATGACCAATTACTGGGGTTACAACAGCGCCGCCTTCTTTGCTCCCCACGCCGACTACGCCACGGAGGCGGCGCGGAACGCCGGGCCGCACGCAGTGCAGGACGAGCTCAAGGGTATGGTGAAGCTGCTCCACGCTGCCGGCATCGAGGTCATTCTTGATGTGGTCTACAACCACACTGCAGAGGCCGGACCGGACGGGCCCGTGATCAGTTTCCGTGGGCTGGCGGAGAAGCGGTATTACCGCCACGATGCCCACGGCCGCTACCTCGATACCACGGGCTGTGGCAACACCCTGGATTTCAGCGATCCCGTGGTGGTGCAGTTGGCCCTGGACTCCTTGCGCTATTGGGTGGACGAGTTCCACGTTGACGGTTTCCGCTTCGACCTCGCGGTGACCCTCTGCCGCGATGCCGGCAACCAGTTCGACCCCCGGCATCCGTTCCTCCAAGCCATCGCCGAGGACCCGGTGCTGTCCGAAGTGAAACTGATCGCGGAGCCCTGGGATGTAGGTTACGGCGGTTGGCAGACGGGCCGGTTCCCACAGGGCTGGTCCGACTGGAACGATCACTTCCGCGACGGCGTCCGGCAGTTCTGGTTGTCCGACCGTTCAGCCATTGAGGCGGGCGGGCATGGCAGTTCCGTGGCGTCCTTGGCCGAGATCATGGCCGGGTCCTCGGGCGTGTTCGCACCTTCCGGACGGACGCGTCTGGCCTCGGTCAACTTCGTCACGGCCCACGACGGTTTCACGCTCACAGATCTGGTGAGCTACGACCGTAAGCACAACGAGGCCAACGGCGAGCAGAACCGCGACGGCCACGGTGACAACCGCAGCTACAACCATGGCTTTGAAGGCCGCAGCGAAAACGAGTCGATCGTTGCCGCCCGGGCCCTGTCCATTCGCAACCTCATGGCCAC
Organism: Paenarthrobacter sp. NPDC058040; assembly: GCF_042885775.1. Lineage (NCBI taxonomy): Bacteria > Bacillati > Actinomycetota > Actinomycetes > Micrococcales > Micrococcaceae > Paenarthrobacter > Paenarthrobacter sp. NPDC058040. The sequence goes on from NZ_JBHVRN010000016.1 coordinate 132,465, forward strand.
GCTGTTGCTGTCCATCGGCGTCCCCATGATCACGGCCGGCGATGAGCTGGGCCGCACCCAGCAGGGAAACAACAACGCCTACTGCCAGGACAACCCCACCGCGTGGTTGGACTGGAGCCGCACGCACGAGGCCAACGCGATGTTCCAGACCACCCGTGAACTGGTCCGGCTCCGGCGGTGGTTCCTTCGCCAGCAGCCCGAGAGCTTCCCGGCGAAAGCGAACGACGCCAGCCTGCAATGGTTCGACGACAAGGGCAAACGGATGACTCCCGCCCGGTGGAACGATCCCAACGTCCGTTCTGTCCAGCTCCTGATGGGCAACGAGAACAGTACGGTCCGTGGCTTGATCGCCGTCAACGGCAGTAACCAGGACGTCAAGATGGTCCTGCCGGAGATCCTCAGCGAAACCGGGATCGGCAAGCGCATGTTCGAACTCCGCTTCACCACCTCCGTGTTGCACGAACACCGCAAGGGTGCGCTGGTGGCGTCCGGCGAGCGGGATATCCTGCAAGCCAACACCATCAACATCTACCGCACCTGAGCCTTCGAACAGCACCAAAAGGGGAGTCCTCCGCATGAACCGCAGCAAGCTGCTGGCTTTCGCAGCTTTGGTGATTGCCGCCGTCGTGCTGGTGGTTGCCATGGTGAGCGGCGAGCAGAGGCCCACGACGACGGCGACACCCACTGCCGCCGTCAGCGCCCCTGCGAATCCTTCCGGACTGCCTGCCGTCAACGCCTCCCAATTGCCGAAGGAAGCCCGGCAGACGTTGTCCCTGATAGCCAAAGGCGGGCCGTATCCGTACGACCGGGACGGCGTGAACTTCGGCAATTTTGAAGGGCTGCTGCCCAGGAAGCCGGGCGGTTTCTACAAGGAATACACCGTAGTGACCCCCGGGGAGTCGGATCGCGGCGCCCGCCGGATCATCGCGGGCAAAGACGGCGGAAAGTACTACACCGCAGACCATTACGAATCGTTCAAGTTCATCGTCGAGGACAAGTAGGAGCCCATGAAGATTTACTCAGCAGACACCTGGACGCTTGAAGAACTGCAGGACCAGGTTTCCGACGCCGGACGCCGCACCATCGTGGTCCCGCCCGCCGCCACCAAGCAGGCCGTCCTGGAGGTCTTCGGACAGGTGCTCGATTTCCCCGAGTACTACGGCGTGAACCTCGACGCGCTCAACGACTCCCTGCATGACTTCGCCGACTCCCTCTCGGACGACGACGGCACGCCAGTGACCATGATCTGGCAGGTCCCGGCCGCTTACCGTACAGACCGGTCCTTCGCCGTGGTGTGCGAAATCCTCCAAGACGCAGAGCGCTACGCAGGCCGCGACCTGGCAGTGATAGCGGTGTTCCAAAACTAAGAGCACGAATCGGGTGCACCGACGCGCCCCATTGGGCGACCGTGGCCCGGCAGCGCGCGTCAAAGCGACGGAGGAGCAGCGCGCAGAGGGTTACGGTCGCCCAACGGGCGAACTCAGGCTTACGCGTTCGCGATCAACCCAAGTTCAGCTTTCGACGCCAAAGCCGAGTGCTTCGGGAACACACGCACCGTGTAGCCGAAAGAGCCTGAGCGGTTGATCACCAGGGAGCCGTGGAACAGGTGGCGCCCGTTGCCGAGGTCCTCCTTGGCGTCCAGTTCGGCCACAACAACGTCATCGAGCTCGTCGCTTTCCTCGGCACGGCCGAACGCGACTTCCACGGACACATCCTCGGGTGCCAGGTCGTTGAGGGCCACGTAGGCGTTGACCTGCAGGCTGTCACCCACCTGGGGTTCCTCGGACAAACCGACAGAGTCAACGTGTTCCACCACCACGCCCGGCCAGGCGCCGCGGACCTTGGACGTCCAGGCTGCGAGTTCCTTGGCTTCCTTGTGGGATTCGGCACCGGCACGTCGTCCGGAAACGGCGGCCGGGCAGTACAGCAGGTTGACGTAATCGTGGAGCATGCGTTCCGCGGACACGGCCGGGCCGAGGTGCGCCAGGGTGTGCTTGATCATGGACACCCAGTGCGTGGGCACCTTCTCCGTGCTGGATTCCGAGGGCCCTGCAGCTCCGGCACCTTGGGAGACCGTGGTGCCGTAGAAACGCGGTGCCACCTGGTTTTCCAGGAGTTCGTAAAGCGCGGCTGCCTCGATGTCATCGCGTTCGTCGGCGGAGGCTCCGTTGTTGGCGGTGGGGATGGCCCAGCCGTTTTCGCCGTCGTACATCTCGTCCCACCAGCCGTCCAGGACGGAGAGGTTGAGCGAGCCGTTGATGGCGGCCTTCATGCCGGACGTGCCGCAGGCCTCGAGCGGGCGGAGCGGGTTGTTGAGCCAGACGTCGCAGCCCGGGAAGAGCGTGCGGGCCATGGCGATGTCGTAGTTCGGAAGGAACACGATCCGGTGGCGGACTTCGGGATCGTCGGTGAAGCGGACCAGGTCCTGGATCATCTTCTTGCCGGCATCGTCAGCGGGGTGGGACTTGCCGGCGATGACCAGTTGGATGGGGTGCTTCGGGTCCAGCAGGAGGGCCTTCAGGCGGGCGGGGTCGCGGAGCATCAGGGTGAGCCGCTTGTAGGTGGGTACACGGCGTGCGAAGCCGATGGTCAGCACGTCCGGGTCCAGGACCTTCTCGGTCCAACCGAGCTCGGCGTCAGCGGCGCCGCGTTTCTTCCATGAGGCGCGCAGGCGGCGACGGACGTCTTCGATCAACTGGACGCGGAGTTCGCGCCGGAGAGCCCAGACATCCTCGTCGCTGACGTTGTAGGCCAGATCCCAGCGACCCAGTGCCTCGGCTTCCGCGCCGAATTGGTGGCGGGCCAGTGAAGAGATCCGCGGGTCCACCCACGTGGGAACGTGCACGCCGTTGGTCACGGAAATGATGGGCACCTCGGAGTGGTCGAATCCCGGCCACAGTCCGGCGAACATTTCGCGGGAAACCACGCCGTGGAGCTTGGCTACACCGTTTGCGCGCTGCGCCAGGCGCAACCCCATCACCGCCATGTTGAAGACGGAAGGATTGCCGCCGTCGTAATTTTCGCGGCCGAGTTCCAGGATCCGGTCCACTGGCACGTCGGGCGCGAGCCCGGCTTCGAAGAAGTGCTTGATTTGCACGGTTTCGAAACGGTCGATGCCGGCCGGGACCGGGGTGTGGGTGGTGAATACGGTCGAGGCGCGGCCCGCGGCCAGGGCCTCTTCCCACGTCAGGGGGTCGTTGGCGTCGGCCATGGCTTCCTGGATGCGTTCGATGCCAAGGAAACCGGCGTGGCCTTCGTTGGTGTGGAACACCTCCGGCGCCGGGGTGCCGGTCAGTTCCTGGTACACGCGCAGGGCCTTGACGCCGCCCATGCCAAGCAGCAGTTCCTGCTGGAGGCGGTGGTCGCCGCCGCCACCGTAGAGGCGGTCCGTGATGCCACGGGCGGCTTCATCGTTGGAGGGCACGTTGGAGTCGAGCAACAGCAGCGGAACGCGTCCGACGTCGGCACGCCACACGTGCGCGTGCAGTTCCCGGCCGTTGGGCAGCGGGAGTGAAATCTGGACCGGCTTGCCGGGGACACCGTCCTGGGCGGGGTGGCGGAGCAAGGTCAGGGGCAGGCCGTCAGGGTCGAGGACGGGGTAGGTTTCCTGCTGCCAAGCATCGCGGGAGAGCGACTGCTTGAAGTAGCCGGCCTGGTAGAGCAGGCCGACGCCGATGAGCGGCACGCCGAGGTCGGAAGCGGCTTTGAGGTGGTCGCCGGCGAGGATGCCGAGGCCGCCGGAGTACTGGGGGAGGACCTCGGTAATGCCGAATTCGGGCGAGAAGTAGGCGATGCACGTGGGCGCGTCTTCGCCCAGGCCCTGGTACCAGCGCGGTTCGCTGAGGTAGCGGTCCAGATCGGCGGCGGCATCCTGCACGCGGTTCACAACGTCACCGTCGTTGGCCAGCTCCTGCAGTTGCTCGCGGCTGATGGATCCCAGGAGCGCGATGGGGTCGTGCTGGGCTGCCTCCCAAAGAGCCGGGTTAAGGCTCGCAAAAAGCTCCCTGGTGGGCCGGTGCCAGGACCAGCGCAGATTGGTTGCCAAACGGGCCAACGGCCGGATGGACTCAGGGAGGACGGTACGGACTGTAAACCTTCGAATTGCCTTCACGAGCGCCACACTAACCGACTCACATGGCAGTCGGAACCGGTTTGGGTTTCTTTTAGGTAAAAGACATCTTGCGTCAAGAAGAAAGCTCGGGTGCTTAGCATTCTGTGATTTTTCTCGCTAACGTCGTGCTTGTGACGAATATCCAGCGAACCAGTACCGCCCTGAAATCCAAGACGAAAACGGACATCACCGACGGACTTCGTTTCGGCCGGTTCCCCATCACGGCGGTCCAGCCAGTGGTTGAGGGGGGCCGCTTCCCGGCAAAGGCGCTCCCGGGGGAGGACATCCAGGTTGCCGCCACAGTGTTCCGCGAAGGCCATGATCAGCTCGGTGTCTCTGCGGTTCTGTTGGATCCCCGCGGGAAAGAACGCCAGCGGGTACGTCTTGCTCCGTCCCAACAGGAACAGTGGAAGGGCCGTGATCGCTGGGAAGGTTGGCTGACGCCAACAGCTGCGGGGCCATGGACATTCGTCATTGAAGCCTGGCACGACCGTTACGGTACGTGGCACCACAACGCCGAAGTGAAAGTGGCCGCTGGAATCGACGTCGAGTTGATGCTCGCCGAAGGCGCCGCGCTCCTGGCCGAAGCCTCAGATGACGACGCCGGCCGCAGCGCCGCGGACAAGCGCACCTTGCGCGCCGCTTCAGTGGTACTCGCCGACGCCACCAAATCCGCCGAGGAGCGCCTTGGCGCCGGTTTCAGCGCAGAGGTGCAGGACGCCGTCGGGCGTGTCCCGATCCGTGAGCTGGTGACTGTTTCCGAGCGGTTCCCGCTCAAGGTGGAGCGGGACCTTGCCGGACGCGCATCCTGGTACGAATTCTTTCCGCGGTCCGAAGGTGCTGTCCTGGACCACGCTACGGGCGTATGGACTTCCGGCAATTTCCGCACTGCGGCCAAGCGCCTCGATGCCGTTGCGGAGATGGGCTTCGATGTCATCTACCTGCCGCCCATCCACCCGATCGGCTTCCAGCACCGCAAGGGCCGCAACAATACGTTGACCCCGGGGCCGCAGGATCCCGGTTCGCCGTGGGCCATTGGTTCCAAAGACGGTGGCCACGACGCCATCCATCCGGATTTGGGAACCTTCGAGGACTTCGACGCTTTCGTGGCCCGGGCCAACGACCTGGGCCTTGAGGTGGCTCTGGACCTTGCGTTGCAGGCCGCGCCTGACCATCCGTGGGTGGCCTCCAACCCCGAATGGTTCACCACCCGCGTGGACGGCACTATCGCTTATGCGGAAAACCCGCCGAAGAAGTACCAGGACATTTACCCGCTGAATTTCGATAACGATCCTGCGGGCCTTTCCAGGGAAATCCTGCGCGTGGTGCAGCTCTGGATCAGCCACGGCGTGAAGATTTTCCGCGTGGATAATCCCCACACCAAACCCGTGTGGTTCTGGGAATGGCTGATCGGGAAGGTCAACAAGAAGAACCCCGAGGTGGTTTTCCTTGCCGAGGCCTTCACACGTCCGGCGATGATGCACGCGCTGGGCCGTGCTGGTTTCCAACAGTCGTACACCTACTTCACGTGGCGCAACACCAAGACGGAACTGGAGGAATACTTCCACGAGGTGAGCCATGAGAGCGCTGCGTTCTTCCGGCCGAACTTCTTCGTGAACACCCCGGACATCCTCACGGAGTACCTCCAATATGGTGGCCCCGCCGCGTTCAAGATCCGTGCCGTCCTGGCATCGACGGCCAGCCCGCTCTGGGGCGTGTACGCCGGATACGAACTGTATGAGCACGTGGCCCGTCCCGGTGCGGAAGAGTACATCGACAACGAGAAGTACGAGTACAAGGACCGTGACTGGGACGGGGCAGCGGAGTCGGGACGCACCTTGGCCCCGTACATCACACGGCTGAACACCATCCGCAAGGACCACCCGGCCCTGGGCGACTTGCAGAACCTGACGATCCACCGCAGTACGGATGACGCCACGATCGTTTACTCCAAGCACAAGACGCTCCCGGATGGCACCAAGGACACCTTGATCATTGTGGTCAACGTGGATCCGCACAGTACCCGCGAGAGCACAGTCTCCCTGGACCTCGCGGCTTTGCACCTGGACCCGGCTGATCTTGACGAGGACGGACGTTACTGGGTGGACGACCTCATCAGCGGCCAGAGCTGGGCCTGGGGCGAACACAACTACGTCCGGCTGGACGCCCATGCTGAGCCGGCACACGTGCTTAGCATCCGGAGGCAGCCTTAGTGAGTTTCTCTCCGCAAAACCCGAGCCAGTACTTCACCCCGAAGAACACCTTCGAGTTGAACGCTCCCGGTCTCCAGCACGATCCACACTGGTACCGCAAGGCTGTGTTCTACGAAGTACTGGTCCGGGCTTTTGCGGATGCCAACGGCGACGGTTCGGGAGACTTCCAAGGCCTGATCGACAAGCTGGACTACCTCCAGTGGTTGGGCGTTGATTGTCTCTGGCTGCCGCCGTTTTTCCATTCACCGCTGCGCGACGGTGGCTACGACATAGCCGATTACACCTCGGTCCTGGACGAGTTTGGCACCATCAGCGATTTCAAGAGGCTGGTTGCCGAAGCCCATGCCCGCGGCGTCCGGGTGATCATCGATCTCCCTTTGAACCACACTTCGGACCAGCACCCGTGGTTCCAGGAATCACGGAAGGATCCCACCGGTCCTTATGGGGACTTTTACGTGTGGAGCGATACGGACGAGAAGTACCAGGACGCGCGCATCATCTTCGTGGACACGGAGGAATCCAACTGGACCTTCGATCCAATCCGGCGCCAATTCTTCTGGCACCGCTTCTTCAGCCACCAGCCTGACCTGAACTTCGAGAACCCGGCGGTGGTGGAGGCTTTGCACGACGTCATCCGGTTCTGGCTGGACCAGGGAATCGACGGTTTCCGGGCTGACGCCGTACCGTATTTGTACGAGGAAGACGGCACCAACTGCGAAAACCTTCCCAAGACGCATGAGTTCCTTCAAGGGCTGCGCCGGATGGTGGACGCAAGCTACCCGGGCAGGGTGATCATCGCCGAAGCCAACCAGCCACCCCACGAGGTAGTGGAGTACTTCGGAACGGAAGACGCGCCGGAATGCCACATGGCCTTCCACTTCCCGATCATGCCCCGGCTGTATTACGCGCTCCGGGACCAGAAAGCCGCACCGATCATCGACACCCTCCGCGATACACCGGAAATACCGCGGGGTGCCCAGTGGGGGACTTTCCTCCGAAACCACGACGAACTGACCTTGGAAATGGTGCCCGCGGACGAACGGGCCGCAATGCTCGGCTGGTACGCGCCCGACCCCCGCATGCGGGCCAACATCGGAATCCGTCGGCGGCTGGCACCACTGCTGGACAACTCCCGCTCCGAGATCGAGCTCATCAACGCCTTGTTGTTGTCCCTTCCCGGAAGCCCGTTCCTGTACTACGGGGACGAAATCGGGATGGGGGACAACATCTGGCTGGATGACCGGGATGCCGTGCGCACTCCGATGCAATGGAACCCGGACCGCAACGCAGGCTTTTCAAGCGCGGATCCCGGCAAGCTGTTCCTCCCGGTCATCCAGTCCCTCGTTTACAACTTCGGAATGGCGAACGTGGAGGCGCAAGCAGCGCATTCCGGTTCACTGCTCCGTTGGACCCGGCAAGTCCTCAGCGTCCGCAAGAACCACCCCGTGTTCGGCTTGGGCAATTTCCGCCATATCGAAGCCGACCACGAGGTGGTTCTTGCGTATGTCCGGGAACTTCCGCCGGGAAACGCCGAGGGAGAGACCGCAGAGACCATTCTGTGCGTCTTCAACCTCTCGCAACATCCAGTGGCCGCCTCCCTGGACCTGCCCGAGTTCGTTGGCAGGGGTTTCAGGGACATTTTCGGTGGCCAGCCCTTCCCCGCCGTGGGCGATAACGGCCGATTGAATGTCATGTTGGGAAGCCACAACTTCTACTGGTTGCGGCTGCGCTCTGCGTCTTCCAACCCATCGTCGCCGTTTACGCAGGCGATCCCCGTGGTGTCGACCAAAGGATGAGATGAGCAAGGGAACACTTAACCCCGCCATTGAAAGCCTTCTCCGGAACTGGCTCCCCACAAAACGCTGGTTCCCGGTGAAGAGCCCCGACTTTGCGCTGGAACGCGTCGGCGGCTTCCAAGTCCCGGACCCGGGAGGGAGTGCCGCCTCGGAGGTCCTGCTGCTCGGGGTGACGTACAAGACGGCCGACGGCGGTCCCCGGACCGACGTCGTGCAAGTCCCCTTGAGCTTCCGCAGCCAGCCCTTGGTTGACGCTCCGGCGGCGCTTCTTGGCGAAGTCACGGACCCGGTTCACGGTTTGCAGTTGGTGTACGACGCCGTATTCGACGAGGCCTTCATCAAGGCCTGGCTGGAACTCATGCGTGGCGGGCTCACTGCCGGCGATGGCGACGTCCGTGGTCATCTCGCCCATGGCCGCGTCTCCCTGCCCGGGCACCCCACCTCCGTGAAGGTCCTGTCCAGTGAGCAGTCCAACACGTCCGTCATAGTGGACGACGGCGGGTCCTCGGCGATCGTCAAGATCTTCCGTGTGTTGGCGGCCGGCAAAAACCCGGAGATCGAGTTGGGCGCGGCACTCACCGCTGCCGGTACCAGCGAGGTACCCGCCACTCTCGGATGGATCACCGGCTCATGGGACGCAGCCGGTACTGACGCTACAGGCGAGCTCACGGTGGCCCACGAATTCCTGCACGGTGGCCAGGACGCCTGGCGCCTGGCGGTCGATGCCGCCGGCTCCGGAACCGACTTCACCCAGGAAGCCCACGGGCTCGGTGCCGCCACGGCAACGGTCCATGCCAGGCTCGCGGAAACGTTCGGCACCATCGACGGGAGCGGCCAGGGCTCCGACATTCTCGCTGCGCTCGCCCGGCGGGTCCGCCAGTCATGGGCTGAGGCGGCTGCCGCCGTCGGGCCTTACGACCAAAGGCTGGACGAGCTGTTGTCTGCCCTGGACGCCCAAGGCGTCCGCGGCCTGCAGCGGATCCACGGCGACCTTCACCTTGGCCAGATCCTCCGGGTTCCCGGCGGTTCGGGGCAGCCGGGCCGCTGGGCCATTCTCGACTTCGAGGGTGAGCCGCTCCGCACGATCGAAGAACGTAATACTCCGGACCTGCCGCTGCGCGACGTCGTCGGAATGCTCCGGTCTTTCGACTACGCCGCGGGTGCCGCTGTCCGCGAAAACCCCGATGCCACAGTCGCCGGTTCCTGGGTGGAGGACTGCGCTGAAGCGTTCCTCGCCGGTTACAGCGAAGTCAATCCCGGAACCGTAGACCGCGGCTCGCCGCTGTTTGTGGCATTGTGGCTGGACAAGGCCCTATACGAGGTGGTTTACGAGCTGCGGAACCGGCCGGACTGGTCGTCCATTCCGGTGAACGCAGCCCGGCACATCCTCGACAACACGAGCCGCGGCAAGCATGCGGCGGCTACAGCGGAAGGTAATGACATGACAGGCTCTGCACGCACCGAACGGCCCCGGGTCCCGATGCCGGTGGACCCCGAGACCTTGGCCCGCGTGGCTGCCGGTGCCTACCATGCACCGCACTCGGTGCTCGGCGCGCACCTTGACGATCATGGCCACGTAACCATCCGCACGGTGAAGCACCTCGCCCAGTCGGTGAATGTGGTGACCGAGGCCGGCCGTACCCCGATGGAGCACGAATCCAACGGCGTTTGGGTAGCGGTCCTGGAGCCGCTGCAGGCCGGCCACGTGCCGGACTACCGTTTGGAAGTGGTGTACGACGCCGAGCCCGTCACCGTTGATGACCCGTACCACTACCTGCCCACGGTAGGTGAGGTGGATCTGCACCTCATCGGGGAAGGCCGCCACGAGCGGCTCTGGGATGTCCTTGGGGCGCACGTGCAGGATTACCGCACCTCGCTGGGCGACGTTTCCGGCGTCTCCTTTGCGGTGTGGGCCCCGAACGCCCAGGCCGTTCGGGTCAAGGGCGACTTCAATGGCTGGGACGGCCGGAACCATGCACTCCGTTCCCTGGGTTCCTCCGGCGTCTGGGAAGCCTTCATCCCAGGGGTTGTAGCAGGGGCGTGCTACAAATACGAGATCCTCACCCGTGCCGGGCACTGGGTTGAGAAGGCCGACCCCCTGGCCTTCGGCACGGAAGTGCCGCCGCTGACGGCCTCACGGGTGGTCGATTCCAGCTACCGGTTCAAGGACTCTGAGTGGATGGCCGCGCGGGCACAGCGGGATCCGCACAACTCACCCATGAGTGTCTACGAAGTACACCTCGGCTCCTGGCGCCTGGGACTTGGTTACAAGGAGCTGGCCAAGGAACTGGTGGAATACGTGAAGTGGCTCGGTTTCACGCACGTTGAGTTCATGCCTGTGGCGGAGCACCCGTTCGGTGGCTCCTGGGGATACCAGGTCACGTCCTACTTCGCGCCAACCTCCCGGTTCGGCCACCCGGACGAATTCCGCTTCCTGGTTGATTCGCTGCACCAGGCAGGGATCGGCGTGCTGCTGGACTGGGTCCCGGCCCACTTCCCGAAGGACTCGTGGGCCCTGGCGCAGTTCGACGGCCAGGCGCTGTACGAGCACGCCGACCCGGCGCTGGGAGAACACCCGGACTGGGGCACCCTGATCTTCGACTTCGGACGCCGCGAAGTCAGGAACTTCCTGGTGGCGAACGCGCTCTACTGGCTCGACGAGTTCCACATCGACGGACTGCGCGTGGATGCTGTCGCGTCCATGATCTACCTGGACTACTCCCGTGAGGAAGGACAGTGGCGGCCCAACAAATTCGGTGGCCGCGAAAACCTCGAGGCGATCTCCTTCATGCAGGAAGTCAATGCCACGGTTTACAAGACGCATCCGGGTGCCGTGACCATTGCCGAGGAGTCCACGGCCTTCCCTGGGGTCACGGCGCCCACCAGCCACGGTGGCCTCGGCTACGGCCTCAAATGGAACATGGGCTGGATGCACGACTCCTTGAAGTACGTCTCGGAGGACCCGGTCAACCGGAAATGGCACCACGGAACCATTACGTTCTCCCTGGTGTACGCGTTCTCGGAGAACTTCCTGCTGCCCATCAGCCACGACGAAGTTGTGCACGGCAAGGGATCCATGCTCCGAAAGATGCCTGGCGACCGGTGGCAGCAACTGGCCAACCTCCGCGCGTTCTTCGCCTACCAGTGGGCACACCCCGGCAAGCAGCTGATCTTCATGGGCACGGAGTTCGGGCAGGAAGCGGAATGGTCCGAGCAGCATGGACTCGACTGGTTCCTCGCCGACATCCCCGCCCACCGCGGGCTCCAGTTGCTGGTCAAGGACATTAACGGGATCTACGCGACGACTCCCGCGCTTTACAGCCAGGACAACGATCCCGCAGGCTTCCAGTGGATCAATGGCGGAGACGCCGATAAGAATGTCCTGACGTTTGTGCGCTACGACCGCGACGGCAAGGCAGTGGTTTGCGCCGTGAACTTCTCCGGAGGACCCCATAAGGACTACATCCTGGGTGTGCCCTCCGCCGGAGAGTGGAAAGAAGTGCTGAACACCGACGCGGAAGCTTATGGCGGTTCCGGCGTCGTCAACACCGGTGTACTGAAAGCAGTCTCGCCGGGAACGGATGGTCAGCCGGCCGCGCTGACCGTAACACTCCCGCCGCTTGGCGCCTCCTGGTTCACGCTCGCTGAGTAGTCTGCGCTGCCTTCGAAGGGCCCGGCCTCAACGAGGCCGGGCCCTTCTTCCTTGTGTTTCCGGGGTTTTCGGGGCCTACGGGGCAGCCGCCCATCGGTGGTTTTGCGATCCGGGAAGAGTAGGCGTATAGTTAGTACCCGCGCTGCTCCTCGGGCAGGGATCGCAAACTGACAAGAAACCGCAAGGAAAAATCAAGTCAAGCTTGCCGATTTGACCCCGAAGGACACAGCGGGTAAGTTTGAAAAGTTGCTCCGGAGCGATCCAGTGGCCCTGATGGGTTGGTGGTGGTGCCGGTAGTGTCTGTTGTTTGAGAACTCAATAGTGTGCCAAGTTTGTTGATACCGATTGTTTTATTGATTGGTTGAAATTTTTTGCCGAGCCGTCGCGCACCCCCGTGTGTGGTGGTTTGGTTTTCAGCTGGTTTCAGATTTGCGACTGCCTTTTGCCGTGATTTCCGGTGGGGGTGGTTGTGTTTCGTTTTTTGTTTTTGAACGGAGAGTTTGATCCTGGCTCAGGATGAACGCTGGCGGCGTGC
>NZ_JBHVRN010000017.1:0-109484 GCF_042885775.1 Paenarthrobacter sp. NPDC058040
AAACGTCACCCTCGTCCCCCACCTCGGCTCAGCGACCGTCGAAACCCGAACCGCCATGGCCGTCCTCGCAGCCACCAACACCCTCGCCGTCCTCGCCGGCGAACAACCTCCAACACCCATCAACTAAGTGGCAAAATCCAAAGCGGCGGGTGGAGTACTCCACCCGCCGCTTTTGCGTTGCTAGTTGTGGTTGAAGACGGAAGCTACACCACAACAGAGACGGTTCTCACTCCTTTTTCTTGGGCTTTGAACGGCGCTTTTGAACGGGTGGCACGTCCAAATGTGGCACGGCCCGGAGCATGAAACGATCGAAGTGAGGCACAGTGAAGCCCGCATAGCCGTGGGATGGGGTGTAGAGAAGGCCCATGTTGATCAATTCCGAGCGGGTGGGGGCCAGCTGTGTCGATTCGCGACCCATGACGGCGGCGACATCGGCGGCCTTCTGCGACTCGGGTCCCAGCTGGGCCATGGCCCGCATGTAGGCGATCTGAAGCTGTGTCGCGCGGTCGAGTCGGACGCGAAAAAAGGACGAATCGAGTTTAGCTTCGTAGGCGTCCTTGGCGTCTTCGACATCTTCGAGCGTGATCGCGTCACCCTCTGCAACAGCCCACACCTGGTAGCCAAGTTCTTGCACGAAGTACGGGTAGCCTTCGGTTAGTTCGAAGGCCCGCAGCAATGCGTCTTCCTCGAACACCACATCTTCGACATGTGCAGGTTCGGCCAGCGCCTTTTTCGCATCCTCGACGTCAAGGGATCCGATCTTGGGGAACTTGAACAGTCTCTCTGCGTAAGACTTCGCGTCGCCAGCCAGTTCAGCGATCTGTGGCAACCCTGCGCCGACGAACGTTACGGGAAGTTTGCGCTGGACAGACTTATGGATCGCCTGGATCACAGCTTCCAATTGTGGCTGGCTCAGGAACTGGACTTCGTCAAACAGCAAAACCAGGCCAGTTCCATGATCACGCGCAGCCTCTCCGATCGAGACCAACACGTCCGTCAGATCCAGGCTGAGACTGCCGTGGTCGGCGAATCCTTCTGCCGCTTCTACATCGAGGGACAGCGTGGGAACGCCGGAGGAAGGGTCAATGGACAGACTGAAAGACTGCAGGACCTGGGCAGCTTTCCGGGCCTTGTCTCCCCATTTGGTCCGAGGCGAGATCTGGTAGAGCGCGGCCCGCAGCTGCGTGTAGATAGTTCTGCGGAAATGGTCATCGTCGTGTTTGCTGGCTTCGAGTTCAAGGACCTTCCACTTGAACTCCTCGGCGATCTGGCGGAACTCTCCCAGCAGGACGGTTTTCCCCACGCCGCGGAGCCCGGTGATGATCATCGATTGGTTGGTTCGTCCCCTGTCGAGCCTGCGCAACAGCACATGGAAGTCGTCAAGGAGTTCATCACGACCGATGACTATCTCGGGTGTCGCACCCGCATTCGGCGTATAGGGGTTGTTCACCGGATCCATGGAACAAAGCTTACTAGCTTTAGTCGACTTTATTAGATACTTATAAAGCAAACCAACATCGATAAAGTCGCGTCCATGGCAACACTCGTTCTTAGTTGTTCCTCCCCCGCGCCGCGACCTTCCACGTGTCCACCACGGCAGCGTCGCGGACAACAGTTACCTTATCCACGAGGTTCATGGCCAAGCACACGTGGTTGGGGATCACCCGGAGGCGCTGGCCCAGCGGCGGGAGTTCGGCGTCGTCCGGCCACACCACAGTGGCGTGATGTTCGGACAACGCCGTGATCCGCGCTTCCGGGTATTCGGGCAACCGGCCATATCCCGTAGCCCAGTCCGGCCGGTCGCTGCCCAGGATCTTGCTTCCCGCATCCACCACGATCCGGCGCACGTTCCCGCCCGTTGCCTCATGCCGGCTCACCACGGTGGTGGCGACGGTCAACGCAATGTCATCCCACGAACACCGTTCGAGTTCCAGCTGCTGGGCGTCCCCGAACACGTAGACGCCTGGCCGCAGCTCGGTCGCAACGGTTTCCGAGTCGATGAGGGCCGTCGGCGTGGACCCGCCGCTGATGGTCCGCACCTCGAAACCGGCCTCCGACAAAACAGTGGCAGCCTGGCCCAACGCCTCGTTCTCATTGCTTGCCGCGCCTGTCGGCATGCCCGGCTTGTAGCTGTGTCCCGGGAACGTGAAGACTCCGGCAACGCTCAGCCCGGCCGCCGCAGCAGCCCGCGCCACGTCCACGACTTCCGCGGGCAGCACACCGCTGCGGTGATGCCCGCTGTCCACCTCGATCAGGACGTTGATGTGGCCCGCCCCCGTGCCGAGTGCCCTTCCCATTTCCCGGGCGCTTTCGGCCGAATCCACGCCCACCGCGATGGAGCACGTGGCCGCCAGCGCCCGCAACCGCTCCGCATGGGAAGCTTCCACCCACAACGGGTAGGCGATGAAGATGTCCGTTGCGCCGCCGTCGGCGAATACCTCGGCCTCACCGATGGTCGCGACGGTGAGCCCAACCGCTCCGGAAGCGAGCTGCTTGGCCGCGATTTCCAAGGTTTTGTGCGTCTTCACGTGCGGCCGCAAACGCAGTCCTCGTTGGAGCATGCTGGCTGCCATGCGTTCGATGTTCCGGTCGAGGATATCGACGTCGATCATGACAGCGGGCGTGACAACTTCAGCGGGGACAAACTGGTTCATCCCTCGACAGTAACGCCTACGGAGCCGACTGCCGGACGCGGAGCGAAAACGCTGCTTCCGGCTGTTGGCCGGCGGCCACGCTGCGGTTCTCTTCGATCCGCTGGATCAAGAGTTCGACGGCGCGCTCCGCAATTTCCGTACGGCCCGGCGCCACGGTTGTGAGCGACGGCGAGGAGAACCGGGCCTCGTCGATGTCATCGAAACCGGCCACGGCCACCTCGTCCGGAACTTTCTTGCCACGGACCAGCAACGCATGCAGCGCGCCGAGGGCAACGGCGTCGTTCAGGCCGAAAACCGCATCGAAAGCGATGCCGCTGTCCAACAGCCGCCCGATCGCGTCGGCACCCCCGTCCCGCCGCCAATCGCAGGCAACCACCAAGGCGGGATCGTAATCCACGCCCGCGGCAGCGAGCGCAGCCTTGTACCCGGCAAGGCGTAGGCCGCTGGACCCGGTGGTATCGGCGTCGTGCGCGCCCAAAACCGCAATACGACGGCGGCCGCCGGACAGCAGGTGCGTGGTGACGGCCGCTGCCGCGTCGTGGTTCCGGATGAGGACCATATCCAGCCGGGAATCCTGCACGTACTCGCCGAGGAGCACCAGCGGCTTCTTGCCCGCCGCTTGGATGATCTGGTCCGCGTCGAGGGCGAGGGGGATGAACAGGAGCCCGTCGGTGAGGCTGCGGAACTGGCCCTGGAGTGCTGCGCGTTCGTGGTCGGCCTCGTTGCCGGACTGTTCCACCAGCACCCGGTATCCCCGTGCCCACGCCGCCTTCATGACGTCGCTGGCAAGTTCCGCATAGTAGGGGACGTTGAGATCGGCGAGGACCAAACCGAGCATGCTGGTCTTTCCGGAGCGCAGGCTGCGGGCGGTCAGGTTGGCTTCGTAGCCGAGTTCCTTGATGGCATCCAGGACACGCTGCTTGGTGGCGGGCCGAATGAACTCGTAGTTGTTGATGACGTTGGAGACCGTCTTCAGGGAAACGCCCGCGGCCCGCGCGACGTCGTTCATGGTGACGGCCATCGAGGCGCTCCTTCGGTTCGGGTTCCAGCGTTGCAAATGTGAGGAATCTTTGAATCCATCCTAGGAAACTGTGCCTACCCGCGCGTAACGGCTAGTCTGGAGGAAATGCTCGGTTATCTAGCGATTCCCGGGCACCGGCGATCATCAAGGCACGGGACATGGGCTTCGACAGCAATGAACCTGAGCAGAGCCGGGGGCTCCAAGCAGTGCTGACGGCCGGAAGCATCAGTACCGAATCGCTGTGGCTCCATTACGTCGCGGTCGGCGGATCCATGGGCGAACTCGAGGTCGAGGCCTACCTTCAAGGCGTTCTCTCCATCCCGTCGTTCCAGCGCGACATCCTGGCCTTCGCGGCAAACGAGCTGTGGGACAGCCCAACCGGCCCCCATGCGCCCTATGCCGACGAACTCGGCCTGGATTCACCGTAAAAAACCCGTTTCGCCGCAGCTGTCACACAGCGCTCATCACCTTGCAATCAGCCTGCAACATGAATGCGAAAAGCTGGGACCCAAAGCCAAGAGAAGCAGGCTAAGGGGAGCAATCATGGGCATCGCAAATACAGACCTGTTCCAGGCGCTGAAGACACAAGCCAGCTTGGCACAGGCTTTCGGGACGTTGCCGGACAGCGAACCGGAACCACACGCGCTCAATGCCGGGGAACACATCGAGGCCTGGCACAACGGGCGCCTGTATCACCGGGGAACCGTGGTGAAGACCGTCGCGGGGACAGGCCTGTTCTGGCTGCAGGATGACGGCGGGAACCGTCGGCTCCTGGACATGGAGTCCGTGGAGATCGTCCCGGCCGGCAGCGAGGCACCGGCCCCGGTTCTTGTGGAGGAACCGAAGCCGGCGACCGTCACGCCGATCTCCCTGTTCCCGGTTTTCCAGGACGGCTCGCAGGCAATTGCGTAGTTTGGGTTGGCCTGGCTGAAGGCTAGCCCAGTTGCAAGCGGATCATGCTCCAGCTGACCGCCGGCAGTTCCGCGGTGAGTTTGCCGTCGTCGAGCTTCACACTGACGTTCTCCGACGGCAGCACCGACGTCGAATCGTCCGCTGTCGCTTGCCAGTACGGGTCCTTGTTCGTGTAAGTCACGGCTTCGAGGATGCGGGTTGCGCCCAAGTTGCCGACGGCGGCATCCAAGGTGAGGGCGTCCGCCGTCGAGCGGTTGACGGCGAACACCACCGCTTCCCCGGCGTCGGCGTCGAAAGTAGCCACGGCGGACAATGCCGCGAAGTTTGCCGTCTTTTCGCTGTCCAGCCGCGCGGATTCGACGGCGAGGTTGAGCACCTGGCCCGAGGCATGCCGTGAGGTGAGCGCGAACGGGTGGAACGTGGTCTGCTTCCAGGCACGGCCACCGGGTTCGGTCATGATCGGGGCGATGACGTTGACCAACTGCGCGAGGCTGGCTGAGTGGACCCGGTCCGTGTGGCGCAAGAGCGTGATGAGCAGGTCGCCCACCACCACGGCGTCGGCCACGGTGTAGCGGTCCTCCAGCAGCACGGGGGCCACGGGCCAATCGTCCCCGGTGGGCACCTTCGATTCGTCGCGGGACATGTGCCACACGTTCCACTCGTCGAAGGAGATGTTGACCTGCTTTTCGGACTTGGTGGCCGACTTCACGTGATCGATGTGGGAGACCAAATCCGTGATGAAGGCCTCCATCCGGTGGCCTGCCGAGAGGTGCTCCTGCAGGTCGCCGAAGTCCTCGAAGTACTGGTGTGCCGAGATCAGGTCCACCAGTTCGTAGGTTTCGTTGAGGACTACGCGTTCCCACTCACCGAAGGTGGGGATGTTCGGGCCGGAACTTCCGCAGGCCACCAGTTCCAGGTCCGGGTTGACCATGCGCATGGCGCGTGCCGTTTCGGCAGCCAAGCGCGCGTACTCCCCCGCCTTTTTGTGGCCGATCTGCCAGAAGCCATCCATCTCGTTGCCGAGGCACCACATGCTGATGTTGTGGGGTTCGACGGCGCCATTCGCCTTGCGCTGTTCAGAAAGGGCTGTTCCACCCTTGATGTTGGAGTACTCCAGCAGATCCAGCGCCTCCTGGGTTCCACGGGTGCCCAGGTTGACGGCCATCATGGGTTCCACGCCGGCCTTGGCGGACCACGCAGCGAACTCGTCCACGCCCACCAGGTTGGGGTCCGTGGAGTGCCAAGCGAGGTCCAGCCGCGTGGGGCGTTCGTCCTTGGGTCCCACGCCGTCTTCCCAGCGATACCCGGAGACGAAGTTGCCGCCCGGATAGCGGACCGTGGAGACGCCGAGTTCCTTGGTCAGTTCCAGGACGTCCTTGCGGAAGCCTTCCTCGTCTGCTGTGGGGTGGTCCGGCTCGAAGATGCCCGTGTAGACACAGCGGCCCAGGTGCTCGACGAACGCGCCGAACGTCTTCCTGCGCACAGGGCCCACGACGAACGCGGGGTCGATGGTGATTTTGGCAATGGGGTTTTCCGGGGTTTCCAAGCGGGCGTCCTTAGGTGTGGTTTGCTTGCACGATCTACAACGTTGTAGAAACTATGCTGACTGGTCCTTGGTTCATGCGTCAAGGGGTTTCTGCGCGGCATCTCGCGGCGCCCGGCCGCGGGCAAATGAAAAGCCCCCGGGACCACGTGGTCCCGGGGGCTTCCGGAGGGTGGGCCCTGTGGGGATCGAACCCACGACCCACGGATTAAAAGTCCGATGCTCTACCAACTGAGCTAAAGGCCCTCCAGCTGTAGAAACAGCCATGAATACTGTACCCCACAGCCGCCGGAGCAACAGAACCGGCGGGCGCGTGTACCGCCACCACCCACTTTGGGCGACGTACGACGGCGGCGCGCGGCCAGGACGGCGTGTCGGTCCACCGGCGGCGGCAAAGTGGGTCGCGGCGGCACACCCTGTGGCGAAGGCCAGCCCCAGCAACCGTTACTCGACCCCGTCAGGGCACAGGAGTACGGTGAACTCATGAGCGAACAGCCAGGACCACGCGCGTACGGCGGAGCCAACAGGCACCACAAACCCAAGCCATTCGCGCCCATAGATTTCGAACCGTTCGCCGGAGGCGCCGATCCCGCCCGTGTGTCGGAGGCAGCCCACCTTGCCGCCCAGGCATTGGTGAGACGCGGCCGCGACAGCGACGATCCCAAGGTCACCCGCAGGCTGGTCAAGCTCGCTGACGAGCAGGGCCTCGACGCCATTGCCGAAATGTGGGCCGAAAGCCCTGCGCGCTCCCTCCCCGGCGCACTGTGGCGCCTCTACGCACTCCGCGCTGCCACCATCCAGAACCCGGAACGGATCTCCGTATATTTCCGGGCCGGACGGGACACGGCCCAGGTTGCCAACGTCGTGGCTGGTGCGGCCGAGCCGCCTGGCGCAGATGAAATGAAGACCATGGCAGACGCCATTTTGTCAGGAGCTTTCGACGGCGATTTCGACGTCGCGCTTGAACGTTCCGCTGCGTTTTGCCGCGTTGTGGCTCTCGGCCAGGCGACTCTGGCGGACGGAGCGGAGCACAGCAACGAGGGCCACGCCAGCAAGCTGACACGCAATTCCCACCAACTGGTGAAGACCGCCGAGGACTTGGAGCACGCCGCCAACGCCTGGCGTTTAGGCGAACTGGATTAGCCCTCCAAACAAGGGACAGCAGCCGACACAGGGGCCGGAAGTTACCCACTTCCGGCCCCTGCTGTCAATGTTGACTTAGCCCGGGGTACGTAGAAAACTGAAGTTGGTGTCGAACCGCGAAACCCCCGGGCTTCAACTTATAGCCGCTTCGAGCGGCCTACCGCCGAGAGGCGTATCCGGTTCGGCACCATTTTCATGCCCGGCGTCAGGGTGAGCTTCCCAACAGTGGACAATGACGCCGCAACACCCTCCCACGTCGTACCGGTAAAGTTATGACCGAAACGGGAAGCGTCAAGTCAAGCTGCCCGCCGCCCATCCGTCCCCAGACCGGAAAGCGACATGAAGCTGCGCCTTTTCCCCCAGGAACCCGCCGGGCTGGTACTGCTCGCGCAGATGGCCGGCGTCATGGTGTCGGCCACGGGCACCCTCTCGGAGATCCTCGGCGCACCGGCCAGCGAGCATGAACGGCTCAGCGAGGAACTGCACGAACACGAGTCGAAGTCGCTGGACCTGCACTTCGCACTCTTGACGCACATGCGCACGAGCTTCGTGAACCCGCTCCCCCGCGAGGACATGTACACGCTGTCCCGGCACCTCAACGAGGCCATGGAGAAGCTGGACGCCGCGGGTGAACTCGTGGCCCTGTACAAACTGGACCGCCTGCCCAAGCGTGCCGCCGACCAGCTGGAAATCATCAGCCGCCAGGCCGAACTCACCGTCGATGCGATGCGGAAGCTCGAGGACCTCGACGAACTCGAAGACTACTGGATCGAGATCCTGCGGCTCGCCAAGCGGGCCGAGCGGACGCACCGGATCTGGGTAGCCGAAATGCTGAAGGACATGAAGTCCACGCAGTACGCACGGCACCGGGACATCGCCAATCAACTGGTGGAAGTCACCAAGGACATGCGGAAGATCGCGACCCAAGTAGGCAGCATCATCGTCAAGGAATCATGACGTGACCACTGCCATCCTGGTCCTTGTGGTGGGCTTGGCCGCAGGATTCGCGTTCCTGAACGGCTTCCGCGACGTCTCGAACGCCGTCGCGCTTTCCACGAGGACGCGCGCCCTCACGCCGTCCATTGCCGTGCTCCTGGCGGTCATCTTCAACTTCGTGGGAGCCATGCTGAGCGGCAGCTTCGTGCTTGCCTTCACGCAATCGTGGATCAACCTTCCGTCCGGGACCAGTGGCATGACCATGCTCGCCTCGGCCTTGGCTGCTGCAATTCTCTGGGGCGTCTACGCGTGGTGGCGCGGCATTCCCTTGTCCTCCACGAACTCGCTCATGGGCGGGCTCATCGGGGCCGGAACCGCGAGCGTACTGGTGGGCGGCAACTTCGTTGACGGCGTGGATTCCCTGCTGCTGACCCAGGTGGTGCTGCCCCTGGTCGTGTCGCCGGTCATCGCGTTCATTGCCGCGTACCTGCTGGTTTGGCCAGTGACGTGGGCGGCCCGCTACGCCCAGCCGAACGTGATCAACCGACGCTTCCGGCGTGCCCAGGCTGTCTCCTCGGCGGCTGTTGCGTTCGGTCACGGGCTGCAGGACGGCCAACGCACGACGGCGGTCCTCCTCCTGGCGCTGGTGGCGGCAGGACTGGAATCCGGCGACAGCGTACCTTTCTGGATCCTCTTCCTTACGGCGCTCATGCTGACAGCCGGGACTCTGTTCGGAGGCTGGCGGATCTCCCACAACCTTGGCTACCGGATGATCCGGATCGACCCCCTGCGGGGCTTTGTGGCGCAGACGTTGACCTCGGTGATGCTGTTCGTGGGTGCTATCGGGCTGCAATTCCCGCTCTCCACCACGCACACCTTGACGGCCTCGGCCCTGGGAGCAGGGACCAACCAACGTTTCCATGTGACCAACCGGCGCCTGGTCCGGAGGATCCTCATCTTCTGGGTTGTCACTCCCGTGATCACTGCGGCCATCGCGTTCATCCTGGAACTGGCCTTCTCACCCCTCGCGGACCTCTAACCCCACCCCGCCCGCCCAACTGGGTCGCAGTTGACGTCGTTCTCAGCGCTGGGAACGACCTGATCTGCGACCTACTTGGGTACGGAAGTTGGGTACGAAAAAACGACGGCGGCCGTACCCCCAAGGCGACGGCCGCCGTCGTCATTCGCCGGCTCCCCCATGAAGCCGGAGCCTGCGGAACCCCTATCCGAAGCGACCGGAGACGTAGTCCTCGGTGGCCTTCTGGGACGGGTTGTTGAAGATGGACGTGGTGTCGGCGAACTCGATGAGCTTGCCTGGCTTGCCGGTGCCCGCGATGTTGAAGAACGCGGTCTTGTCGGACACGCGGGCGGCCTGCTGCATGTTGTGGGTAACGATCACCACGGTGTACTGGTCCTTGAGCTCGTTGATGAGGTCTTCCACGGCCAGCGTGGAGATAGGGTCCAGGGCGGAGCAGGGCTCGTCCATGAGGATCACCTGGGGCTCGACGGCGATGGCTCGGGCAATGCACAGACGCTGCTGCTGGCCGCCGGAGAGACCGGAACCGGGCTTGTCCAGGCGGTCCTTGACCTCGTTCCACAGGTTGGCGCCAACCAGGGACTTCTCAACGAGGGCATCGGCTGCGCCCTTGGAGATCTTCTTGTTGTTCAGCTTCACGCCGGCCAGGACGTTGTCCCGGATGGACATGGTGGGGAACGGGTTGGGGCGCTGGAAGACCATGCCCACCTGGGTGCGGACGGTCACGGGGTCGACGCCGGGACCGTACAGGTTGTCGCCGTCGAGCAGCACTTCGCCCTCGACGCGTGCGCCGGGAAGGACCTCGTGCATGCGGTTCAGGGTGCGGAGGAAAGTGGACTTGCCGCAACCGGACGGGCCGATGAAGGCCGTAACGGACTTGGCTTCGATGTTGATGTTGACGCCTTCAACGGCAAGGAAGTTGCCGTAGTAGACATTCAAGTCTTTGACGTCGATGCGCTTGGACATGATGTTCCTTTGTTCCTTGGGGGTCTGGAAGTTTCTATGGGTAACCGCTGGCGGTTACCGGCCCGTCTTGGGAGCGAAGATGCGGGCAATGAGGCGTGCTCCGAGGTTCAGGAGCATCACCAGGATGATCAGCACCAAAGCGGCGCCCCAGGCACGCTGGTCCGAGGGACCAGGGTTGGACGGCGACGTCGGGTTCAGGATCTGCGTGTAGATGAACGTGGGCAGGGAGGCCATCCAGCCGCCGAACACGTTGTTGTTGATGGTGGTGGCGAAACCGGCGGTGACCAGGATCGGCGCGGTTTCGCCGATGACCCGGGCGATCGCCAAGGTGACACCGGACGCGATGCCGGAGATCGCCGTCGGAATTACCACCTTCACAATGGTGCGCCACTTGCGGACGCCAAGCGCGTAGGAAGCTTCGCGGAGCTCGTTCGGGACGATCTTGAGCATTTCCTCGCTGGAGCGGACCACCACCGGGATCATCAGGACGGAAAGCGCGACGGCGGCTACCGCACCGGTCTTGGTGCCGGGGCCGACCACCGCGAAGAAAAACGCTGCCGCGAAGAGGCCGGCCACGATGGACGGGATACCGGTCATGACGTCCACGAAGAACGTGATGGCGCGGGCCAGCGGACGGTCGTTGCCGTATTCCACGAGGTAGATGGCGGTCAGCAGGCCAACCGGCACCGAGATGATGGTGGCCAGCAGGGTGATCTGGATGGTGCCGAGCAGCGCGTGGTAGATGCCGCCGAGGACCTTTCCGCCCTCCTCTGCCGCCTTGTTGTCGAAGGCGCCGGTAACACCGTTCATGGAGGTGCCCAGGAAGCCGGGCGTGACCAGGCCGGGGATACCGTTCACCAGCACGGTCCAGATGACCGAGACCAGTGGAAGCAGCGCGATCAGGAAGGCACCCACCACGAGGCAGGTAGCCAGCTTGTCCTTGGCCTTGCGGGCACCCTCGACTGCGCCGCTCCAGGCCACCAGGCCGACGGTGAACAGGATGGCCGAGACCAGTCCCCAACCGAAGGCGTTGAAGCCGATGAGGGCCAGGATGGCTGCACCAAGGATGAGCGCAACGGCCAGGACGATGTAGGGCGCGAACTTCGGCAGTTGGCCCTTGGTGAGCGCGGAGCGCTTGCGGACTACTGTGGCGGTCATTTAGTTGGCTCCCGAGAATTCTTTGTGCTTGGTGATGATCCAGCGTGCGATCATGTTCACACCAAGGGTGATGACGAACAGGACCAGGCCGGCGGCGATCAGCGTGTTCACCTTGATGCCGCTGGCCTCCGGGAAGTTCAGCGCGATTTCAGCAGCGATGGTCTGGTTGCCGGACTGGATCAGGCTCGCAGTCAGGGCCCCCGAGGAGAGCACCAGGGCCACGGCCATGGTTTCACCAAGTGCACGGCCCAAGCCAAGCATGATCGCGCTGATGATGCCGGGACGGCCGAAGGGCAGCACAGCCATCTTGATCATTTCCCAGCGGGTTGCTCCCAGTGCCAGTGCGGCTTCCTCGTGCAGCTTGGGGGTCTGCAGGAAGATTTCGCGGGAGAGGGAAGTGATGATCGGAAGGACCATGACGGACAGGACGATGCCGGCAGTCAGGATGGTCTTGCCGGTGGCCGAAGCCGGGCCCTGGAAGATCGGAATCCAGCCCAGGTTGTTGGCCAGCCAGTCGTAGGCCGGGGAGATTTCCTTGGCCAGGAAGGCAGCGCCCCAGGCGCCGTAGACCACGGAGGGGATGGCAGCGAGGAGGTCCACCACGTAGCCGAGGCCCGAGGCCAGGCGGCGGGAGGCGTAGTGCGAGATGAACAGTGCCACGCCAATGGCCACGGGGGTGGCGATGACGAGGGCGATCACGGCGGCAATGAGCGTACCGACGACGATCGGGGCGATGTAGGCAAAGAAGCCGTGCCCGCCTTGGATGCTTTCAGCCGGAGCGACGAGCGCGGGGATGGCCTGAACCACGAGGAACAACGCGACTCCGAAGAGAACCGCGAGAATCAGGCACCCTGCGGCCAAGGCGGCCCCGGAGAAAACCTTGTCCCCGGCGCGGCCTGCGCCTTGGGAGGTTGTCAGGGAGTTGGTGGTCACTTCACGATCCTTCAGTCTGGAGTGAACTGGTCTTACATGGCTAAGTTCCCTGCCCCGCCACCGTGGCGTTGTGGCCACCGGCGAGCGGGACAGGGAACTTCAGTGTTCAGCCGTGCTCTTGGCGAAAGCCCTTAGGACTTGGCCTTGACGGTTTCGATGGCGGCCTTGGCCTTGTCCTGCAGCGTCTTGGAGAGCGGTGCGGACTTTGCTGCGTCAGCAGCGGTCTTCTGGCCCTCGTCGGAGACGACGTAGGTTTCGAAGGCCTTGACCAGGTCAGCAACAGCCTTGGTTTCGTAGGTGGTGCAGACTACGTGGTAGGAAACGAGCACCACCGGGTAGGCGCCGGAAGCGGTGGTCTTGCGGTCCAGCTTGATGGCAACGTCGTTGCTTGCGCGGCCGTCAACAGACTTGCCGGCTTCAACAGCCTTGGCTGCTGCGTCAGCGGAGATCTTCACGAACTCTTCGCCAACCTTGATGGAGGCGGTGCCCAGCTTGCCGGAGACAGCGGAGTCATCAGCGTAGGTCACGGCACCGGCGGTGTCAGTGACGGTCTTGACGACGCCGGAGGTGCCCTTGGCGTTCTCGCCCTTGAGGGATGCGGGCCAAACGCCGGCAGCCTTGTCGGTCCAGACCTCGGGTGCAGCCGATGCGAGGTAGTCGGTGAAGTTGGAGGTGGTGCCGGAGTCGTCAGAGCGGTTGACCGGGGTGACCTTCAGGTCCGGCAGGGAGACGCCGGCGTTCAGGGCTGCAATGGCGGGGTCGTTCCAGTTGGTGATCTGGCCACGGAAGATCTTGGCAACCGTGGTGGCGTCAAGCTTCAGCTCGGTGATGCCCGGAACGTTGAAAGCGACTGCGATCGGGGAGATGTAGACCGGGATGTTGATTGCACCCTCGGGGCCGCACTTGGCCTTGGAAGCCTCAAGCTCATCGTCCTTGAGGTAGGCGTCCGAACCGGCGAACTGGGCCGAGCCGTCGATGATGGCCTTCCGGCCTGCACCGGAACCATCCGGGGAGTACTGCACGGTGGCGCCCTGGTTGGCGGCGGCGAAGCCGGCCTTCCATGCGTCCATGGCTGCGCCGGTGGAGGAAGCGCCGATGCCGGTGAGCGTACCGGTGACCTTGGTGCCGGCAGCGGAGGACTGGGTACCCGGGGTGGTGCCCGTTGCGTTGTCCGAACCACAAGCGGTGAGCGCCAGGGCGCCTGCTGCGATGACCGCGATTGCCGCGTTGCGGCCGAAGTGAGTTGCCTTCACTTGAATGTGCCCCTTCCAGGGATTTTCAGATGCTGCCGAACGGAGTTCCGGCGTGAGTGATCTAGGACCTTTTGTGCCTTTACTGACGGTAAGGAGCGCAGGTAACGGGACCTGTGGTGCAAAGTGAACGGGAAGTGAACGACGGCGGACCATTGGGTTATGTGGCGCGCGCCACCTTGAGCGGGGTGCCGGTTGCCGTTCGTGGCTGCGCTCCGGCAAATAGACTGGAGGGCATGGCCGCCTCGAAGGGACTTTCCGCAAGCAAGAGGTTTGTCCGTACCCGTTTGCGGACAGGACTCGTCCGAAGCCGGACTTCCCTGATGCCTGCCATCCAAATGACCGTGTGCGCGGTGGGCGCCTACGCCTTCGCCGAATACATCCTGGGGCACCAAGGGCCGCTGTTCGCAGCCACGTCGTCCTTGATTGCCTTGGGCTTCTCCCGCGATCCCCGCCTCCGTCGCGTGATCGAAGTGGGACTGGGCTGCACACTCGGCATCGTGGTTGGCGACCTCCTGCTCCACTGGCTGGGCGCCGGGATCTGGCAGGCCGCCGTCGTACTTCTTTTCTCGATCCTGCTGGCCAGGTTCCTGGACAGCGGCACGATCTTCACCACCCAACTGGGACTGCAGTCGTTGCTGGTGGTGCTGCTGCCGGCACCGGCCGGCGGGCCGTTCACGCGCAGCCTGGATGCCGTGGTGGGTGGCGTGTTCGCACTCCTGGTGACCATCCTGGTGCCGAAGGATCCTCGACGGGAGCCGCGGAAGGACATCCAAAAGATCCTGCACGAGCTGGCCGAGATCCTGCGTGAGTGTGCCAAGGCCATGGTGGACAGCGATTCGACCACGGCCTGGCATGCCCTCATCCGCGGCCGGAATTGCCAGCCGCTGGTGGACCGGATGCGGCAGACCCTGCGGGCCTCGGGCGAGGTGGCCACGCTCGCCCCGGCCCACCGACGGCACCGCGACGAACTCGCCAGCCTGGAACATTCCCTGGAGTACATCGATCTCGCACTGCGTAACAGCCGGGTGTTCGCTCGGCGGCTAACCAGCGCCATCAACCACGCGGCGTTGTCCGACGAAGCCCTGGACAGCATCTCCGAAGTCCTCATGGAGACGGCCGCCGCGATCGACGAGCTGACCATTGGTTTGTCTGAGCAGAGCGAAGGAACCCGCCGGGCACACATGCGCCGGGCCCGATCCGACCTCACCATGATCGCCTCACGGCTGCACCCCAAGATGCTGGACGTGCACCGGCTGGAGGGAGAAACCGTGGTGATGCTGTTCCGGCCGCTCATGGTGGACCTGCTGGAAGCGAGCGGACTGGAACCGGAAGAGGCCCGCGCGGTGCTCCCGCCGCTGTAGAGCCCGCCGCCTTTGGAGGGGCCCGCCGCCTTTCGAGAGGCCCGCGCCGAGATGGCATTTGATGACAATCCCGCGCCGAAACATTGGCATCAAATGCCATCTCGGGGGGCTTCCCAGCGAAGTCCCATATGCGCTGTGGATAATGGACCGATGCTTCCTGCTTCGCCAGTGCGATCCTTCATGCGCTTCAGGCCGGCCCCCGCACTCCGGTTGCGCCAGCGCCTTCTCTTCTTGTGCGCGGGTGCGCTCTTCGTTGCCGGAGACGTGGTGTTCTGGCTGATGTTCGCCGCTGTGCTGTCCTCCAGCGGACTTGCCACCCTTGACGGCACGGTGCACACCTTCGTGGTGGATTCGCGCAGCCCCGCTTCCACTGCGTTCCTTGGCGCGGTTTCGGAATTAACCTCCCCCACGGTGATGTCCGTGGTTGGCGGGCTGGTGGCGGTGGTTTGGTCTGCCTGGAAGCGCGAACTCTGGCGGCCCGCCGTCCTTCTTGGCGCGATGGTTCTTTCGGTGATCCTCGCCACCGTCATCAAGCTCGACGTTTCCCGGAACCGGCCGCCGTCGTCGGACTTCCTGATGGGCCCCGACGACGCCCTGTCCTTCCCCTCCGGCCACACCCTCGGCGCGGCGGTTTTCGCTTCCGTCCTCGCCTACTTGCTTGTCTCGCGTTCCGGTACGCGTACGACGGCGGTACTCGCCTACGCCGGGGCCGCTCTGCTCACGCTGCTGGTCGCCTACAGCCGGATGTACCTGGGGTACCACTGGCTGACTGACGTGGTGGCTTCGGTGGGGGTGGCGCTCGGCGTGCTGGGCCTGGCGGTGTTCGTGGATGCGGCACGGCACGGGCGGGCGGTTTAGGGGGCCTGATCCGCCCATTTCGACGACTCGCTGCGGGTTAGACGTTCCAACCATCGAATGCGCAGCTAGTCATCGAATCGGGGCTGCCGAATCCTGTCAGTCCTCACCGCTAACCTTGGATCCATGGCTTCCAAGACCTCCCGCACTTCCAAAACCCCTGCGTACAAATGTGCCGAATGCGGCTGGACAGCCATCAAGTGGGTGGGACGCTGCGGCGAATGCCAGGCGTGGGGCACCGTTGAGGAGTACGGCGCCACTGTTGCGCGTACGACGGCGGCTGCCACGGTTTTGGAGCCCGCCCGCCGGATTGCCGAGGTGGACGGAACGACGGCGGCCTTCCTGCCCACAGGGGTGGACGAACTCGACCGCGTATTGGGCGGTGGGCTTGTCCCTGGCGCCGTGATCCTGCTGGCCGGGGAGCCCGGCGTCGGAAAATCCACGCTCTTGCTGGACGTTGCCGCGAAGTTCGCGCGCACGGGGCAGGATGTCCTGTATGTCACGGGCGAGGAGTCGGCAGCGCAGGTCAAGCTGCGTGCCGAACGCATCGATGCCGTCGCCCACACGCTGTACCTGTCGGCCGAAACGGACCTGGGTCAAGCGCTCGGGCAGGTGGAGAAGCTCGAGCCGAAACTCCTCATTGTCGACTCCGTGCAGACGCTCAGCAGCGCCGACGTCGAAGGCAGCGCCGGTGGCGTCTCGCAAGTCCGTGAGGTCGCGGCTTCGATCATTGCCGCTGCCAAACGGCGCAACATGACCACGCTCCTGGTGGGCCACGTGACCAAGGAAGGCACCATCGCCGGGCCCCGCCTGCTCGAGCACCTGGTTGACGTAGTGTGCCAGTTTGAAGGCGAGCGCCATTCCCGGTTGAGGCTGCTCCGCGCCGTCAAGAACCGCTACGGCGCCACGGACGACGTCGGCTGCTTTGACCTGAACGAAGCCGGAATCGAAGGCCTCGCCGATCCCAGCGGGCTCTTCGTCTCGCGGACACGCGAGCCGGTCTCGGGCACCTGTATCACGGTGACCATGGAGGGCCGCCGACCCCTGCTGGCCGAGGTGCAGTCCCTGTTGGCGGAAAGCGCGAATGCGCAGCCGAGGCGCGCCACCAGCGGTCTTGAGAGCTCCAGGGTGGCCATGCTCCTTGCCGTCCTGCAACAGCGGGCCGGTTGCATGCTGCACAAGGACGACTCCTACGTCGCCACCGTGGGCGGCGTGAAGCTCACCGAACCGGCCACGGACTTGGCTGTGGCCCTGGCTGTGGCTTCGGCCAAGTCCCGAAAGGCACTCCCCCAGCGGCTCATTGCCTTTGGTGAGGTTGGCCTCGCCGGTGAAGTGCGGCCCGTGCCGGGTATCAACCAACGAATCCAGGAAGCCCATCGCTTGGGATTCACCCACGCGATCGTTCCCGCCAGTCCCGCGGGCGCCGGCGTCATCCCGGATGGCTTCTCCGTACGGGAAGTAGGGCATCTCGCGGAGGCTTTGGAACTGCTGATCACGTGACGCTTCACGATTGAGCCAAGTCACCGGCGTCTCTAGGATGGAACAAAACTGCAGTTCAGGAAGGCCTGGTGTTTGTAGTGGGGGAACAATCCGTGGACAGCCCTGAGTCCCGCAAGGAAAACCGCGCTGAACTGTGGCGGGCCTTCACCCTGCCCGTCATTATCGGCCTGGTGGTGCTCGGCATTGCCGGCGTGAACTTCGCGAACGGACTGGCGGAGAAACAATCGCAGACCGCCCCCACTTTGCCTGCCTGTGAAGTAGTGCCCCGCGCAGGGCTGGTCCCTGCTGACGGAACTCTTTTTGGCGTGAACCTGGACTGGCATTCCAAACCCCTCGCTACTTTCGCCAAGGACCTCGGCCACAAACCAGCCGTCAATGTGTCCTTCACAGGATTCCCCCTCACGTCCAAGGACGAGGAAGACCTCGAACAGGCCGTCCAGCAGATCCGTGCCGACGGTCGCATGATGCTGCTGACGCTGGAGCCGGCGGATGGGCTGTCCACTGTCACCGAGGAAACGGCCACTGCATTCGCGAAGGACCTGGACCGTTACAACAAGGAGGGCGTCCCGGTCATCGTCCGTTTCGCGCACGAAATGAACGGCTCTTGGTACGCGTGGTCCCAGCAGCCCCAAAAGTACATCGCAGCGTTCCAGACCCTGGCCAATGCCGTGCACACCCTGGCCCCGGGTTCGGCCATGATGTGGGCTCCGAACTACGGCGGCGGCTACCCGTTCGCGGGCGGCACGTACGAGGCGAAGCCCGGTACCGCCGAGTTCGCAGCCCTGGACACCAACGGCGACGGTGCCCTGACCATGCAGGACGACGCGTATGCTCCGTACTACCCGGGGGATGAGGCTGTGGACTGGGTCGGCATGTCCTTGTACCACTGGGGAGCGAGGTACCCCTGGGGCGAGAATGAGCTGCCGGAGCCCAACAAGTTCGCAGAGCAACTCACCGGTACCTACAACGGCGCCAACGGTGACGACAGTCTTCTTCCCGACTTCTACAGCGTCTACGGGCAGCAGCACGGGAAGCCCGTTGCCATCCCGGAAACTGCGGCGTTGTTCGCGCCGGCCGCCGGGGGCGAGCAAGAGCTGGCCATCAAACAGGCCTGGTGGAACCAGCTCTTTGACCCCTCGGTCCATCAGCAATTCCCGCAGCTGAAGATGGTCAACTGGTTCGAGTGGGACAAGAACGAGGTAGAGGTCAAGGGCCGCGTGGACTGGACCATCACCAACACCCCAGCAGTCCGGGAAGCCTTCACCGCCGCGCTGCCGGACTGGTTCCGGTACGGACCGGACCAATCCTGCCAACCCCAACCGTAAAGACTGCCGGGGTGTCGAGGCGCCCTTCACCTGCGCGTTCAGCAAGGATGAGTGTCATGACTAAAAGGGCTGCACTTATTGGGGGACGCTTTTTCTTCGGCCTGTTGACCTTGGTGGCTGTGGGGACACAGCTTGTGGTCCACATCGGCCTGGGTTACGACGTCTGGAACTTCTTCAGCTATTTCACCAACTTGTCCAACATCTTCGCCGCGTTGGTGCTCCTCATCAGCGGTTACCGCGTGCTCATCCGGAAACGGCCCAGCGAAGCGGACGACGTCACTCGCGGCACGGCGACGATCGCCATGGCCGTTGTGGGCATCGTCTTTGGCGCCTTGCTCGCGGGCGAAGACCTGGGGTCCATGGTGCCGTGGGTGAACTTTGTGGTCCACTATCTAATCCCGGTAGTCATGGTGGCGGACTGGCTTTTCCAACCCCCGCGGGCCACGCTGCAACCGCGGCACATTTGGTACTGGCTGCTGTACCCCATCGCGTATCTGACGTACAGCCTGATCCGCGGATCAATCGTGAACTGGTATCCGTACTGGTTCATCAACCCGGACCGCGCCGGCGGCTGGGGCGGCGTGGTGGTGTACGCGATCGCTATCGCCATAGGCTTCCTCATTGTCAGCCTCGCGATGCTGTGGCTCGGCAACAGGCTGAAGCGCCAAGTGGACTATTAGCCAGCAGGCCTAGTAATCCACTCGATCGGGAAACGGACTGCCAGCTTTCAGGGCGGCAAGGGCATCCGGCATGTATTTCCGGACGGCCATTCGGCGGAAAAACGGACGCCAACAAGCGACGACTGCCAACACGCCCAACCCGATCGCGATCAAGATCCATTGCGATCCCTCAAACTTTTCCCGGCCAACACTCGCCACGATTGCCCGGGGGTTGTCTCCCTCGACGTACCTCACAGCGATAGGTTCGCCAATGGGATGGCTCACGGTTCCTGAGAACTCCACGCGTACCTCTTCGCCCCCAATCAGTACGTTGGCTGCGACATCCTTGCCGTTTGCGTCATGCCTGATGGAGCTCACCGGCAAGGTTCCAACCACTGCTGAGTCCCCGAACAGCGAAGCTGAGCTGGCCAGTGAACTGCTGCCCACCAACAAACAGATGAGACCCAGAAGAAGAAGCAACGTGGGCGCCAGCTTCCGTGCTTTGAAACCATAGAAGATCGAGCGAAGCCTCGGGTTTTCCGGCTTTGGGGCGTGTGCGCGTACGAAGGGACGCGCACGACGCTCCCAGTCACGCTCGTCCTCACCCGGCCGCAAGGCCGGGAATGCCGCAGGTTCGGGAACAGGTCTCGCCACTATTTTTCCTTTTTCGACGCAACGGGCCGATGCCCACCGCAATTACACTAATGGACGCCGGAAATTTCCTGATTACGCCTCCAAACATCGATACCCATGAACGAGCCGTCGATGAGCAGGGAAAATGGGTCCCGACCGTGGTGGCTGAAATACGACTTCCGCTCCCCGTCAGAGCTCTCCAAATGACCCACTTTGGGGCTTGCTGGTGCGGTTAATGGTGCTCGGAAGCCATATCATGGTGCTTGTCGTCAGAAGGGCATTTTTCGCCAGGGCCCGCTGATGCCGGATTCAGCTTGTCTGTGAGCCGAGGCTTGCACCTTCGAAGGGAAACCCCATGGCCCGGAGCCCGGAAGAATCGCTCAAGGCGACTCTGGCCAGAGTCGCACCCGGAACGCCTTTGCGTGACGGCCTGGAACGTATTCTCCGCGGCCGCACCGGCGCGTTGATCGTGCTGGGATCGGACCGCACCATCGACTCGATCTGTTCGGGCGGGTTCGAGATTGGCATTGAGTTCTCCCCCACGCGTCTGCGCGAGCTCGCCAAGATGGACGGCGCGATCGTCTGCGACAAGGACGCCAGCAACATCATCAAGGCGGCCGTGCAGCTCGTTCCGGATTCCAGCATCGAGACGCAGGAATCAGGTACCCGCCACCGCACGGCCGAGCGCGTCGCCATCCAGACCGGTGTTCCGGTGATCTCGGTCAGCCAGTCCATGCAGATCATCGCGCTCTACGTGAACGGACTCCGCCACGTCCTGGAAGGTTCCGAGAAGGTATTGGCCCGCGCCAATCAGGCCCTCGCAACCCTGGAGCGGTACAGTGCCAGGCTGGACCAAGTCACCAGCTCCCTCTCTGCCTTGGAAATCGAAGCCCTGGTCACCGTCAGGGACGTCGCCGTAACGCTGCAGCGCCAGGAGATGGTGCGCCGTATTTCCGAAGAAATTGCCCAGTACGTCCTGGAACTCGGCGAAGACGGCCGCCTCTTGTCCCTGCAGCTCGAGGAACTGACCACCGGCCGCGGACCGGGCAGCGATGTCATCATCCGCGATTACTCAGACCCGGATGCCACCCCCGAGGACATCGAAGAGGCCGTGCAGGCCCTGCTCAACCTCGGCCCCACGGAGCTCATCGACCTGAGCAAGATTGCCCACATCATCGGTTTCGCCGGTGGGGTTGAGCAGCTCGACGCCGTAGTCCAGCCACGTGGCTACCGCCTCTTGTCGGGCCTCAAGTCGGTCCCCAAAGCTGTGGCAGACCGTTTGGTGGACTACTTCGGTGGCCTCCAGAACCTCATGGCGGCAACCATCGACGACCTCATGACCGTGGACGGCATCGGCGACCAGCGCGCCCGAACAGTCCGCGAGGGGCTCAGCCGCATGGCCGAAGCGAGCCTCCTGGACCGCTTCCTCTAAGGCGACCACCGCCGTCGAAAGTCGCTCACCCGTGCAGCATCAGCTCAGCTGGAACACTGCCTTGGGGCTCGCCTTGTTCCCCAGCCGCGCCTCGAACGTGTAGTAGGCCCCGCCGGCTCCTGGCTTCGCGTTGATGGCGCCGCAGCCTTCCAGCGTCCGGTTGCGTTGCCACGGGAAGTTCGCGGTTTCGCTCTTGCCCGGTTGGATGGTCTTGATGAGGTCCACGCCGCCGGTCTGGCAGTCCTTCGAGGAGAAGATCCGGTCGGCGCCGCTCATGATCACGTACTCCATTTGCGATGTGCCCACGTTGACCTCGCACGGCGCCGAACCGCCATTGGTGATGGTCATGGTGAGCAAGGGAATTTCCTCGGCGGCGTAGGCGGGCTTGTCCGTTTTCGCGGCCACGGTCATCAGGTTGAAGTCGCAAACGGGCGTGGGCGATGCCGACGGCGTCGTGGCGCCGACGGACGGCGTGCTGACTGCGGTGGGGGCCGTTGTGGCGGGAGGGGTGCTCACGGCCTCGGGCTCGCCACTCCCGGCCAAGGCCCGCGTGATCGCGGAGATCCCGGCAACCATCAGAGCGATGACCACCAGCAACCCGATCAGCACCACCAGACGACGACGGCGGTACACGGCAGGGCTCGGGCGCCGCTTTTGCGTCGGCGCAGTTGAGCGCGCGGACGACTGCTGCTTACCCTGGGTGGCCATGATTCTAGGCTAGGCGTCGGGCCGTCCGAGGACCCCACCACCACGCCGCCGACCGGCAATGTGACGTCCGCCATGAACCCCAGAGCAGGCAAACACACGCGGGGTGTCCACTAAAGTAGAGGGCAGCATGGCACTCCAGAACACCGAGCATCTGACGCAGCTCCACGACACTTTGGACCAGTGGTTTGCCCGGACCGCGCGGGACCTCCCATGGCGGGAGCCGGATTGCAGTCCCTGGGGAATCCTGGTCAGCGAAGTCATGCTCCAGCAGACTCCCGTGGTCCGCGTCCTGCCCGTATGGCGTGACTGGATGGAGCGATGGCCAACTCCGTCAGACCTTGCCAACGAGCCCTCGGGCGAGGCCGTACGACACTGGGGAAGGCTGGGGTATCCACGCCGGGCCCTCCGCTTGCACGCAGCCGCCGTCGCCATCCGGGACAACCACCACGGCGAGGTGCCGGACAACTATCCCGGACTGCTGGAGTTGCCTGGCGTCGGCAATTACACGGCCGCCGCAGTCGCCGCTTTCGCTTTCGGGCGCCGCGAGACGGTGGTGGACACAAACATCCGGCGCGTCCATGCCCGGCTGTTTTCGGGCCATGCCCTTCCCGCTCCCACACTGACGGCCGCAGAGATGCGCATGGCCGACGCCCTGCTCCCCGAGGACCACACACTGTCCGTTCGCTGGAACGCTTCCGTGATGGAGCTCGGCGCGATGGTGTGCACGGCCCGCAGTCCCAAGTGCGCTGACTGTCCCGTCCGCCAAAGCTGCGCCTGGCTCGCGGCCGGTGAGCCGCCGCCGTCGTACGTCCCCAAGGGTCAGGCGTGGCACGGCACTGACCGGCAGGTCCGGGGTGCCGTGATTGCGGTCCTCCGCGAGGCCGCCTCCCCCGTGCCGCGGGAGATGTTCGAACAGGCGCCAGCGGACCTCGGGTTCGCGCCATCCGGCGTCGGAATCCCGCTGGCCGCGCTGCACCGGCTCAACTCGGCGCCGGAACAGCTTGAGCGCGCGCTGGACGGCTTGCTGCGGGACGGCTTGGCGGAAATGCACGACGGCGGGCTGCGGCTTCCCGCGTAGGGCGACGCGTTCTACCCTGAAGCCATGGGGAAGATTGCGTTGGCGCTGACGCTTGCAGGAACCACGGCGGTGCTGCCCGGCTGCTTTCCGGAAGCCGTTGCTTGCCCTGCGATGGGGCAGGTCACGGGAGTGTCCGTGACAGTTGCGGGGTGGTACTCGTCGTCCGTTGGCACCCTGCATCTCAAGGCCTGCCAAGAGGGAACATGCACGGAGGGCGACTTGGAGCTGTACCCCGGGACAGTTGCCGTGGACCAAGGGTGCAACGAGGAAGGCGTGTGCTCCGCGACGCCCACCTACGATGGCACGGTGCGCGGCCTGCTGGAGTTGCCCGCCCTTTCTGAAACGCCCATGGAAGCAACCGTGAGCGGGACATCGCCGTCCGGCTCCGCGCTCCCCACCAGGACCCTGACCTTCACGCCCAAGGGCAACTATCCGTTCGGGGAGCAGTGCCAGAGGTTCGTTACGGCCAGCCTTCGCTTGGATGATGTGGGCTTGAAGCAGGAATAGTCGCATCCCTATGGCAAATTAACTCCTCCTTGGGTAGTGTCGCTCGTGGCCGGGTGATTAACGTTGGGGAGGCGTCGTGCGCGGTGTGGAAAGTCCCGTCGATGTGCTCTCGGCACAAGCGGCGTCTGTTGCGGAACTGACCGCAAAGATCCAACGAACACACGGCTTTGAACTGCGGGACTTCCTGACCGGCATGGTGTCAGAGTCCGGGCCCTTGAATCCGGGCCGCAGGCAATATCGCTTCGGACCCACGGCAGCCATGGAAGACCGTACCGTCAAGCTGACGATGGTCGCGGAAACCGCCGAATTCGGATGGTTCACCCTCGGCCGTGCACCAGCCGGCACGTGCCTTACCCTGTCCGTTGTGGCCCACCACGAAGAGAGCGGACTCCCGGCGAAGCTCTCGACGGCGGAGTGCGAAGCCTGGACGCGGGCGCTGTTCGGCAATTCCTGGATGCAGCACGTTTACAACTGCGAATGCGACGCCGGGCCGACTGGGGCGAACGTCGTTTCCTACAGGGTTTATCTCGATGCGCAACAACGGCCGGGTCCCAAGCCAGTGGAAGTGATGGCCGAAGGGTGCCAGCCTGCTGGGTGGTAGCACCTAACCCCCGCCAACCGCCCGGCGGTATGTACTCGGCGTAAATCCCAAGTACTTCTGGAAGTCGTTTGTCAGGTGGGCATGGTCCGCGTAGCCGAGTTCGGCAGCTATCGCTGCCAGATCCGCTGAAGCATCCAGGCGCGCCCGCTCGGCTGCGTCCTGGAGACGACGACGGCGGATCAGCGCCGCCGGGCTGAGGCCGATGTACTTCTTGGCCACACGCTGCAAAGTCCGTGGTGAAACTGCCAGAGCGGAAGCCGCGTCCTCCACGCGGACCAAGGCAGGATCGGTGGACAGGAGCTCCATCATCCGGTTGGCCAACGCCGCCTCCTCGGACAAGGTGGGGCCTGCGAGGGAAGCCAGCCACCCGGTAAAGGCGTCCACTGCCTGCGCTCGACGGGTGCCGCCGTCGTGCGTACCCACAGGTGACATTGCCGCCGAAACCGCGGCCAGCAATTCCGCAGCCGGGAAGTCCACTTCGGCGTCCCGCAGGCTCGCTGGATCCGACGTGAAGAGCGGGATCGCGGCGGGACGCAGCAAGGCGCCCACAGCCCAGCCCTTACCTGCCAGATCCCGGTGTGCAGCCCGGGTGGTGGGACCGGAGAACGACACTCCGCCCGCCTGGACCACCAGGTTGGAAGCCGGGTAGGCGATGAGGTGTTGCCGCGAGGTCCTGCCGGGTTCGATGTCCCACTCGGGGATCCAGAACCACTGGACCAGGTGCTCCACCGAAGAAGGCGCCGGGAGGCGGTTGAACGTTGGCAGCCGCGCGGGGTACAGGATTCCCTTGAACGAATTCTCCATACCCACCCTTGTGAAAGACTGTCGCGAATCTCCAAGCGCTGCTGCGGGACCAGCGCGTAGCGTCGTGGACATGACAGATACTACAAGCACCGAGTCCACCACGGCCGCCCATGGAGAGCACACGGTTCACGGAGTTCCCAGGGGCCTGACCAGCCTCACGCCGTTCCTGGCCGTCAAGAACGCCAAGGAAGCGATCGACTTCTACCGGGAGGTGTTCGGCGCGCGCATTGTGGGCGCCACGGAGATGGGCGGGGTGGTGGTCCACGCCGAACTCGATTTCGGCAACGGGCACCTGCAGCTCGGCGAGCCGAGCCCCGACTACCACCTGGTGCCCGCGCCGGAGGGCGAAGACGACTGCTACTCCATGGGGCTCTACTGCGAAGACGCCGATGCCTTGGTGCGACGTGCCGAAAAGGCCGGAGCCACCGTGCGCGAGACCCTCAGCACGTTCGTCTCGGGTGACCGCTACGCCAGCATCCGGGATCCGTTCGGCGTGCGTTGGTCCATCATGACGCGCGTGGAAGACCTCTCCGAAGAGGAGAGCAACCGCCGCGTGGAGGAATGGGCGGCGCAGCAGGGCTAGGACCCCGAACGCGGAAATGCCCGGCGCCACCAGAGCGGCGCCGGGCATTTTCTACGCTACGAAACGCACAAACAGAACGGATGCCCTGCCGGGTCCAGGAAAACCCTGAAGGTTTCACCAGGCTGGTGGTCGTGCTTCGTGGCACCAATGGCCAGCACGGCCTTCTCAGCCTCATCGAGGTCTTCCACGATCACGTCGAAGTGCATTTGCTGGGGAATGGTCTGCCCGGGCCACACGGGTGGCTGGTAGACCTCCACCTGCTGGAAGGAGATGCAGTTGCTGCCATCGGCGGGGCGGACATCCATCCAGTCCCCTTCCTCCCTCGAAACCTGCCAACCCAGCAACTCCCCATAGAAGGCAGCCAAAGCCGGGGCATCAGGACAATCGATGACGACGCTGGGGTACTTTGCAATAGCCATTCGCTACACCTCGTCTGCAGTCTTCTTCATGCGGTCCAAGGCACTCTTGGTGCCCCGTTGGGTCAGGACGTGCACCACGGCGCCAACCGCGGCGGAAACCACCGCAAAAACGAGCACGCCGGGAAGGGAATCGTCCAGGTTGGTGCCGTCCTTGGGCGCCGGTTTCCCGGTCTTCTTTTCCCACAGTCCTTCAAGGGTCTTGTTCGCCAACACACCGGCCCCGAGGCTCACCGCCAGGCCGAACAATTTCACCAGTAAGTTCACAAAATCCCCTCCGGTTCGAAGATCATCACCGTGCAGAAACAAAGCAGGGCCGCTGCACACAACAGCGGCCCCGCCTGGATTCCTAGTCGTTCTTGAAGGCGTCCTTTACCTTCTCGCCGGCGTTCTTGAGATCGGCCTTGGCTTGCTCGCCCTTGCCTTCGGCTTCAAGGCGCTCGTTGTCAGTCACCTTCCCAGCTGCTTCCTTGGCCTTGCCCGCGATCTTTTCACCAGTGTTCTGTGCTTTGTCGTCAGCACCCATGTTGCACCTCTTTCGTAGTGAACTTGTACCTCTACCTCATCACTAATCAGCATACTTAGCAATATTTTGGGTAGATTTAAAGCTCCCCAAAGCCCTCGGCCACGAGCCTGCCAACGTAGTCAACGGCCTTCTGCGCGTCCGTCCCGCGGGCCTCGACGCGGAGTCTTGAGCCCTGTCCGGCGGCGAGCGCCATGAGTTCCATCATCGAGGCACCGTCGACGCCGTTGATGGTCACTTCCGCATCCAGGCCGGACAGCCCGCCCGCGATCTTGGCGGCCGGACGGGCGTGGATACCCATGGGATTGATGAGTTCGAATTCCGCTGCGGCATCCGGTTCACCCAACTCTGCCGGTACGGTCGCCGCCACTCCCCCAGCGGCCTCCGCAGCCTTCCGGACATCGTCGACGGCGGCACCACCTTGGGCAGCTACGGCTGCAGCCACGAGCCCCTCCACCAACGGCGCGTCGGCCAGACGCACGGCGTCGGGCTCGCTGGCGAATTCGACGGCGGACTCCGCCGTCATCACCGCCGACCCCAGGTCGGTCAGCACCACCACGCCGTCGCCGCCCGCCTCCGCGAGGGACTGCTCAACGGCGGCAAGCACCTTCTCGAGGCTGGTGCCGATCCGCCCGTCGTCGGTTCCCCCAGCGGCGACGAGTCCGACGTCGGGCGCCATCTGGGCGGCGAGTTCCACCGCACCCTCGGCGATCTTGCTGCTGTGCGAGACCACCACGATCCCAACCGTCATGCGGCCGTGCCCTGTTTCGCCGCCACCGCGGCGGCCCGAAGCAGCAGCGCAGTGGACTGGGCACCGGGATCCCGGTGGCCCGCACTGCGGTCGCCCAGGTAGCTGGCCCGGCCTTTGCGGGCCACCAAAGGTTCCGTGGCCTCGGCGCCGGATTCGGCAGCATCGGCGGCGGCCTCCAATGCCGCGAGCGCGTCGCCTCCGTCAGCGGCCACCTTCTGCGCCGCCTCCACTGCCGGTGTCCAGGCATCGATCATGGTCTTGTCGCCCGGCTCGGCCTTGCCTCGGGCAACCACGCCGTCCCGGGCCGCAGCCAAGGCGGCCACCAAAGCGTCGGCGTCGATGTCAATAGCGTCGCCCAATGCCGTCGCGGCCCGAAGGTATGCCGTCCCGTAGAGGGGCCCGGCCGCACCGCCCACCTTGGACATGAGGGCCATCGCCGTGGCTTTCAGGGCGGCCCCGGGTGTTTCCGGAGGAGCTTCATCGAGCTTCTGCAGCACGGCCTGGAAACCGCGGTCCATGTTCTCGCCATGGTCCGAGTCGCCGATGGCCCGGTCCAGTTCGATCAATTCGGTGCGGTGTTCTGCCATGGCCTCGGCCGAGAGTTTCAGCCAGTTCACGGCCCAATCAACGCCCAATCCCATGGTCACACTCCCCAGCGGAGGGCCGCAGTGTGGACGGGAGCGTCCCAGAGGGTGGTCATTTCGTCGTCAAGGCGCAGCACCGAAACGGAACAACCCTGCATCTCCAGGGAGGTGACATAGTTGCCCACCAGGGGTCGCTCAACGGTGGCGCCCTTCTCCGCCAGCACGTTCGCCGCCCGGCGGTAGACGATGTACAGCTCGCTCAGCGGGGTGCCGCCCATGCCGTTAACGAACAGCAGCACCTTGTCCCCCGAGGTGATGGACAGGTCCTCCAGGACGGGCTCGAGCAGGCGATCCGTGATGGCGTCCGCACCTTCCATGGCAATCCTGTGGCGTCCCGGTTCGCCGTGGATGCCGATGCCGATTTCGATCTCGTCGTCGGCCAGTTCAAAGCTCGGCGTTCCCGCGTGCGGAACGGTGCAGCCCGAGAGGGCAACGCCCATGGTGCGGACGTTGGCAACCACGCGTTCGGCGATCCCGGCCACGGCATCAAGGTCGTCTCCGCGCTCGGCCGCCGCCCCTGCGATCTTCTCCACCAGGACCGTACCGCCAACCCCGCGCCGCCCCGCCGTGTACAGCGAGTCCTCCACGGCGACGTCGTCGTTCACCAGCACCGAGCGGACGGCCACGCCTTCGGCCTGGGCCATCTCCGCTGCGGTTTCAAAGTTGAGGACGTCACCGGTGTAGTTCTTCACGATATGTACGACGCCGGCACCTGAGTCGACTGCCGTGGTGGCCGGAATGATCTGGTCCGGGGTGGGTGAGGTAAAAACGGCTCCGGGGACAGCTGCGTCCAGCATGCCCAGGCCGACAAACCCTGCGTGGAGGGGTTCGTGGCCGCTGCCGCCGCCGGAAACGAGGGCGACCTTGCCCGCTACCGGCGCACCTTTGCGGACGACGAATTTCGGGTCGGGGTGGACGTCCACCAGGTCGGCATGGGCCATGCCGAAACCCTCGACGGATTCGTCCACCACGGCGCGTGGATCATTGATGAGCTTTTTCATGGGATGCTCCTGGGCCTGCGGTGGTGTGGTGCTCTGACCCTACTACCGGCGGCAGGGACCACGGTAGGCCCGGGAGCGCCCTCTTGCTTGACTTCTCTTAGCCGTTTTCCACGGCAGTTTGCGCGGATTCTTCTCGGCTGACCTGGACGTCCGGCCAGAAGTCGCCATAGAGCTCGTGGTGCGGGTGCCCTGCCCCGGACCACTCCGCGTCGTGCGGCCAGGAACCGTGTGGAATATCGATCTGGAACGCCGAGAAATCGGGAAACATGGCGCGGCCCTAGTTGCTCAGCACGGCGTCGCCGCCGGCAGTGACAACGTCGTCGAGGAGGACGGTCTGGTCGATCACCGGAAGCCCCACCACGTGCCCAAAGCTGAACATGTTCTTCGGATCCAGTTCCGCCTTCGCTTTGCGCAACCTCTCGCGGACTGTTGGACCCCACGCCTTCTCACGGTCCTCCGCGTCTACGAAGTGACCGTGCAGGTTCACGAAAGTACCGCCCGTGGAGGCGTCGCGCAGGTCCTCGCGAACCGCGTCGTACACCAGGGGAAGCAGCTCCGCGAGAGGCGGGACGGCCATGCCGGCCATGAAGAAACTGAACGCCGCATCGCGGCCACTTACGCTGTCCTCACCGTCGGCGCACTGGGCAAGCGCGCCGCCCAGCAAGCGGATCTCGGCGAGCAGGACGGGACTTTCGACGCCGTGCCCAAAGTGCCGCAGGATGGCTTCCTTGGCGGGGTCGTCCAGGCGATCAAGCAGGAATCCCCGCTCGCGCACCGGCACTGGCTGGTCCGGGTCCTGGTGGATGGTGTCGAACTGTGTGGATTCCAGGGGCCCGGTTCCGTCCATCATGAAGGGCGCGCAGTGCCGCATGGGCTCCAACAGGTTCCTGGCCCTGGTTGTGTCGCCTTGATAGGCGTACCGGAGGTGGACAACGAACTTGCCGCGCAGGGGTTCGGGGATGATGTCCATCTCGGGCAAGCGAAGGAAAGCCAACGACGCCGATGCTTCAGTTGGGAGCGTCGGGACCCATTCGCTGAACTGCTGGAGCACGGTGGCGGCATGTTCGCCGGGAAAGTAAAGCCCGCCGGCAAAGATGTCCTGGCTTGGGAAAAGGTGGAATTCCATGGCCGTGACAATGCCGAGGTTTCCTTTTCCGCCGCGAAGGAGGAAAAAGAGTTCGGGGTCTTCGTCCTTGGTGACGCGGCGTTGTGTTCCGTCTGCGGTGACGAGTTCGAACGCGATGACGTGGTCCGAGGCGAAGCCGTATTTACGGCCCATGATCGGAAGTCCGCCGCCCAGCGTGTAACCCACCACGCCGACGTCCGTTGTGGAACCGCAGAGGCCCATGAGGCCAAAGGTGGCGGCGAGGTCCACCACCGCCTTCCAGCGGACACCCGCACCGACGCGGGCGGTTTTCTCGACGGGGTCGATGCTGAGTTCCAGCATGCGGCGGGTGCTGATGAGCAGGCCGCCCTCAATTGCGTTGGTGGCACCGTGCCCGGTGGACTGGACTGCGACGGGCATTCCCCGCTCCGCAGCCCACTTAACAG
The DNA here is from genome assembly GCF_042885775.1 of Paenarthrobacter sp. NPDC058040. NCBI lineage: Bacteria > Bacillati > Actinomycetota > Actinomycetes > Micrococcales > Micrococcaceae > Paenarthrobacter > Paenarthrobacter sp. NPDC058040. Next base: position 30,488 of record NZ_JBHVRN010000017.1, read on the forward strand.
CTGCCGAAACGTCCTCTGCGTCGAGGGCGCCGAAAGCAACATCCGGCTGGTGCTGAGTGGAAAGGTTGAAGGCCGCTACGTCTTGAGCGAAGCCTGGATCCGCAGGCGTGAACACGGGACCGCGCACGCTGAGTTGGAGTTCTGAAATGCTTGAAATGCCTGAAAAGGACGCGTGGGACTGCATGATCTTCTCTCGATGAACCGATGTGGCGGAAGCTCCCCAGCAAGCCTCAACCAGTTTATCCATCAACTTTAGATAAGAAAAGGGAGTTTAAATCACGCATAATTTATTTCTTTGTTGCTCGTGGGGCTAGAGATGCTTGATCATGCGGGTGTTGCCCAAGGTATTGGGTTTAACGCGGGCCAAATCGAGGAATTCCGCCACGCCTTCGTCATGCGAGCGCAGCAGTTCTGAGTAAACTTCCGGGTCCACGGCGGACTGGTCTGCCATGACCTCGAAGCCGTGGCGAACAAAGAAGTCCACCTCGAACGTCAGGCAAAAGACCCGGCTGACTCCCAGCTCACGGGCCTTCTCAACGAGGCTCTCCACCAGCCTGTGGCCAACACCTTTGCCGCGCCACGAATCGGCTGCTGCAAGAGTGCGGATTTCGGCCAGGTCCTCCCACATCACATGCAGGGCGCCGCAGCCAATGACTTCGCCTTCGCTCGATTCGGCGATCTGGAATTCCTGGAGGCTTTCGTAATACGCCACCGTTTCCTTGGAGATCAGGATCCGCTCGTCAGCCAGGCGGGCCACCAGCCTCTTGATCGCCGCGACATCGCTGGTGCGGGCAGGGCGAAGGCTAAAGGCAGAATCCACTCCCCCATCCTAGCGAGCCGCTGTTCTCACTGTTTTCATCAGCACCAGGGCTGCCGCGGTGATGACGGCGCAGGCAGCAAAGATCCCTTGGTAGCCGAGGGGCGTCGCCGAACCGAACGCGATGAGGCCACCGGAAGCAATCGCGCCAATGCGGCGGGTGTTTGCGTAGAGTCCGGATGCGAACCCCGGCCGCGGAATGACGTCCTGGAAAACGGTGAGGCCCACCCCGGCGACGACGCCAAAGAACCACGCGTTGAGCACCTGGGCAGCGAGGAGGCTGACAGGATCGGAAAGGAACGTCATGGCGGCGTAGTACGCGATCCCGGCCACGCAGCCGGACACTATCAAGGCGTGTGCGGAAAACTTCTTGCCGAGCTTACCGATCACCACGAGAGCGGGAATCTCCAAGAGCGCCGAAAGTCCCAACGCAATCCCCGACCAGATCAACGGAAGGTGGAGACGCTCGCTGACGAAGAGGCCCATCACAGAGACCGCCGCGCTGTTCGTCGCCTGGAGGGCGGTAAATCCGCAGACGAGGGCAACCACTGCGCCCCGCGGCGCTGCTGGACCCTCGACTTGTGTTTTTACGGTTGCGTTGCTGGCCTTTCGTTGCCGGAGCATCGCGAGCGTAGTAACAACATTCAGGACGGCGACGACGGCCAGGACAGGAAGGATTGCGCCTTCGCCGAACGCGCCCATGACAAGTGTGGCCGCAGGCGGACCCGCAACCCACGCAACCGAAACGACGGCGCGGGTGTTGATGACCTGAGAAGGATCGGTTCCCGAATGCTTCAGTTGAGCGAAAAGCAACGTCACCCCGACCCCCGCGGGACCGCCAAGGACCACCAGGGCCACCACCGCCGCCGGGAGGGTTCCAACCACGCCCAGCACGCCGGCCAGGACAAGGGTCAGGACAGCGCAGAGCAGCAAGGGACGGAGATAGTCCTTCCGCCGGTCCGCCCAGGCCGGCACAAGGACCGCAGCCAGGAACCCGCTTGCGTTGTAAAGGGCCAGGACCCATCCGACATCCGCGGCGGTGGCGTGATACAGCGCCACCAGCAACAGGGCCAACGCGGGATTCAACAACGCGAACTGCAGTCCCCAGAACAGGGCTGCAGAGTAGGTCGAAACTGAGTTCTTTGGTGCTGCTTCCGCGTTGGTCGCGGTTGAAAGGGGTGCCATAGGCGTCAACGCTAGTTCGCTGTCCTCTGGCGAGGGAGGACCTGGCGTTACCGGGATGGGTGGGGCCTGCCGTGCTGGTAAGGCTAGCGCCCGCCCCCCGGAAGGATCCGGGCGGCGTCGGACGTCAGGCATGGCAGAACCAGCGTGGCCCATCGTTCCCTCACCGGCTCCGGCTGATCCAAAGGCGCGGCACTGATGAGCATATAGACGTCAGCCACCGTGAGATCCGGACGGACCTGGCCCGAAGCAATACCCATCTCAATGAGACCGGACAACGCCGCCGCGGCGCGGGTCTCATCAATGTCCATGGAAGCACCGAGCGCGGGAGCGGCAGATTTGGCAGCAGCGTTCAATGCGGAAATTCGGAGGACCTCGTGCAGGAAGGACATGATGACGGTCAACGGCGACTCATCACCTGTCTTGGCGCGGGCAAGGGCCGACTCGGCTTCCACGGTGATTTGCTCGACAAATTCGGCAAGCACGGCCCCCACCAGATCCTTCTTTGTAGGGAAATGCCGGTACAAGGTTCCCACGGCAACGCCGGCCGTACCGGCGATGATTTCCATCCCCACATCCGGACCACGTCCGGCGATCTCCGCTCGGGCAGCATCCAGGATCTTCGCGCGGTTCCGGATCGCGTCGGCACGCATGGGGCGCTGCTGGGTAGTCACTGGAAAGATTCTCCTGCCGGGTACTTGCACAAAAGTGAATGTGGATTCATTATTTAAGTGAACCAACATTCACCTTATACCCTGGAGCATCTCAATGACCACCAAAACCGCCCTCGTCACCGGCGCATCGTCCGGAATCGGTGAGGCTGCAGCCCGAAAACTCCAAGCCCTTGGTTTCACCGTCTACGGAGCGGCCCGCCGGATCGATCGCCTCCAGAACCTGGCGCAAGACGGCGTACGCCCCTTGGCCATGGATGTCACCGACGACGACTCGATGAAATCCGGCGTCGACCAGATCATCGCCGAGACAGGCCGGATCGACGTGTTGGTCAACAACGCCGGCTATGGCTCCTACGGGGCGCTGGAGGACGTCGACATAGAGGAGGGCCGACGCCAGTTCGAGGTCAACGTCTTCGGAGCGATGAGGCTGGCCCAACTGACGCTGCCCCACATGCGCACCCAAGGTTCGGGCACCATCGTGAACATCACCTCAATGGGGGGAAAGATCTACACACCCCTGGGAGGCTGGTACCACGGCACAAAATTCGCCCTTGAAGCACTCAGCGACTGCCTGCGCCTGGAGGTCAAACCCTTCGGCATCGACGTCGTCGTGATCGAACCCGGTGGAATCGCAACGGAATGGAGCGGAATCGCGGCAGACTTCGTCGAAGAAACGTCGGGAGCGGGGCCCTACGCCGCCCAGGCAAAAGCCGTCGCAACCTCACTGCGGTCCGAGGCGAACGGCAACCGCAACTCCCCGCCGTCGGTCATCGCGGACGCGATCGCCAAAGCCGTGACGGCTTCGAAGCCGAAGACGCGCTACGCCGTCGGATTCGGGGCCCAACCGCTCATCGCCGCCCGAGGGCTGCTCAGCGACCGCCAATTCGACACTTTGATCAGCCGCGCGGTCGGAATACCCCGCAGCTAACGCCTCCGGCCGGGTCCCGGCTCTTTGACAGACCACCGGGACGCTGGAAGAGTAGGACATTCGCTGTTGCAGACCGGCGGCCCTTCCTAAAGGCCGGAGGCCTTGCATGACCAACACCCAGATCCCACGCTTCCTCGAGGAATGCGTCACCATCGACGACGCAGCCAACGACGGCCTGGACATCACAGCCCTCTACGGACGGTACGTCGGCTGGTGCCTGACCCGCCTCACCGAACCGATTCCCAACGCCGATTTCGTCACTGCGCTGAGGCATCTCGGCATACGGCACGACGACGACCAAGGACCCATCCGCTTCTACCCGGGCCTAAGGATCGTGGATCCTCTGACAAGTCGAGACCTGGCTGAGGATGTTGCCGCCAGCGATCGTCCGGCAGGATGGCGAAGCGCCAACCCGGACACTGTCACTGCCTGACCACCCCAGGCTGGCTTCCGGCTGTCATGGGTGAGAACGATTCGTTCCTGCCGAACGAGGTCGCCATCTTCTTTGGTGGCCTCGGAAGTGCGGAGTCCGGCAGTCGCCCGAGGTAGAGACACCGCGCTATGTATCAGGCAGTCTTGTCGTCTGGCTTGCTTGCGTTTTCGATTTCAAGGGCGACAGAGATGCGCGTGCTGTCCGCGATCACCGACAGGCTTCTGCCGAGCAGTTCTTCGATGCGTTCACGGCGAAGGTTGACGGTAGCCTCATCTACTCCTAGCTGTTGCGAGGCGTCCGTTTCGTTCAGGCTGGTTGCTATAAGCGTTGATAAGGTCTGCAGGAGCATACCGTTCTCACGGGTTAGGAGCGGGCCCAGCATCCTTCCGGCGTAGGCGTTGATGTTTGTCGCATCGGGCACTTGCAGCACCAGATCCGTTAGCGGGTCCCCGGCCAAGGTCAGAACTCCGGGCGGGCGTTGGCGGAGACTCGCAAGCCTGATCGCAGCGCGCGCTGCCCCGAACGCGGCGGGGTAATCGGAAGCGTGATTTAGGCTTCCCGAAATAACCGCGAAGGTGCCTTCCGCAGTTGAGGACCGCTCCCCTAGGCGCCCTCGGAGATCCTCGGCTATGGCTCGTAATTCACGAGCGGGCGCCGCTGAAGTCGGCCAGACTGAGACAACATACCCGTCGTGGGCTCCAAGCAGCGGCGTGGGCGAAGTTGGTGATGCCAGCTGTGCGAAACGTGCGGCTTCGGAGTAGGACATAGCCGCTCGGGAACGAACGATGATGAGGACGTGCGGGAGTTCAAAATCCCAGCCCTGCTGTTCAGCCTGCGCTGTCTGATCTGTCGTGAGGTGGCCTGCGAGCAAGCCGGAGAGGATTGCATTGGTGTCCCGCCAGGCTGCTTCGGACGCTGTTCTTGTCCGGAGCAGTTCCAGTGCCAAAACGGTAGCAGCCTGCTCGATGCAGCGACGGTGTAGGGAACTGAGGCCGTCGAACCGTCCCGTTGTCCAGATCCAGGCAACGGTTTCGTCTTTGTCCACGACCGGAACCCGGAAGACCTCGCGTACCAGATTTCGACTTTGGGTGTTCCCGGGAGGTGCGGCGTTGTCGATGCTTGGCGGGGGAGGTAATTCTTCCGGAGCATCGGGCAGGACGGCAGGGAATGTTTCGCCCTTGTAGTCGGCGCTGCAGATCACTCTCCCATCGATTCCGCTTAGGACGACGGGACGTCCGAGGATGTCGGCCAAGGCAATGGCAACTGCGTTGACCCCACCTTCACCAAATGTCAGAGCCGTGAGCCGTTCATGGATGGCCGCGGCCTGACGATGCAGTTCGAATTGGTGCTCCAGTGTTTCGTTTAGCTCCCTCAGGTCGGAGATTGTCCGTGCCTGTTCGGACCTGAGGCGGGAGGTGGTTATTGCGATGGCGGCTTGGTCGGCCAGCATCATCAGGTGCGTTTCTTCTTCCTTGCTGAAGTGGTGTGGCGTGCGCGTGTAGCAATTAAGGGTTCCGAGCGTCTGACCGGAGGCATTGAGGGGCACGGCGATCACGGAAGTGAACCCCTGATCTCTGGCAGCGCTCTTCCCTGGCGTCAGCGGCAGATCGCTTCCAATGTCGGGTATCTGAACGGGAATTCCCAGGGAAAACGCCTGCGCTGATGGTGTTGGGGTGTGGAGTCCTTGAAGACGGATCCGGGGCAGAGTGTTAACGTCCCGGATGTACTGTTCGGGAAGCCCAAACGAGCCTTCGATCAGTAGTGCCTGAGATGTCTCATCAGGCATGGTGATGGCACAAAAATCGTAGGACATGAGTCGGCAGGCGGTCTGCGCGACCAGGTCCAACAGTTCGTGGAGGGAGACGCCTCGATTCACGGTCGCGCCAATCTCTGCCAGCGCTTGCACCCACCCCTGAAGCTGCTGGGCCGATCGCCCTGGCCGCACTTTCACGTTTCGAGTCTCTCACGGCTTTGTCGACGCGTGAATGCCTTGGTTTGGCTGTTTGAAGCCGGAGTTCAGGCGGCATGGGGCCGCCTGAACCGGCGCGGACTCTACTCTTGGCTAGTGCGATACTGCGTGTCCCGCCGGCTCGGGAATGATCTGGTCAGGATTCGCCGCACGACGGTTCATTGGAGTTGACTTTGCGATGGACAAAGTGGCGATCAAGGCTGCCGCTCCTGCGATGCCAATGAATATGATTCCCGCGTTCCACGAAGCGACGGTGGGGGCTGTCGTGCCAGGAATCGTGCTTGATGCAAGGACGATGCCGATGATTGTCGTTCCGACGGCGCTGAAGAGAGTGCGTCCAACGGTGAAGATCAATCCAACCGCTTCGCTGGTGTCATGGACGGGAACGTTTTCGACGATAACGATCGGAATGCTGATCGTGAGAAACACCGTTCCCACGGAACCGATCACAACCGAGACGATCGACAGCGGCAAGTTGTGGGTGGAGATAAAGAAGCCGGAGAATCCGACGACGCCCAGAACGGCACCCGCTGCAAGGATGAGTTTGCCTCCGTGATTTCCCGCGATCCTCCCTGCGACAGGTGAAAGAGCAAATGCGACTGCTCCCGAAATTAGTCCGTAGAGTCCCGCTTGGGTTGGGGTTAGTCCCAAACCAACGGGCAGATCCGTAGCGCTCTGCTGCAGGATAGGGGTAAGCAATCCGGGGGCCGAGAGAATGCCGAGCGACGCGAAAGCAGTGGTAACGAGCGTCAGCACGAGGGAGCGCTGCCGAAAGAGCCGGAGATTAAACATGGGCTGTTCAATTCGCAGTTCCCAGATAACCCAGAACGCGAACAGCAGCGCGCCTGCGATGATCAGTCCAATCACGGTGGGGCTCGCACGTTGCGTGCGTGAGGTGGTGAACCCGTAGAGGATCGAGGCGATTGCAGGTGCCATCAGGACACCGCCCAACACGTCTATGCGGGATCGGGAGGCAATCGTGCTGACGGACCCAGGCAGTGCCAGGGCGACCAGGATTGCAAGAACAGCCAGGCAGGCCGAGGCAATGAACAGGCTTTGCCATCCTCCAGCACCCAAAAGGAGGCCCGCTGCGACGCCTCCGATGGATCCCCCAATGAGTCCCACACCTGAGGTCAAGCTGATGAGAATGGACACACGGTTATGAGGTGCTACTTCTCGAGCGACGCCTATGAGCAAGGGAAAGAGCCCCGCGCTGGTTCCTTGGAGCGCACGACCGATCAGCACACCCTCAAGATTTCCCATCACCACGCTGATGATTGGACCGAGGGCCGAGATGGCCATCAGGGTAATGAGAACCTTTTTCCGTCCGTAGATATCGCCAAGTCGGCCAGCGATGGCCGCTGTGCCGGCTCCCACGAGCAGGAAGATCGTCACAACCCACGAGATCGCAGACGCGTCCGCCTCGAAGGCATGCATGAGGGTCGGAATGGCGGTGTACATCATCGTCACTTCAAAAATCGGAGTGAGTTCGATGATCATGAAGATCGCAACGATCACGGCGAAAGGACGTGATGCTGCCGGAGCCAGGGGTTGGCGGTGGACCATTGTCTTCCTAACTTCATTGTTAGACTGTTCGCTTTTACAAAACAAGCGTTTTGTTGTGCGCGTGAATATGCTTCCACCGCGACGGTGCCATGTCAAGAGAATCTTCAATGTCGGCACCCACGGCTCCCTGGGCGCCAGGAGACAAGGCACTGCCGCCGCTGCACACGGCACCGTTGAACGGACAATGCGTTCTGTTTTGTGGTGCGCTAGCATGAGCCAAGAGGCTCAAGGATGACTTTCCGGCCTACAGATCCAGGAGGAGAAACCTGAAGGTGGCAAGCACACCGAAGACGACGGCTGACGTTTCCTCGCCTGATCGGCAGAGGGATCCGCTGGCGAGAGGGTTCGAAATAATTGCCCTCATGGTGGAATCCGGGGAATCTTCGTACGGCGTCCGCGAATTGGGAACATACCTGGGAGTCAGCCCCAGCACGGCGCATCGGCTACTGACGGACCTCGAGAAACTCGGGATGGTGCGCCGGTCGCCAGACGGTAGTTACCAGCTCGGATTGGAATTCCTCCGGCTCTCCTGGAAGCTCGTGTCGCGGTTTCCCCTTCGGGAAATGGCGAACGACCTCCTCCAAGAGATGACGGACAAAAGCGGTGAATCCTCCTTCCTGGGCATCTACAACGACCAGCGCCACGAAATGATGTTTGCCGTCACCGTGGACTCTCCGCATCCGCTGCGATACATGATCCCCCTGCAAAAGTGGTTGCCTCTGCACAGCGGGGCCAGTGGGTTGTCGATTCTGGCGTTTCTGCCTGAGGAAACCCGTCGGGAAATCCTGCAGGGCAACCTGACCAAGGTCACGGAGAACACGATCGTCGACCCGGCGATCCTCTCGGACCGCATCGAGGCCATTCGACGCAACGGATACGCAGTCTCGCTCGGCGAGCGGGTCACGGGCGCAATAGCCCTTGCCGCGCCGGTCTTTGGCCCCGGGCAAGAAGTTGTCGGAACGTCCGGGCTGATGATTCCAGAATCCCGGTTCGACGCCAGAGTCGAAACGGAACTGTCCAACCTGGTCAAGCATTCAGCCGCCGTCCTTAGCGAACGCATGGGCGGCACACTCAGCCGGAGCTGACACCGTTAGCTGGACCAGTTTGCTTTGCCGCCGAAGTTAGGGCGCGGCGGAAGCCGGTACTGAGAGAACGGCGATGTTGGCAGATGTTCGCCGGATGACGGCTTCGAGGTCGTCGGTGGTGGCGACCCGCAGGTGGCCCAGCTCCCTTCCAATCAGGTACTGGCCTGAATCCGGGATCCCCACGACTTCAAATCCACGGGAGATGAAGCCGGGGTACCCGGCGAGGGGGCGCCCCAGGTTGCCTGCCCCATGATCACGGCGCGCCAGTTCAGGGAAAGTCCGAGAGCGGAGGAGATCTGTCCGTTGAGGAACTGGAGGTCATAGCCGACTACAGGGAGGTGCCCCGTTGAATCAACCAGGCTGCGAGGATTTCGGAGGCCCCTCCCCCCCGGACGTCGTCACTTCCCCAGGATCATTCTTTGAGACTGATCGAGCGGCTCGGGCACACATTGGCGGCCTCTTTAGCGCGTGCCAACGCTTCCGGAGTTGAGGGATCCGCCTGCAGCACCACGACCCATCCGTTGTCGTCCTGGTCAAAGGCGTCGGGGTCAGCGAAAACGCATTGGCCTGCTCCGATGCAGGTTTCTCGTTTGGCTTCGATGTGCGCGCTCACCAGGCCACCTTCAATTCGTTGATCCCGTAGTTCGGTCCCCATTCCTTGAAAGCGATCGCCGAGAGAGGGTCCACGAGTCGGAGCGTTGGGATGCGCTTGATGACATGTTCGAGAACGACGACAAGTTCGAGCCTGGCGAGGTTCTGCCCCAGGCACTGGTGTGGTCCGAACCCAAACGCCATGTGGTTGCGTGCACCACGGGAAAAATTGATCGTGTGCGGATCCGGGAACACTTCGGGGTCACGGTTTGCCGTATTTGTGAGCCCGTACACCGCATCTCCGGCATGGATTTGCTTTCCGCCGATTTCGATATCGGCTGTCGCAAGGCGGAGGCCGCCAACCTCGGCAATTGTGAAATAGCGGAGCATCTCCTCCACAGCGCCCGGGATCAAAGCCGGGTCGTCGCGCAATTGCTGCAGCAGCTCGGGTCGGTCCAGCAGGGTCATGATGCTCAGGGAGATCATGTTTGCTGTGGTTTCATGACCGGCGATAAGTAACAGGAAGCCCAGACCAACGGCTTCCTCGGCGTCGGCGCCGGCGTCGAGCTGCCTGCTGATGATGTCGTTGCCACGGTTCTCCACCCGCAGGTCGACCAGGTTGCTGATGTAGTCACGGAGTTCGGCTATGGCCTTGCCGCGCCGGTCCGGGTCAACGTGCGAGTCTGAGAAGAGCGCGGTGTTCCTCTGGAAAAAGTCGTGATCTTCGTACGGGACGCCCAGCAGCTCAGCGATTGCCATTGCCGGCACAGGAAGCGACAGTTCCTCGACCAGCTCCGCCTCGGATTTTCCGTCCAGCATCGCATCAATAGCCTGGGTGACAATCTCCTCGATGCGCGGACGCATCAACGAGATCTTTTTGACGGTGAACTCATTCATGACCCTTGCCCTGATAGTCGAGTGCTCTGGGGGGTCGATGGCAATAATTGCCCCTTTGTGGGCGCCAGGGACGTAGCCGCCATGTGCCGGGTGGTCCGGAAGAGAGCGGTCGGAACTGAAACGCACGTCGCTGAGCATCGTGCGTACGTCGGCATGCTTTGTGATTGCCCAAGCCTTGCGGCCGTCCCGCCAATCGAGGAAAGCCACAGCTTCCTCCCCCTGCAACTCAAGATGCTCGGCAGGTGGGCTGTACGGATTTACTCGGCGGGTCTGGATGGCGTTTACCGTCATCGGATCTCCTAGGGGTTTAGCGAACTACTCTGGTCACGTAACCATCTGCGTGATATTTTTGAAACACAACGCTTAGGTTTCAGTCTACACACTGAAGCTGCGGCGTCTAGCCCCAAAATGCTCCGAACACCGGCGTCCGGAAGGTCCCATCATGACTTTTGTTGTTACTGAAGCTTGCGTTGATGTCAAAGACAAGAGCTGCATTCAAGTGTGCCCCGTCGACTGCCTCTATGAGGGCAATCGAATGATGTACATCAACTCCGACCAGTGCATAAATTGCGGCGCTTGTGAGCCCGCATGCCCTGTTTCGGCGATCCGTTTTGACGACGAGCTCGACGGCGAGGATGAGAAGTTCCTTGGCCTGAACGATCAGTTCTTCGCCGAGGCAAAGCCGCCGAAGGGCGGCCGGAAGCTTGGCCTCATTGATCACGACGTCGAGTACGTCGCTCAGCTTTCCAAGAAGCAGTAGAGAACCCTAAATAAGCCGCGCAGCTTATATTTAACTACGGCGAAGCGAGGGCGGTCCCCCACCATGGTGGACCGCCCTCACGTCTCTCGGGCCGGCGTCGTGCTTCGCCCGGCAGTCATCCCCTTGTCCTCGAGGTGACGGCACGCATGTAGACCTTTCGGTTGTTACCGGCACGCCCCAGCAATGGCTGGGGCTATCAGGGTCGGCGTGTTACGCCACCTAAGCCGATCCGGCTTGTTCCATGACCGAAAACGGCCCCGGCCCGCCCCGTGGGCGAAGGAGCCGGAGCCGTTCAGGCAGCCATCAGGTGGCGCTTGGAGCAGTGCGGATCAGGGGACCCGTGCCTCACTTAGTACGCGGACAATGTCCTCAACACGCTCTTTCGCGTCACCGAACAACATCCGGGCGTTATCCCGGAAGAACAGCGGGTTCTGCACGCCGGCATACCCGGAGGCCATGGACCGTTTGAACACGATAACGTCCTCCGCCTCCCATACTTTGAGGACCGGCATGCCCGCGATGGGGCTGCCGGGGTCTTCTGCCGCCGCAGGATTCACCGTGTCATTGGCGCCGATCACGAGAACGACGCTTGTTTCGGAGAAATCATCGTTCACTTCGTCCATTTCCAGCACGATGTCGTACGGGACTTTTGCCTCGGCGAGCAGGACATTCATGTGTCCAGGCAGGCGTCCGGCTACGGGATGGATGCCAAACCTCACGTCGACACCTCTCTCCCGGAGCGAACGTGTGAGCTCTGCGACCGGGTACTGGGCCTGTGCTACTGCCATGCCGAAACCGGGTGTGATGATGACAGATTTTGCGTCGGCCAGCAGGCGGGCGGTCTCTTCTGCGCTGATTTCTGTGTGCTCTCCGGTTTCTTCGCTGTCGCGGCTGGGAGCGGCGATTCCGAAGCCGCCGGCAATGACGGAGATGAATGATCTGTTCATCGCTTTGCACATGATGTAACTGAGGTAGGCGCCAGAGGAACCTACCAGGGCGCCTGTGACAATGAGCAGGTCGTTGCTCAAGAGGAAGCCGCTCGCCGCGGCAGCCCAACCCGAGTAGCTGTTGAGCATGGACACCACAACAGGCATGTCTCCACCCCCAATCGAAGCGACAAGGTGCCAGCCGAGAAGAAGAGCCAAGGTGGTCACGGCCACAACCAACCAAAACGAAGGCTCAATGACGAACCACGTCGTCAGGGCGAAGAAGAGTGCGATCGCTCCGACGTTGAGTGCGTTGCGTCCCGGCAGAACAAGCGGCGCTGACTTGATGCGGGCCGACAATTTGAGGAAAGCAACGATCGATCCGGTGAACGTGACTCCCCCGATGAAGATGCCTGCAAAGACCTCGCCGCGATGAATGCCCACGAGGTCGGGAACGGTGTGGGCGCTGTCGAGGAAACCATTCCATCCGATCAGCACCGCTGCGAGTCCCACAAACGAGTGCAGAAGCGCAATGAACTGCGGCATGCCGGTCATTTCAACCCGCGCCGCGCGCCAAAGACCAACTATGGCGCCGATTACGACAGCGGCGAGCAAAAGCACGACACCCAGCTGGTCAGATTCCCTCAGCACGAGGCTGACCGTTGCGCCGAGGGCGATGATCATGCCGGTAATGCCGTAGGTAACGCCTTTGCGTGCCGTCTCGTGTTTGGACAGGCCGGCGAGGCTAAGGATGAAAAGAAGGGCGGCCACAACGTACGCTGCGCCGGCGATGGCGAGGGTCACAGCCGAAAGAAGATCGGGGGTCATGGGTTCAGTCCTTTGAGAACATGCGAAGCATGCGGCGAGTGACGGCGAAACCGCCGAAGACGTTGATGCTGGCCAGAAGTACAGCGGCGGCTGACAGGACCTTGGTCACGGGGTCGTCGATTGCCAGCTGCAGCATTGCCCCGACCACGACAATGCCGCTGATGGCGTTGGTCACCGACATGAGCGGCGTATGAAGGGCGTGGTGGACCTTGCCGATCACGTAAAAGCCGATAACCACTGCGAGGACCAGGACGGTGATGTGCTGGGGCAAAGGCTGAGGGGCGATTGCGACGATTCCGAACAAGGCCAGAATCCCGGCGACGCCCAGGGCCGCACGGGCGGCCGGTGATGACTTCTTTGCCGGTTGGGTCACTACTGGTGCGGCCTGTTCGGCAGTCTTGGGTGCTGCCGAGACCTGCACGGGGGGCGGGGGCCAAAGCTTTTCGCCGTTCTGCGTCACCGTGATGGCACGCTGCACGACGTCCTCGTGGTCCAGCACGAGCATCCCGTCCTGGCCTGGCGTGAGCAGCTTGAGGAGATTCACCAGATTCTGACCGTAGAGCTGGGATGCCTGGGCGGGCAGGCGGCGCGCAAGATCGGTGTAGCCGATGATGGTTACGCCGTTGCTGGTGACAATGAGTTCTCCCGGTACGGTGCCCTCAACGTTTCCGCCGTTGGCAGCCGCCAGGTCGACGATGACGCTGCCTGACTTCATTGCTGCGACGTCGGCCGCGGTGATGAGTTTTGGTGCCGTACGACCCGGGATGTTGGCAGTGGTGATGATGATGTCGACCTCGCGGGCTTGCTCCGAGTAGAGCTCCGCCGCGCGGCGGTCGTAGGCCTCGCTGGTGGCTTTTGCGTAGCCGTCCGTGGATTCCATCTTTTCGGCAACTTCCACGGCGAGATAGCTGCCGCCGATGGATTTTACCTGCTCTGCTACTTCCGGCCGCGGGTCTGTTGCCCGGACGATGGCACCCAGGCTGGACGCGGCGCCGATTGCGGCGAGGCCTGCGACACCGGCCCCGGCCACGAGTACCTTCGCTGGAGGTACCTTTCCTGCTGCGGTGACCTGCCCGGTGAAGAAGCGGCCGAATTGGTTGGCCGCTTCGACGACGGCGCGGTACCCGGCGATGTTCGCCGTTGAGGACAGGACGTCCATTGACTGCGCTCGAGACAGCCTTGGCACCGCATCCACGGCCAGCGACGTGATGGGCAAGGCGGCGAGTTTGTCGACAACTTCGCTATTGAGACCGGGACTCAGCCAGGAGACCAGGGTGGCGCCTTCGGTCATCAGTGATAGATCTTCATCGGATGGGGCGTTGACGGTCAGTACAACGTCGGCGCTCCATGCCGCGTTGTGATCGACGATGGATGCTCCGGCATCTGCGAAGTCGCTGTCAGGGAAGGCGGATCCAGCTCCGGCACCCTGCTCAACGGCAACTTCATAGCCAAGTTTCATCAGCTGGACAACAGTGGACGGGGTACCGGCTACGCGTGTTTCGCCCTCTGCGCGTTCGGCGACTATTCCAATTCGCATTGGCATCTCTTTCGGTTTGGGGTCAGATCAGGACGGATGGTTGCGCGGCGCATCAGTAAAGCAGCAGGGGGTTGATGATGACGCCGGTCGAACGGTGGATCGCCGTGGGCGCTGCAACCAGGAGTCCCGTGGATGTTTCGGCATCGCGAAGCGCTGCCGCCGCGGGGCCGAGCAGGCTGTTGTCGATGAGGCAAAGTCCAATGGCGTAGATGAGGCCATGTACTTCAAGAGAATGCGGAGGGTCGAAACGTGCATCGTGGAAGTCCCAGGCGACAAGACCAGGATTCTTCGCAGCGATCCATTGCGCTCCGGACTTGCCAATGCCCGGCCTCGGCTGGAGCACCGCACCAGGGGTGTATCGGTGGCCAGCGGCTTCGAAACGGTCTCTGCCCTGATAGATGAGCAGTGCGTCGCCGGGCTCGATGGTCACACCAGTGGCGGCAAGTGCTTGGTCGAGGTCCTCAGCTGTTACAGGCGTCTCGGCCGTGACCCATTCGACACCTCGGGCGGCTGGGATATCCAGTAGTACCGCGCGCGTGGCGATACCGTGCTGGGCCCAATTGACCATGGTGTCTTCATCAGTCTCTGATGACCGCGCGGGGATGGGTCCGTGCCAGCTCTCGTCTGCGCCAAGGTGGGCGAGCCCATCCATGTGCGTGTTGTGGATTCCGTGCGCGTCGTAGTGAATGAAGTCGCCACCATGAGTGGAGCGGCCGTGGATTCCGATGCGGACATCAAGATCGACGCTTCCATGGCCGTCGGGGAGTTCGGCCACGGCCAGCGCCTGCCATTGCCTCTTCTCCTCTTCGGCCTGAGAGGCGAGGGCTTCCAGTTGCTTCGGCCGGGTTTCAATCTCGCGTTCCAGCGAAATTGCCTTGCCCAGAGACACGGCAGCGATGCCCCGCAGGCGTGCAGCTTCGTCGATAAGCCTTACCGAACCACGACACTGCACACCATCGACGTGGTGTGCCTCGTTGTGGGTTGACCCGAGCTCGCGAAGCCAGGGTGCGACGGGGTCGGGTCCAAGGTCATCACACATGTTTCAGTACTCCAATACTTTGCTTAAGGGGCCTTGAGGGGATGTCATCCCGGGGTTGTTTTTGGTGTGTGCTCAGCGCGGCGGGCGGAACGGGATGTTCACGCGACGCGAAACCGCCGACGGAACGGGAAAACATCCATTTCTGTTTCGTATAAAAGAACATCAATGTTGTTATGCGAAACGCTGTTTATTGTGCTGCATCCATCGTTCTCCGTCAACACCTTGCGGGTCTGTGTTCATTCGAGGTCACCTTGGCGTCGCCGCGCTTCGCTGTGCCAGGGTGCCGGGTAAGGAAAAGCCCTCTGGCGGTCCATGGTTGTCGGACGCAGCCAGAGGGCGCTTGGCCTAGACGAGGGGGAAGTGGCAGGCGGCAAACTGGCCGGGCCGAACCTCCCTCATGACGGGTTCTTCCTCGGCACATTTTGGCTGACTCAGCGGGCAGCGCGCCCGGAACCGGCACCCGGAGGGCGGATTCAACGGCGAGGGCAGATCGCCGGTGAGGGCTGGGCCGGCGAACCCCCCTTCCTCCTCCGGGGATGGCACCGAATCCAGGAGCCCCCGCGTGTAGGGGTGGGCTGGCTTTTCGTAAACTTCAACGGAATCGCCGAACTCGCAGGTTTTGCCGAGATACATGACCAGCACTTTGTCGCTGAAGCTGCGCACCACGCCAAGATCGTGGGCAATGAAGACAATGGTGAGGTCGTATTTGCTCTTCAGGTCTTCCAGGAGGTTGAGGATTTGGGCCTGAACGGAGACATCGAGGGCAGAAACGGGTTCGTCGCAGATGAGCAGCCCCGGCCGGACGGCAAGGGCTCGCCCAATAGCCACACGCTGGGCTTGACCACCCGAAAGCTGGCGCGGAGACATCTCTGCGAAGCGCTCGGTCGGCAGGCCGACCTGTTCCAGGAGCTCCGGTACCAAGCTTGCGCGTTCCCGGGCGTCCTTTCCCTCGATGGCGAGCCCTTCCGTGACGATGTCCTTCACCAGACGCCGCGGGTTGAGCGAGCTGACCGGATCTTGGAAGATCATCTGCATATCGCGGCGGAGTTCCCTCATCCGTTTATGCGTGGCCGTATCAATCGATTCGTCCCGGAACCGGACGTGGCCTCCGGCGATAGGGTCGAGGCGAAGCACAGCCCGCCCGGTGGTCGACTTGCCGCATCCGGACTCGCCCACGATGCCAAGAGTCTCCCCTTGGAGAAGGTCGAAGCTGACGTCGGCGACTGCCTTGAAGCTTCCGCCTGAGGTGTGATATTCGACTTCCAGGTTCTCGACGGAGAGTACCGCCGCATCACCGCGCAGGTGCGCGCTACCGCTACCGGCCAACGAGCTCACCTTCTTTCGTGCTCACGGGGTGGATACAAGCAGCCTCATGGTCGTCGCCAAACGACAGTCTGGGTGGCTGCGCTTCGGAACAAGCCTCTGTCGACGCTGCGCATCGAGGTGCAAAGCGGCAACCCGCCGGTGGGTCCGTCGGTGAGGGCAGAGATCCGGGGATGACGTTCAGTGGGGCGTGCCGCTCATGGTTGATCGTCGGTGTCGCGGACAGCAGCGCATCGGTATACCGGTGACGGGGGTCCTGGAAGACCGTCCGGCTCCTGCCGATCTCGGCTATCCGGCCGGCGTACATCACCGCTGTGCGGTCCGTGCGACCAGCAACGACGTGCAGATCGTGCGAAATGAGGATGAGTGACATGTGTCGCTCAGTTTGCACTCGACGAAGCAAGTCCAGCACCTGGCGCTGGATCGTCACGTCCAGGGCGGTCGTCGGCTCATCGGCGATCAGGAGATCTGGTTCGCACGCCAGGGCCACTGCGATCATTACGCGCTGTCGCATGCCACCGGACAATTCGTGGGGGTATGCGCGAAGTCGCCGCTCCGGGTCCGGGACGCCGACTTCCTTGAGAAGGTCCAAGGCCCGGGAATTCGCTTCCGACCGCGAGACCCCCAGATGCCGGCGCATCCCCTCAGTCAGCTGCCGTTCGACCCGGACTACCGGGCTCAGGGAACGTCCGGGATCCTGGAAGACCATGGCAATTTGCTTGCCCCAGACCTCTTGAAGTTCCTTGGGCTTCATTTCAAGCATGTCCCGCCCTTGGAACAGGACCTGACCCGTCCGCCCCGAGCGGGGCGGCATCAGCCCCATCACTGCCCTGGCCATGACGGATTTGCCCGAGCCGGACTCACCTACAACGCCCAGCGCCTCTCCGTGCTGCAGGTCAAAGGACACGCCGTCCACGGCCTTGACGATTCCTTTCGGGGAACCGATGTAGGCATGGAGGTCCGTGACCTCAAGTAGTGTTCCGTCGCTCATGTCGCCGCTTTCACTAGTTGATCTTTTCGGGAGGTCCGGGGCATCACAAGGAAGACTTGTGATGCCCCGGTCGGCTCACGGCTGGAGCCAGAGGTCGGCAGCTGCCGGCGAGGTGTAGCCGTAAACGACGGATCCCTGGACCTTGTCGGTGGTGAGAATTCCGTTCAGGTACGCCGTATACAGGATGTAAGGATGCAATTCGGCCAGGCGCTCTTGGACAATCTTGTAGGCCTTCTTTTGGTCCTCGGGATTGTCCGTGAAGCCTGCGTCCAAGGCCGCACTGGTCTGGGCGTCCTTGAAACGGGCGTAGTTGGTGCGGTCAGCCGAGGCATGGAGCTGTCCCCAGAGTCGCGAGCCCGGGTCCACGAACGCCATCGAGGAGCTCAGTGCCTGGTAGTCACCCGTGGTGCCGACGACCCCTTGCTGTGACGTGTCGCGCTGATCGGGCAGGACGGTGACGTTCTTGTACTTCTGCAACTGCGATTGCAGTGCATCGAAAACAAGCTGCCCGTTGCCGGGGAAAACGGTGTACGAGAACTTCAGCGGCTTTCCTTCCGCGGCCAGTTCGTCGAAAAGTTTCTGCGCCTTGTCAGGGTCGTAGGTGGCGAGCGGGATGTCCTCGTACAACGGGGAATCCTTTGTGAACAGCGTCTTGGGGGCAGAGGGGTAGCCGCGGTTGATCGAATCAGACATCGCGTCAAGGTCCAACGCATAGGCCAGCGCCTGGCGCGCGCGAACGTCATCGAATGGAGCTTTTGCGTTGTTCAGCATTAGCCCGACACCGCCGTTGAACTTGTACTCAACCTTTTTGAAGCCGGCGCTCTCGCCTTCGGCGAAGACCGATGCCTCGCTGTTGAGGATGACGTCAGCCTGGCCTGAGATCAGGGCGTTCAGGCGCTGGGCGTTGTCCGACACGCCTTGGATTTCCAAGGAGTCGAGGTACGGTTTGGGTGCGTCGTAGTATCCGGGGTTCTTCTTAAGCTTGAGGGTACCGTTGGGGACCCAGCTGTCGAAGAGGAACGGGCCTGCGCCAATAGGGTTCTTGTTGAACTCTGCCTGGCCCTTTTCCAAGGCCGTCGGGGATGCGATCCACTGAAGCGCGTAGATCGGCATGAGGCCCTTGAACCCGGGGGCGGGTACGGTCATGACGAGCTTGGCCGTGCGTTCATTGACGATCTCGATGTGGTCGATCTGGCTGGCAATGCCGGCACTTGCGGATCCGAACTTCGGGTCCTTCATGCGGTCCCAGTTGTATTTGATGGCCTGGGCGTTGAGTGGCGTGCCGTCGGAGAACTTGAGGCCTTCACGGGTGACCACTTCCCACGTGGCGCCCTTGTCGGCAGTGGTGAAAGATTCGCAGAGTCCGCAATCGTAGTCGCCCGTTTTGGTGTTCGGGATGAGGAACTGCCCGTAGAGGGCTGTGTAGGTGATCGGCATGGACGTTGAACTGAAGACCTGTACCGGGTCGAAGCCTTTAGGCTGCGCCAACTCGAGGGCGCGGAGGGTACCGCCCGATACCGGGTCTCCGACAGGTCCGGAACTGCTGTTGGTGTCTCCGCCGGAACAACCGGCCAGGAAGAGCAAGCTTGCCGTCGCGAGTGCGACGAGCGCTGATTTCCCCTTTGAAATCATGTTTCCTCATTTCTTGATGCTTGTAAGTGGAGCTAAGTGCCGCGGATCCTTGCAACCAACGACGGTGGGGGGACCGTCTGTCAGTCCTGCAGGCTGCGGTCGAAGCGGTGGCGAAGATGCTCGCCACCTTGGTTGAGTGCGAAAACGGTCAGGAAGAGCACCGCGGCGGGTACGAACACCATGTAGGGAGCGGTTCGAAGATCCACGGCCCCGGCGCTGATCAGTCCGCCCCAACTTGGTGTCGGTGGTGGGACGCCCAAGCCAAGGAAGCTCAGCGATCCTTCCGCGACGATGAGTGCGGCGATGACCAGGGGCATGTAGGCCGCCAATGTCGGTACGACGTTAGGAAGGATTTCACGGATGAGGATCCTGGCGTTCGAAGCGCCCATGTTCCGGGCTGCCCGCACAAATTCGCGGCTCGACCACGACATCGTGCTGGCCCGTGACAGGCGCATGAACGTGGGTGTGCCCGCAATGGAGAGACCAATCACCAGGACCGGGATGCTGGGCGAGAAGATGGCGGTGATGGCCAGCAGAAGCACCAGGACCGGGAAGGACAGGAGGACGTCGGCGACCAGTGTAATCACCCAGTCGGTGCCCTTGCGGAAGTAGCCGGCCAGAAGGCCGAGCATCGTGCCGAGGAGCGCGCCGGAGACGCCCGCCACTGCGCCAACCACGAGTGAAACCTGGGCTCCGTAGATGACCCGGGACAGTAGTGATCGGCCCACCTGATCGGTGCCCAGCAGCATGTTGATTCCGCGGAAGCTGGGAGCCTGGCGTGGAGCGCCGACGGACTGGTCGTATGGTGCAATGGGCAGCACGGGCGCAAAGATGGCAAGCAGAACGATCAGGGCTATCCAGACGTAGGAGAAAACAACCAGAATTGACAGCCGCTTGCGGGGCATTGAGACGTGCGGGGGCGCCACGGTCGACTGGTTCGCGTTTCCCAGGGTTTCTTGGCGAGGGATTGCTCTGGTCGTCATGCTGCAGCCTCCTTCTTGGTCATCGTCTTGGCGCTCTTCTGAGCGCTGATTGGCTTGCGGACGCGCGGTGCCCGTCGGACACGAGGGTCGATCAGGCCGTAACCGACATCGACAAGTGTGTTGACCACTACGAAGACGATGGCGATGAAGGCAACAACGCCTTGGACCGTAACGACATCCCGTTCAGCGATCGAGTGGGTGATTAGCTGGCCGAGCCCTGGGAGGACGAACAAAGCTTCGACGATGATGGTGCCGCCGATGAGCCGTGCAAGGCTCAGCCCGGAGACAGTCAACAGCGAGAACGACGATGGTCGGAAAGCGTGCCTGAACAGCACGTAGGCCCTGCCCATTCCTTTGGCCCGTGCCGCGGCGACAAAGTCCTCGCGCAAGGTGCCAATGAGGTCTGAGCGGAGCACGCGATGGAATGAGGCTATTTCCACGAGGCCGGCGGCCAGGGCCGGCAGAAAGGCCGCGCGTAGATTCGGGCCCAATCCTGCTTCAAGCGGTGTCCAGCCAAGTGCCGGGAAGCCCTTGATGGTGATCGCGAACAGGAAGATGAGGAGTGGCCCTGCGACGAAGGTCGGTACCGAAAGGATGACCGAGGTTATTGCGTTGATCCCCCTGTCCAGGGCGCTGTTGGGGGCGGTGGCGGAGAGTACGGCGAGGATGACGGCCACAGTGAGCGAGATAATCAACGCCAGGATGGCAATTTCGAGGGTGACTGGCAACCGTTCAGCGATGGACTGGGTAATCGGCCTGCCGGTAACCGGAGAGGTCCCCAGATCGCCTCGAACAGCGTGCCAAAGCCAGTCAAGGTACTGCACGATAAACGGACGGTCCAAGCCGAGTTTGTGC
Organism: Paenarthrobacter sp. NPDC058040; assembly: GCF_042885775.1. Taxonomy (NCBI): domain Bacteria; kingdom Bacillati; phylum Actinomycetota; class Actinomycetes; order Micrococcales; family Micrococcaceae; genus Paenarthrobacter; species Paenarthrobacter sp. NPDC058040. Next base: position 51,504 of record NZ_JBHVRN010000017.1, read on the forward strand.
TCCAGAACAGCTACGTTGGCGGGCGTAGCTTCCTCGCCGAGAATGATCTGCGCTACTGAACCTGGTGCAAAACTCAACAACAAACTCACGCCGAAGGTAACCAGGACAATAACGAGCGCTGCATAGCCGCAGCGCCGCAAAACGTTAACCATGAGCTGCTCTGTCGGCGGTCGTTCCAGTTGGCTTTGGCCTGCTCTGGTGCAGGCGTTCGGGTCGCCTGATGCTCATTTCGACTCCTTCGTCGTTTGGTGCTCCGTGAATCGCAGCCCTGGACCGAGTGGGTGGGTTTACTCCGCTCGGGAGCTGGCGATCGTCGTCGCCAGATGGGCTGTCTCTTTATACGGAACAGCCGTTGCGTAATATGGCTTGAATGCGAGTCTGCATGTTCTGCGGCGCGCCTGTCAACCCTTTTTCGGAAGAGTCGTACTTCGTTGCGGCGTCGGCTTCGGCGAGGCATTGACGCGGCAAACGCGGAGTGGCAGACTCGTCCTAGCGTTTCGCAATACAGACTTTGTGTTTCGTTCAGCAGAACAGTCAAGAATCCGACTGAGTAGGAAGAAGACAACGATGTCTTTGGTGTCGCTACATGTACAACGGCCCGCGGCCGGGGACCGCTCAGCGACGTCCGGAGAGCTGCTCGTTCAAGCGCTGAGTCTGGCCAGAGCCAAAGAGCCCACCCGACCGACTGCCAGGCGTTTCGGCGCGGTTTGAACCAACACTTCGGGCTAGAACAACAAGGAGACAAACAGTGACCGATTACCTCGGATATTCAGGCAAGGTCTGCGTTGTGACAGGAGCAGCTTCCGGCATGGGGAGGGCTCTCGCGGAAATCCTCGTCGATTTGGGCGCAAACGTATACGCGCTCGATCGGATCGAATCGACTGTTGAAGGACTGTCCGCCTCCATCGTGGCGAACCTGGGCGACAAGGACTCGATCGACGGGGCGTTTTCGCTCCTGCCGCAGTCCATCGACCGGTTCTTTGGAGTGGCCGGCGTATCAGGGGTCCACACAAACTTCCTGGACACCGTCACGATCAACTTCATCGCCAACAAGTACATTGCCGACACCTTCCTGCGCGACCGCGTCGCTGCGGACGGGTCCTTGACCTTCGTTACGTCCAATGGCGGCCTGCGGTGGGAACGGGACAACATCCGCGAGGAAACCGCTCCCCTCATCCAAGGACAGGGCTGGGATGAGCTTCGGAAGATCGCGACGGACTTCGAAGCCGAACTCGGTGGCATTGCCGGTTCCCTCGGATACATCCTCTCCAAGCGCATGTTGAACCTCTGGGTGGCAGAGGCTGCCACGCAATTTGCCGAGCTGGGGAAGATCCGGGTCAATGCCTTGCTGCCCGCCATGACCATCTCCGGGATGTTCGACGAATTCGCCCAAATGAAGGGTGGCCGCGAAGCCGTGGAGGCCGACCTCGGGCCCGCAGGACGTCTTGCGGAGTCTGTTGACATGGCACGGGCTCTCACCTTCCTGGGCAGCGACCTGGCGAGCTACGTTTCCGGAGCCCATCTATCGGTCGATTTCGGCATGAACTCGCAAATTCTTGCCGGGCTGACGCCCGACCGTACGACCTGGACGCTGCGCGAGGTACTTGCGAAGCAGCCGGTTTAGGCCCTGCCCGGCGCAGCTGATGGAGCTGCGCCTGACCCCACGACTTCCAGAACACAGACAAACAGGAGACTTACATGGCTGACGTACTCGTTGAACGCGGCGCCCCGGTCAACATCCGGCACGCTGATCATCTCTTTATCAATGGCGAGTGGATGCGCCCCACCAGCAACTCAGGCTTCGATGTTATCGACGCCGGGACCGAGGAGGCTTTCTTCCGCGTGGCGGAGGCAGGCCCACTGGACATGGACGCAGCGGTTGCTGCCGCCCGCTACGCCTTTGACCATTCGCCGTGGCCGTTCCTGGATCCCCAGGAACGCGGTGAGTACCTCCGGAAACTGGGCGCAGGCCTGCGGGCGCGCTCGGAAGAGACCGGCACGTTTTGGTCACGGCAGGCCGGCGTCCTGTTCTCCACCTCACGCATGGCAATCAACCGGGTATCGAACACCCTGGACTACCACGCCGATCTCGCCTCGACGTACCCCTTTGAGGCAGTGGCAAAGCCAGAGTTTGCCCCATTCGGTGTCGTAGTGAAGGAGCCGATCGGCGTTGTTGCAGCCATCGTTCCGTGGAACACTCCCCTGTCCTTGGCAATCCATAAGATCGCGCCCGCGCTTCTCGCCGGCTGCACGGTAGTCCTCAAAGCTCCCCCCGAAGCCCCCGGTGAACTGTATGTACTTGCAGAGATCGCCCAGGAAATCGGACTGCCCCCGGGAGTCCTCAACGTCGTCACGGCCGACAGGGAAGTCTCCGAACAACTGGTACGGGACCCCCGCGTCGACAAGATTTCGTTCACCGGATCCAGTGGCGTCGGGCGCCGCATCGCCTCTCTGGCCGGCGAACGGGTGGGACGTTACACCCTGGAACTCGGTGGAAAGTCAGCAGCAGTGATCTTCGATGACTACGACATCGAAACAGCCGCAAAGACCCTGGCAGCAGCCGAATGCTCCCTCAACGGACAAGTCTGCATGTCCCTCACACGGGTAATTGTCACCAAGGACCGCCACGACCAGATGGCCGAGGCCCTCGGATCCATCTTCGGGTCAGTACGCGTCGGGGACCCGTTCGACCCGGACAGCCAGCTCGGTCCGCTGGCCTTGGAGCGGCAGCAAGAGCGTGTGTTGGGCTACGTCCAGAAGGGCATCGCCGAAGGCGCCGACCTGGTCACTGGCGGGCATCGACCGGCACACCTGGAGCGAGGGTTCTATGTCGAGCCAACGGTCTTCGCGAATGTCGATAACAACTCGACAATCGCCCAGGAAGAAATCTTCGGCCCTGTGCTTTCCGTCATCGCCGCCGATAACGAAGCCCACGCCATCGAGCTCGCGAACGCCACAGTTTATGGCCTCAACTCTGCGGTCTTCACCAATGACAACGACAGGGCCTACCACGCCGCCCGACGGCTCCGCTCGGGCACCGTGGGACACAACGGCTTCAAGACAGACCAGCTTATGGGCGTCGGAGGCTTCAAACAGTCGGGCGTCGGACGCGAAGGTGGCCTGCAGGGTGTTCTGCCTTACCTGGAATCCAAAACGGTGCTGCTCGACGGCGCCCCCTCACGATTCCAATGAGCCAGGCAGTGCCCTGGTTGGGCTTCTGGGACGTGCTTGACGCCACCTCGACTCCCCCCGGTTCAGCGCCGGCGCCCGATCTGCGCGCGACGTTCCCCGGAACGCCCGAATGCGACAACAGACCATTCGAGGCTCCTACGCACCCGGCCACGACCCATCTCCACGGGGCCCTGAAGAATTGCGCCGCAAAGCGCGTACACAGAGAAAGACGAACGGATGACAACCACTAATATCGACCCCACGGAAGTGGACTTCTTCACCAACCCCGACATTGCGTCCAAGGCCGAGCCGTATTTCGATTACATGCTCGCCAACCACCCCGTATTTCGGGACCCGAAATACGGCGTTGTCATCGTGACAGGCTATGAGGAGGCCCTGCAGGTCTACCACCAGCCGGAGGTCTATTCCTCGATCAACCGTGTGGGCGGGCCCGTCATCGATCTCCCCGTTGAGCTCGTCGGCGATGACATCACAGAAATTCTGGAACAACACCGCGACTACTTCGGTGCCAGCGACCAGATCGTCACGTTCGATCCCCCCGTGCACACCGACCACCGGGCGATTCTGATGGGGCTCATCACGCCGAAGAGGCTGAAGGAGAACGAGCAGTTCCTTAAGGACACCGCCGACCGTTTCCTTGACGAGATCCTTCCCAAGGGCAACGCGGAGTTTATCTGGGACTATGCCAAGGGTTACACGATCCTGGCAGTAGCAGACCTCCTTGGCGTGCCCGTTGAGGACCATAAGATGCTCCTTGACCTGCTCGCATCAAACCCGGGTCCGGTGCTCGGGAACCTTGAACTGCAAACCAACAACCATCAATCCGGCATCGAGAAGCTTTACGACTACTTCATCGCGAAAATCGTCGAACGGCGCGAAAATCCGCAGGATGATGTGCTGACCGGCATGGCTGTTGCGACTTTCCCCGATGGGTCGCTCCCCCAGCCACTGGAAGTGGCCCGCATCGCTGCCAACCTTTTCTCCGCCGGACAGGAGACCACAGTCCAGCTGCTGGGCATCTCGATGGCCCGCATCGCCGACGATCCCAAGCTGCAGGAGCTTCTGCGCAACGACACCTCGCTCCTGCCGAAGTTCCTGGAAGAGACGCTCCGTATCGAGGCCCCGATCAAGGGATCTTTCCGCATCACCAAGACAGCCACAACCCTTGGCGGGCTGGACCTGGCACCGGGTACCAACGTCATGCTCCTCCACGGCGCAGCCGGGCGCGATCCACGGGTTTTCGAGAACCCCGAAGACTTCGAGGTCACCCGCGCCAACGCCCGCCAGCATCTGGCCTTCGGCCGGGGCATTCACACATGCCCCGGCGCCCCACTGGCCAGGGCCGAAGCCGTTTTCTCCCTCCAACGGTTCCTTGAGCGGACCAGCAGCATCCAGATCAGCGAGGAACACCACGGCCCGAGCGGTGCCCGCGAATGGGACCTCATCCGCAGCTACAAATTCCGAGGGCACAGCCAGCTCTACATCACCTACAACCAGGCTGAATCCTGATGTCCGGGAAGCTAAGCGTCGACCGGGACCGTTGCATGGGGTCGGGCCAGTGCACCTTCTATGCACCGGCCACGTTCGATCTCGACGACGACAGCATTGCCGTTGTCGTCGACGATCACGGCGACGGAGATGAGCAAATCCGAATGGCCATTGAGGTCTGCCCGACGCGCGCCATCGCCCGGGCAAACCAAGAAGGAGAAAACAGTTGAAGACAAAAACGGACGTAAAAGTCTCCGTGGTCATCGCCGACCTGGAGACAGACGAGCTTCTGGTGGCCTTCCCCGAGGGGCCACGCCTTCGTGGCACGCACTGTGATGACTGCGGGCGGGACATGATCGGTAACCGTGTCGTCTGCAGCTCCTGCGTCAGCTCCAACGTCACGCCCTTCGCTCTGCCGTCCACGGGCACTCTGTACTCCTTCACGCGACTGCACGTGGGAGGCGACGGTGTTCGTGCGCTCGGATACGTAGACCTCGACAATGATGTGCGCACCCTCGCAGACCTCCGGGAAGGCGACACTCCCCTTGAGCCCGGCATGCGGGTCGAACTCGCAGTCGAAGGCGAGAACTGGTTCTTCGCCCGGGCAAACACTGAGACGAAAGGATAGGACCATGACTGAGAACGTTCATGTGATCTCAGCGGCGATGATCCCCTTCGCCAAGTACCGCACCTCCTCGTACGTCGGCCTCGCCGTACCACCGCTGATCGATGCGCTGCGGAGCGCCGGCGTCGACAAATCCGATGTCGATGCCGTCTACGTGGGGCACTCGTACGGTGGAATGATGACAGGCCAGCGGATCTGCAAGGAGATTGGCCTCGGTGACGTACCAACGGTGAACGTCGACAACGCGTGTTCCAGCGGCGCAACAGCCATCCATGAAGCTTCGACGGCGATCGCCCAGGGCCTCATCGACGTCGCCGTCGTTATCGGCGTCGAGAAGCTGACCCAGTTTGGCGGCGGCGCGTTGCCGCTGTCATCGGAGGACCGTGAAGTAAAACAGGGCATGATCATGCCCGCCGTCTACGCGATGCGGGCGACACGGTACTTTTTCGAGACCGAAGCAACCGCTGAGGATCTGGCACTCGTCAGCGTCAAGGCGCGCAAGCACGGCGCGCTCAACCCGTTCGCACAGTTCCGCAAGGAAGTCACCGTCGAGGAGGTACTTGGGTCACGCGCCGTGGCCGATCCACTCACGTTGTTGATGTGCTGCCCAACAGGCGACGGCGCCGCTGTAGTCGTCCTTGCCTCTGACCGGGCACGGAACAGGTTGGGGTCCCCGGCCGGCATGCGCATCGCAGCGTCCGTCCTGCATTCCGGTCATGTAGAGGAAGGTTTCCGCGATATGACCCGGCCGGATATCAGCACCCGGTCCGCGCGGGATGCCTACGCACAGGCGGGCATAGAGCCCAAAGACCTCGACATGATCGAACTCCATGACGCGTTCTCCATCGCCGAGCTGGTCTACTACGAGGCCTTTGGCCTGGCCGAACGCGGCCACGCAGCTGACCTGATCCGCGACGGAAAGACCACTTTTGGCGGTGACGTCGTCGTTAATCCAAGCGGAGGGCTCCTCGCCAAGGGCCATCCAGTTGGGGCGAGCGGAGTCGCCCAGGTCGCCGAAGCATTCTGGCAACTGACAGGACAGGCCGGCGCCCGGCAGGTCGAAGATGCCCGCTGGGCGATGACACACGTGACCGGTGGGGGTACGGCCGGTCTCGACCATGGTGCCTGCACCGTCCATATCTTTGAAGCTGCAGCATGAGCACCCTCGCAGAACGCCCGCTGGAAGGGATCCGGATTGTCGATCTCACCACGTTCCTCTCCGGCCCATCGGCAACGCAGCTTCTGGGCGACCTTGGAGCGGAGATCATCAAGGTGGAGTCACTCGAAGGTGATTCGAGCAGGGCGATCGCCGGGCCGAAGTTGGGCGGAGAAAGTGCCTACTACCTGGCCAACAACCGCAACAAGCGCAGCATCGCGATCAATCTCAAGTCCCCACGGGGGCTGAACATCATGCACGAGCTCATCGCCGGCGCAGATATCGTGATCGAAAACTTCCGCCCCGGTGTCACGGCACGGCTTGGCCTGGCGCCGGAATCGGTCCTGGAAAAGCACCCGGACCTCATTTGGGCCTCGATCAGCGGGTTCGGGCAGGAAGGCCCACTCCGCGACCGGCCCGCATACGACATGGTCGTCCAGGCTCTCAGCGGCGTCATGAGCCTGACCGGGCATCCGGGATCCCCCGCAGCCCGGCTCGGCATACCGGCCGGCGACGTCGTCGCCGGCCTGTATGCGGTCATCGGTATCCTCGCTGCCCTCCATGCCCGTCAGGCGACCGGACGCGGAAGCATCGTCGACATCTCGATGCTGCGCGGCCAGTTGGCCATGCTGTCCTATCAGGCGCTGTACACCTTCATCAATCAGGTGGCCCCTGAACCGCAGGGCGCAGCGCATGACTCGATCGCCACCTACCGCTCGTTCCGCGGCGGCGACGGCCGTGAATTCGTCGTCACAGCCAACACGCCCAGGATGTGGGAAGGGCTCTGCCACGTGCTCGGGCTCGACGATCTGATCGTCGATGAACGCTTCGCTGACGCGGCCGGACGTCTCAAACACAAGGACGCCCTGTGGGCCATCCTGGAAGAGCGCGTGTCCGAGAAGTCCGCCGCCGAGTGGGTCGATCTGCTCACGGCCCAGTCCGTGCCGGTCGCGCTGGTCAAGAATGTCCTTGAAGCTTTGGTCGACGCGCAGGAAGCCAACGACGGCTCCCTGGTCACCGTTTCCAACGGGGACGTGGACTTCGAGAACGTCGCCACTCCCATCCGGTTCGTTGGTTCCGTGGAAGTGGCGCCCAGCTATCCACCGGAACTGGGCAAGGACACCATCGACATACTTCGCGATGGCCTCGGTTTCAGCGAAGACGACATCACAGCCCTGGTCACCGAAGGAGTCGTAGGGGCAGCCGCGCAGGTTGAGCACGCCAGTTAGCGGACGGTGCTGAGAGGGGGTGGGCCTGGTTTGTCATGAACCAGGCCCACCCCCTCTTGCCGTGCCCGGGACCCTGTGTACCGTCCCCGTGACTCCCGGGTGGACCTGGGAGAAGTTGAGCAAAAGGAAAGGCCCCATATCTGTCGAGATATGGGGCCTTCCTTTGGGTTCCGGACCCTCAGGGTCGCCTTGCAGCGGCGGAAGCGTGGCGCGCTTCCTTCTAGCTCACGGAAACCGGAAGCTTCCGTCCGGCCAGGCCTCGGGGCCTAGCGGCGATGACCCCGGCCAGGGACCGGAACGCGTCCGCGGCGGGATCGTTGACGTGCTCAGCAACGACGGGCGTGCCGTCGTCGCCGTCGGCCCGCAGGACCGTGCTGAAGGGTATTGAAGCAATCCGGGAGACTGTTTCTTCCGGGCTCGACAAGGCCTCAGCTGCCGCTTCGGCGCCGCCGGCACCGAAGGGGTCGAACGTGGTGCCGGCGGCAAGCGTGATGGGAGACATGGTCTCGACGACGCCGATGATGCGTTGGCCGAGCTGTCGGGCGATTTGTCCGCTGCGCACAGCAACGCCTGCCGCAGCCGGCTGCGGCGTGGTCACCACAAGCACCTCGGCATGAGGAAGCAGGTGGCCAACCGAGATTGCTACGTCCCCGGTCCCCGGCGGCATGTCGACCAGCAGCACGTCCAGATCGCCGAAGTAGACATCCGTGAGGAATTGCTCCAGGGTTTTGTGCAGCATCGGGCCCCGCCATGAGATGGCGGTGCCCTCGGCTCCCTCGCGCAGGAACATGCCAATTGACACGACGTGCACATCATGGGCGACCGGGGGCAGGACCAAGTCATCCACCCGGGTGGGCCGGGTGACCCGGCCGTCTTTGGCCACCAGTCCCATCAGGCCGGGAATCGAGAACCCGTACACGTCAGCGTCAATCAGCCCGACACGCAATCCCCGGGCGGCCAGTGCCACGGCAAGATTCGCGGTGACAGTGGATTTGCCGACCCCGCCCTTTCCGCTGGTAACCGCTATGACACGGGTGAGCGAATCAGCCGTGAACTTCATGGCTGCGCGCGGTTTGCCGTCGCGCAACTTGGTCACCATTTCAGACCGCTGCTCTTCGGTCATGGTGCCGAGTTCAACATGGGTGGCCGTGACTCCTTGAACCGATGATGCGGCCGAGGCGACTTCCTGTTTGATTCGCTCGGACGCCGGGCAGCCGGCAATCGTGAGTAGGACCCTGACAAAGGCCGCGTCGTCCCGGAACCGGACGTCGTCGATCATCCCCAGGTCCGCAAGCGGCCGGCGGAGTTCCGGATCGATGACCCCGCCAACGGCGGCTCGAACGGCGGCCTCAACTTCTGCGTCGGCGAGGTCAACCGACCGGAACCGGCTCATCGGATTCCTACAGCGTCCCCGTGGGCAACGCGGAGCATGTCAGCGCGGTCGTGGAGCTTTACCCTGGCCCGTCCCACAGACTCTCCATCTGCGATTTCGGCTGCTTCGATCGCTTTCCATGCAGTCCAGTCAACGACTCGAACGCCCCGGGAGGCGAGCAAGGCGTCGACGTCGGCCGCTGAGGAATCCGTTGGGACATGCTCGGGCTGCGCCATATCAGAGAGGACGGAGGTAACTGTCTCGAGCGCGCACCGCCTGTTCGTGCCGACGACCCCGTTTGGACCGCGCTTGATCCAACCTGCGATGTAAACGCCCTTGACGACAGCTTGGTCGTCGGCGACGCGGGAGTCGACGTGGGGTACTGTGGCGGTCATTTCGTTGAACGGCAGTCCGTCCAGGGCCTTGCCGCGGTAGCCGACGGAGCGAAGGACGAGCTGGGTTTCGAGCGTTTCGCTGATCGAAGGATCGCTGGTCTGTTCGAGGCGGATTGCAGCGACGTTGCCGTCCTCTCCGAGCAGTTCGACGGGTGAGCGATCAAACACGAACCGGACACGGCGGTCGCGCCCGAGCACGCCCCTGTCCACCGCTTTCTGAAAGGAGCCGAAGAGACGCTTTGCGTTGGGATCAGCATCCAGATGGGCCTGCTGGGCCGAGTCGATCTCAAGATCCGCAGGGTCGATGATGACATCGCAGCTTTCCACTTCCAGGAACTCCAGGAACTCTTTGTTGGTGAATTTGGCGAAGGCCGGACCGCGGCGGCCGACGATGACAACTTCCCGGAACGAACTCGCAGCGAAGGCATCGACGACGTGTTCTGGCACATCTGTGGCACGGAGCTCCTCGACACTGAGCATGAGCATTCGCGCGGCATCCAGGGCGACGTTTCCGACACCTACTACGACTGCACGGTGGCCGGTCAGCGCAAATGATTCCGGGTCGCTGTCCGGGTGGCCTCCGTACCACGAGACGAATTCACGCACTGCATGAACACCTCCCAGGTCTTCTCCCGGGATGTTCAGCGCCCTGTCGAGGGGTGCGCCGGTGGCAAAGATGACAGCGTCATAGTGTGTGCGCAGTTCGTCGAGCGATATGTCCGTTCCTACGTGGACGTTGCCGAGGAACCGGACCCCGGGTGTTTCTTCGAAGACTTCGGCGAAGGAAGTCATGATGGACTTGATGCGTGGGTGATCGGGGGCAACTCCATAGCGGACAAGCCCGAAGGGCGCGGGGAGCCGCTCGAATACGTCGACTTCAACGGGGGCCTCGGACTCTTCCGTAAGCAGCTGGGCGGCGTACGATCCCGATGGTCCGGAGCCGATCACGGCAACCCTGAGAACAGTCATTATTTCTTTCCTCCAACATTTGTCAGCGCAAGAATCTCTTCGACGTCGTGGGCGATCTTGCCTGCCTTGCGCCCGCCCTTGGGCGTTTCAACTTCGTTGAAGAAACGCTCGTTGATTTCTGCGTATGCTTCCTGGCCCTCCGGGAGTTCAGCATCGTAGAAGATCGCCTCGACGGGGCAGAGGCTGACGCACGCTCCGCAATCGATGCACAGGTCCGGGTTGATGTAGGTCATGCGGCCGCCCTCGAAGATACAGTCGGCAGGGCATTCCTGCATGCAGCTCTTGTCTTGGACGTCGACGCAAGCCTCGGTAACGACGTAGACCATGGTTTCTTCCTCTCTTAAGTCTTATCGGCCAGGCCCTAGGCCCGCTGCCGCAATTCCTCGACCAGGGCGGCGGCTGTTTGCCCGCCTCCAATCAGCCGCCGCGCCTGGTTGAGCGCCCGCACCCAGTTGACCGTCACTGCACCGCAGGCAATTCCATCTGCATCGGCATGAATGACCGCAACGCGCCCCTCTTCAAGCAGGTCTCCGAGAACGATCGAGCTGCCTACAGGATCGCGCCAGCCCACCGAATGTACTTTCCAGTCGTATTGGTCAGACCAGACATAGTCTGAGGAGTTGTAGGGTGCGGGCTCAGAGCCGGTGATTGCGGCCGCAATGTGACGGGCCTGGTCGCTGGCATTGGTCCAATGCTCGGCCCGGTGATCCACTCCTCGGCCGGGATGCGGCCAACGGGCCACATCTCCGATTGCGTAGATGTCTTCTGCGCCGACGGCCCGGAGGTACTGGTCGGTCAGCACGCCACCGTCGATGGTCAGTCCGGATCCCTCCAGCCATTGTGTAGAAGGAACTGACCCGATGCCGACGATCGCCGTTGAAGCCGCAAGGCGCTCACCGTTGTCCAGAACGACGGTGAGCGCGCCGGCCTCGCCCTGGATGTCAGCGACTCCGACGCCGAAACGGGTTTCGGCGCCGTTGCGGACGTGAAGATCGACGAGGATGTCTGCGATTTCAGGGCCTACCAGGCGTGCCATCGGTTCGGCCAGGGGATCTACGACGGTGACAGCGCATCCGGCGCTGAGGGCCGCTGCGGCGATTTCCGTGCCAATAAATCCACCCCCAACAACGACAACCGATTCCTTCAACGACAACCGCTCCGAAATGGCCCTGGCGTCTTCCAAGGTGCGCAGCTGCAAGACCCCCGAGGGCGGAGTCCACGGTGAGGGCCGCGCTGCCGCTCCGGTTGCGATGATCAGGACGTCGTAAGCGATCCGCGTGCCGTCCTCCAGGGTCACAGCCCGGTTCTCCGGGTCCAAGTTCACCGCAGCCGCGCCAAGCCTGATACTGATGCCAAGCTCATCCAGTTCCGCGGCGGTAATAAGGCGGTTCCCCTCGACAACCTCATCCGACCAGTCCGAAGCCAGGAGGTGCTTGGAGAGCGGTGGCCGGTCGTAAGGAAGCTCCTGTTCGGCGCCAATCAGTGTGATCGGGCCGGCATGGCCAAGGGCACGCAGATTCTGGGCGGAGCGAGTGCCGGCCAAGGACGCTCCGACAATAACGATGTGACCATCAGGTGTTTGGGCCATTTGAGTCCTTCTCCTCTTCATCGAGTTCGCGGGGGACAGGGATACCGGGACCTCCGCGACGAATGAACGACTTCGAAGCCTGTTCTGTTTAAAAGAACACCAGTATCGCGTAACGCAACACTGTCAGTATTGATCCTGCCCCAGAGCAGTGTCAACCCTTAGCGCGCAAGCGCGGAGCGGGTTCTGCCGGAGCCGCTGATATAGCCCGTGAGTTGACCGGCGGCGCGCCGTACCATGGCCGCCAGCGATGAGGCCTGAGCGGCGTTGAAACGGGTTTCAGGAACCGTGATGCCAGTCGCGCCCACCACGTCGCCGAGAGACCCAAAGACTGGAGCGGCAATCGCAATGGCACCCTCGATCCGCTCACCATGTGTTATGGCGTAGCCTTCTTCGCGGATCTTTTCCAGACGCGCCAATAGCGCTTCGGCATCCACCAGGGTGCGGCTGGTCGCCGGGTCGAGGGTTCCCCGCGCAATCTCATCCCGGACGTCCTCGCGAAGGAATGCCAGGATCGCCAGACCGCTGGCCCCGGCATGAAGCGGGAGCCATACGCCTTCAGGCAGGGTATACCGCAAGGGGTGCGGTGACTCAACGGTGAGTGTAAACATCATTTCCCGCCGCTGACCGCCGTAGACGCCGAAAAATGATGATTCGCCGGACTCCTTCGCCAGCTCATGGAGGGTGTCGCTGGCGACCTCATGAAGCGGAAAGCGGGCCGTCGTCGTCCAGGCGAGCCTGAGGAATTCGAGACCAAGCTGATACGACCCATTGGTCGATCGCCTGACCAGCCCGATCCGCTCAAGGTCGGTGACCAGCCGATGCACGGTACTTGGACTCACCCCCAGCTGACCAGCCAACTCGCGCACACCGTATGAACTTTGGTGGCTGTCGACCATCAGCGTCAGCAGCTCTATCCCCCGGGCAAGGGGGTGGCGCAACCTTTGTTCGTCCACGGCCGCTCGCTGTTGCGTGTCGGTTCGTTGGGTCATCATCCACTCTCCCCCTGGCCAGCACAGCTGCTTGACTTTTGGCCGCGCTGCCAGCAATCCTTGGTGATATAACGGAACGCCTGTTTCGTTGAGTACAACGGTAATCCACCGTCAGCATAAAGTCGACAAAGCCAGTCAGCGAGGCAAGGGAGCCCGCTGCTGCGCGAACAGTAGAGGACGCGTGTCATGACAACGACGGCGCAGCACAAGCCGGATCAAAGCAGTCAGGAGGGCGCGCGGAAGCGTGTCGCCGTCGTTAGCGGAGGCGGTGCAGGGATCGGATTCGCTATTGCCAGCAGGCTCGCGGAAGCTGATTTTGCTGTAGTCCTGCTCGACATCGGGGAGGGCTCTGCGGCGAAAGCGGCCTATGCCATCACTGAAGCAGGGGGAACTGCCCGCGGATATCAGGCCGATGTCAGCAAGCGGCAGGAAGTCGATGCTGCGCTTGAGGCCGCTCGTAAGGAGCTCGGTCCCATTTCGGCGATAGTGGCGAACGCTGCGGTGGCGATCCAACAGCCGTTCCTTGAAATGACTCTGGAGCAGTGGAACCGTACCCTCGCCATCAATCTCACTGGGACGTTCAACGTTGTCCAGTCCGCCCTGCCGGATCTGGTCGACGGAGGCTGGGGCCGAATCGTGCTGATCTCATCCTCCAGCGCGCAGCGGGGCGCTCCCAACATGGCGCACTATGCCGCTTCCAAGGGCGGACAGATGGCCCTAACCAAGGCCCTTGCGATGGAGTTCGGCAAGGCTGGCATCACCGTCAATACGGTTGCTCCTTCATCCATTGACACGCCGAGCGTGCAGAAGAAACGCGAAGCCGGCAAGATCCCTTCTGCTGAGGATATGGCCAAGTACATACCGGTGGGCCGGACGGGAACCGGTGACGACATCGCGGCGGCCGTGCGGTACCTCGTGTCGGACAGCGCGTCGTATGTCACGGGGCAGACCATCAGCGTCAACGGAGGGTCGTTCATCGGATGAGCAGTGTCCAGCCACGAATCCCCCCGCGTCCCGTCGATGAATGGGACGACGACGTCGACCAGGCCTTGTCGGTCTTGTCGGTTCAAGGCCACGGCGCACCATCGGGTGCTCCAAAACGGCCGTCCTCTCACATCATCGGGATTTACGCATGGCATCCCGATCTGATCCGCGGGTGGATGCCGTTTTCCAACCACTTGCGGCGTTCTTCACTCGATGACCGCGTACGCGAGCTCGCGATTATCCGTACTGCCTGGCTCAGCGGCGGCGAGTACGAATGGGCACAGCACGTGCGGATGAGCCGGGCAAATGGTTGGCTCACGGATGCCGAGCTTGAGGCGATATCGCTTGGCTCCGAGGCACCCGAATGGTCCGCGGACGATGCCGCAGTCCTGCAGGCGGTGGACCAGATGGTCCAGTCGAAGAACGTAACATCTCCGGTGTGGACTGAGCTGGAACGGCAATTCACGCGTCAGCAACTCATTGATCTAGTTTTCACGGTTGGCACCTACGACATGCATGCCATGGCTTTCGCTACGCTTGGTCTGCAGCTGGAACCTGGAATGCAGGGTTTTCCTTCCAGCCATCGCGCAGAGGGTCGGGATTGAAGCATGTCGAACAATAGCTCTATCGGGTCGCTGACCTGGGCAATGCGTGACACGCTCATGCGTTATGTCACGGTGATCGCCAAGGGGTCATTCGATGTGGCGGGCGAGGCCTCCGTCGACGAGGCCGGAGTATTTACTTTTCCGCTCGTCCGGGCTGAGTCCACAGAGGCTGGATGGCGGCTGTTTTTCACGGGCTCGCTCCATTTCCAAGCCCACCATGGTCTCCTCGACATTCGAATAATCGATCCCGAGATCGTCGTTTCGCCCGGCGCAGGGTCCTTGCTGGCCCGCACTGAGCCTGACTCCACCGACACAACCGCAATCGTGGAGCTGGGTCCCGCCGCACCATTGGAAGAGGGCGACCAGCTCGTCTGGGATGCCGTTCCCACACGTTTGCTCGCTTCCGCGGTTGAGATGTTTGGCACTGTGTACGCGGCTGGGACTGACATGGCCCCCCTTGGTATCCGGATCGCGATAGATTCGTAGCCATGCCACGTAACGCGCCCGCCCGCCCGCCCGCACTCAGCGAACGACGACCCGCAATGGAGCGCAGCAATGTGCGTGGCGAGGCGACCCGCCAACTCATTCTCAGGTCAGCCGAACGCCTCTTCGCCGAGCGCGGCATCACCGCCGTTCCACTTCGGGACATCGGGGTGGCGGCAGGTCAGCGCAACCATGCCGCCGTGCAATACCACTTTGGTGACCGGGACGAATTGGTCAAGGCGATCATGGAGTTCCGTGGCGGCGAGAGTGAAGCCCATCGTGCACAGGTCGTCGCTAACCTCATGATGGGCAACCGAACACCCACCATTGCCGATGTCGTGGACGCCTTCGTCCGGCCATTGGCCATCCACATCGAACCGGACAACCACTACCTGGCCTTCCTTTCTTCGCTCATCACCGAGCAGGGCGGCTATGAAGGCCTCAGCACGCGGGATATCCACGCCGGCGCATCGGTTCTGACTCTGGGAACTCTGCTGGGGCGTCTCATTACGAATCTGCCGCCAGCGATTCTCGAGGAACGCTGGTCACTGGCGCGAACCAGCGCAGTACATGCCTTGGCACGGTACCAGTCCGCGCAACAAATGCGCCAGCATCTGCCGGCCACGATCGAAGTGCTGATCGACGACCTGATTCTCTTTCTGTCGGCAGGCATCACCGCCACGCCCGCCGGCACGGATCCGCGCGCTTCCTGACACTGGGGGCAGGCGCGGACAGGTCTTCCCTGCCTGACTGAGCGCCCTCGATCTTTCGTTCAGGCGCGCCTGGGTCCGAAATCTGCCATGGCGGCCGCTGCCATCTGTTTCGCTCGGGGGTGACGGCTCGCCAGCGAAAGCAGAGGTTCCTTGTACGGACGAGGCATCCTGTGGTCGAGGTGAGGTTGCATCGCCGCCGGACCTGACGGGCAAGGCAACCCCACCTGACGCATGAGCTGCTGCCGGAGCTATGAGGGCAGGTGCCCCATGAACTTTGATGCCCAATCGTAAAGGTTGTTGGGAATGTAATAGTTCTCGCTGTTATTGATCTCGCCCCAATGTTCTGCGATTTCCTCCAGTGGAGCGACCCCTTCTCCCTCATGCACCCAACCCTGTGTGATGCCGAGGAACCAGCGGGCAAATCGGCCTGCGCCGGCAACGAGTATTTCCCCGTTGACCTGGCAGGACTCGTGTGCCAGGTAGGCCACCATGGGCGCAACGTGGGAGGTGTCCATGGCTCTCATGCGCGCTTCGTCGGCTGCAGAGGCGGTGACGATATTTGGCTTCTTCGCCGACTCGCTGGGGCGGGTAACGGCGTTGGGTGCGATGCAGTTGACCAGGATGCCTTTGCCCGCAGCGGCGACGGCGAGGCTCCGGGTGAAGCCGATCAGGGCGCCTTTTGCGGTTGCGTAGGCCAGGTTGTCGGCTAGGCCAAGCATGCCTGTCGACGTCGTTGTGATGACGCGACCATATCCCTGCTTTTCCATGTACGGCCACGCTGCCCTCGTCGTGTGCCAGGTACCCCGCAGGTGCACGTCGAGAGTGCGTTCGAGATTGTCCGCGTCGGCTTCCGGGAAGGTGGCCCAGCGCGAAATGCCTGCGTTGTTGACGACTATGTCAATCCGTCCGAAGTTCTTGACGGCTGTTTCGACGATGGCGTGGCAGCCGTCTTCGCGGCCAACGTCGTTGGTATCTGCGATGGCTTCTCCGCCGGCAGCGATGATTTCCTGCACGACGTCGTTCGCGGGCCCTGAGTCTTTGCCTTCGCCTTCCTTGCTGCCGCCCAAGTCATTCACGACAACTTTGGCTCCGCGTTGTGCAAGCAGCAGTGCGTGCGCCCGCCCGAGGCCGCGGCCGGCTCCTGTGACTATGGCGACCCGTCCGTCGTATCGGAGGTCTTCGTTGGCGTCCATCATTTCTCCTTTGAAAGTGATCGTCCTCAAGATATAGACACGAAAGCTCATTTTATGGAAGCTTCAACTTGCCCTAGATTCAGGGGCCAAATCGGCCACTGTTGTCTTTTTTCAGCACTCGTGCTTATATATCGGACATAGATCAAGAGTAACTTCCTGATGGAGTGGGAGCAAGAGAATGACAGTGAAGTCTGACAACGATGTCGACGTGGATGTTCTGGTCATTGGTGCCGGAGTCGTGGGTATTTACGCCCTCTACCGCGCCGTCCAGGCCGGGTTCTCGGCACGTACCCTCGAGGCCGGCGACGGCGTCGGAGGGGTGTGGTACTGGAACCGCTACCCCCAAGCTCGCTTTGACTCAGAGAGCTATACCTACGGGTATATCTTCTCGAAGGAGCTCTTCAGCGAGTGGCGCTGGAAGGAGGAATTCGCCACACAGCCCGAAATCGAGGACTACCTGAACTTCGTCGTCGATCGGTTCGATCTGCGCAAGAACATCAGCACCGGCCAGCGAGTCGTCTCTGCCGTCCACGATGAGGCTGACGCGGCTTGGACGGTCACGACCGACACGGGTGAAACTACTCGCGCCCGTTGGGTCATCTCCGCTACAGGCGGTCTCTCGGTGCCGCATCTGCCCGAGATCGAAGGACTCGAGGACTTCCAAGGCGAAGGCCACCACACCGGTGCCTGGCCGCACACCCCCATTGACTTCCACGGCAAGCGCGTGGCCATCATCGGTAATGGTCCCAGCGGAGCCCAGCTGCTTCCGGCCATCGTCGACATCGTCGAAACTGTGGACTTGTACCAGCGGACGCCCACATGGACCACGCCCCTGAACAACGCACCGATCGATGACCAAAAGCACGACTGGCTCCAAGACAACTTCGAGCACGTCGCGAAAGTACTCAGTACCTCCCCCTCGGGGTTCCTGCACGAACCGGCCGGAAAGTTCTCCACCGACGACACCCCGGAAGCCCGCCAGGAATTCTACGAGAAGATCTGGAAGAGTCCCGGGTTCGCCAAGCTCACCTCCAATTACTACGACATGACCACGAACCGTGAAGTCAACCTCGAGTTCTGCGAATTTCTGGCCAACAAGATCCGGAGCATCGTCCAGGACCCTGTCACGGCCGACCGCCTCATCCCTAAGGACCATCTGTTCGGAGCCAAGCGACCGCCGTTCGTGACGAACTACTTTGAATCCTTCAACAAGCCCAACGCGGGGTTGATCGCGCTGAAGGAAACGCCCATCGTCCGCGTGGACGCTACCGGCATCCAAACCACCGAAGGACACAGGGACTACGACATCATCGTTTACGCCACTGGATTCGACTTCGGAACCGGCGCCCTCACACGCATGGGCGTAAAAGGCCGCGAAGGCCTCGACCTGAGCGTCGACTGGGAAGACGGTCCCTCAGACTTTGGCGGTTTCAGCGCCAACCGTCTCCCCAATTTCTTCTTCCCCGGCGGCCCGCACGGTGCCGGCGGAGGCAACTACCCCCGGTACTCACAGGATCAGGTTGACTGGATCCTCGACACCATCATCTACGCCCGGGACCACGGTTACGACACCTTCGAACCGACGGCTGAGCAGGAGGCCATCTGGATGTCGATGATCGAGACATTGGCACCGCTGTCCATCTTCTCCGTCGAACACAGCCACTACTACGGCGCCAATGTCGAAGGCAAGCCCCGCAAGTTCCTCCTGAATCCAGGAGGTCGAGGAAAGCTCCACGAGATTCTGAATGAAGTAGCTTCCACGGAAAACTACGGCGGCGCATTCTCAAGCGCCTTGGAAAGGGTAGCCGCCAGCTAAGTGGGCGACACCGTACCTACACGTCAAGGAGTATCGGAATGACTGCCACCAACCAGAGCTTCAGTGTGCGCTCGATTTTCCATCCAACCATCCATGTGCCGAGCCTGGACGAAGCGGAAGACTTTTTCTCCAGAGTATTCGGGCGGCCCAGTACGAACATCGGCACCGTGATGACAACTCCGCCGGCACCGGGCCATTCCACGGACTATTCGAACTACACGATGGTTGCTGATGTGCTCATTGACTGCCTGGAACCCAGAAAATACCTAACGGGCGGAGTTCAGCGGTACCCCGACACCGACGAAGGCTATCTGGATACAGTCGGCTGGTACGTCGACGGAGCAAAAGGCCTCTATCGCACTCTGCGATCCGCCGGCGTCGGGCTGGTCAATGCACGCGATACGCCCCTCGACGGTGAGGAGTGGGGCGGCGGTCCATCGCCGTTCTACTCCTCACCCGAGGACGCCGGCCTCAGATACCAATTCTTTGAAACTTTCCCCTTCCCGTTGGACCCACGTTTCGACGCCGGCTGGGCCTCCCCACAGCCTGCCGACCGCGACCCACTGGGAATCGTTGGTGTATCGCACCACACCATCCTTACGGCGCAGCTCGGACGAGCACTGAACCTGACCGTCGATGTCATGGGCGGGGAAGTAATCCATACCGGGGCCGACAGCATCAGGGACCTCTCCGGACCGTACGTGCGCCTGGCCGACGCTGTATTCCATTTCGCGTCCGAGGACACAGCGGGGCATGTTCTCCAACAGGGCGGCGGGGGGACCGACACCTACCATTCCATTACGTGGGAGGTCGGAGACCTTGAGCGCACCGCACGGCACTTGGAAGCCAACCACGTCGGCATCGCGGAGCGCTCGTCCACGTCGCTGGTAACCGAACCCTCTACCAGCCTTGGAATTGCTTGGGGATTCACCACTGCGCCAGCAAGGCATCTTGTTCGATGAGCACCGCGGCGTCCGACTCCCAGCTTCCATCCCGCACCCGTCAGCGCCTGATCGTTGCCGTTCTGGCGTTCGCAGGAATGAGCGCGTCCTTCCAGCAAACGATCCTCATTCCCATCCAAGGAGCCCTTCCAGGATTGCTGCACGCAGAGCCCGACGACACAGCCTGGGTCATAACGGTGACTCTCCTGGTCTCAGCGATCTGCACTCCCATTGCCGGGCGGCTCGGCGACATGTTTGGCAAACGTCGCATTTCTCTAGTGCTCCTCGGGCTGCTAATTGCAGGTTCCGTGGTGGCGGCGCTGTCTCCTACTGTGCTGCCCTTAATCATCGGCCGCGCCCTGCAGGGTACCGGATTAGGGGTCATACCGCTGGGGATCGCCCTCCTGCGTGACTCCATAGATCCCGCCCGACTCGGGTCGTCCATCGCACTCGTCAGCGCCACACTCGGTGTTGGTTCCTCTCTCGGTCTGCCGATCAGCGCGTTTGTCACCGAAAACTCAGACTTCCGCGTGCTGTTTTGGGTTGCAACCGCAACGGGCGTGGCAACCCTCGCCCTGATGTTTTTCATCGTCCCCGAACGCGGCGGGCGCCCGGGAGGCGCGATCGACGTCGGAGGCGTTGTCGGCCTAACCCTTGGTCTTGTTGCGTTGCTCCTGGGCATCTCCCGAGGAAACAGCTGGGGTTGGACGTCGCCGGTTACCCTCACCCTGCTCATAGGTGGCTTTGCAGTATTCCTGATATGGGGCGCATACGAGCTCCGGGTCCGGGATCCGTTGGTCGATCTCCGAGTTAACGCCCGTCCTGCGGTACTACTTACCAACGTTGCATCTGTGGCAATGGGCTTCGCGCTCTTCGCTTCAAGCATTGCTTTTCCTCAGCTGCTTGAGCTTCCCACCCAAGCCGGCGGACTCGGCATGCCTTTGGTTACCGCAGGGCTCGCCCTGATGCCCTCGGGCTTCGCAATGCTCGCCATGTCGCCCATCGCGGGCCGTATGGAACGGCGGTTCGGGGCGAAACCGTCGCTCGTCGCCGGCTCAGTGATCATTGCCGGGTGCTATGCCGCCTCAATGATGCTTGACCTGCAGCTTTGGCACATCGTCGTCATCAATACATTTACGGGAGTCGGTGTCGGGCTTGGCTACGCAGCAATGCCAACTCTCATCATGGAGGCGGTCCCGCGGAACGAAACCGCCGCAGCGAACGGTCTGAACGCCCTCATGCGTGGGCTCGGAACCGCGACGGCGGCCGCTGCTATCGCCGCAGTGCTCGCGAGTCCGGTACCCGCCTCATCCGGTGCCCCGGTCTCCCTTGGCGAGCGGTTCGATGGCGCCTTCACGTTGGGTCTACTGGCCGCAATCGCGTCCGCCCTTATCGCTGCATTCATACCCAAGCGCCCCCTTCCCCGAACCCTGTTGTCATCGGAAGAGCTTCATTCGATGACATCAAAGTAGGCACCCGCCCAGCATCCACCGAAGGAACAATCATGACCGATTCAAATGCTGCACCACGAGAGATCCTGATCGCGCTCGTCAACGCCGTGAAAGGGAAAGATGACGAGTTCAATGATTGGTACTCGAACACGCATATCCCCCAGGTGGTGGCCCTGCCAGGCTTCGTCAGCGCGCAGCGATATGAAACTGCAAGCGTAGGCGCCACTGGATTCCGCTACGCGACCGTCTATGAAATCGAGGGTTCCGCGGCGGAAGCCCAGGCAACGCTTTTCAGCGCCGGGCTGGGAGGTACCGATACGCAGGACCTCCAGCAGATGTTCTTCGGAGCATTTGCTCCCATGCACGGCCCCAAGCAATGAGCCATGCCCTTCCAGGGGAAGCTTCGCTCGAAGAAGCAACACCCGATTACAGCCATATCCTTCTACCCGGACGCCGCGTGAGCATGCGTATCGGCCCCGATGTAGTAACCGGGGCTGTAGACGCAGTAATGCCGGACAACTCATCCTTCTGGATCTGGACAGACGGTGGGCGAGGCAGGCGCATGATCAGCACCGACGACATCGTTGGTGACTTGAGTCCAATGTTCTGATCCGGCCATTTCTGCGGCTCTACCAAGGTCTCATCAATTCGCGCGCTTGAGCGCGCCATAGAACGGAGTCAATGTGAAATCGCTCGTCGTCACGGGTCCTGACACTGTTGAGCTACTCAACATCAATGAACCCACAGCCGGTTCCAAGGACATCGTCGTCGCTCCGAAGGCCTGCGGAATTTGCGGGTCAGACGTCTATTACGCACATCGTGGGGGCATCCCACCGCGTGAGGGACACACTCGGCTCGGCCACGAGATTGCCGGAGAAGTAGTTGAAGTAGGAGTCGATGTATCCGACGTGGCCGTGGGTGATCACGTGGTCATCAACCCGATGCCCAACGCCGATGGCATCATCGGGAACGGCGGCGCTCAAGGTGGGTTATCCGAACGGTTTGTTCTGCTCGACGCGAAGGCCGGAGTCCATTTCCGCGTAATTCCCAAGAACATTCCTTGGACCGTCGCGGCGCTTAATGAACCGATGGCCGTTGCTTTTCATGGCGTAAACCGCTCCGGAGCAGGCAAGGGTTCGAAGGTCGTCGTGTTTGGGGCAGGCCCCGTGGGGCTTGGTGCCGCCATCGGGTTCAAGAGCAAGGGCGCCGCTCATGTGGTTGTGGTGGACATCATCCCTAACCGATTGAAGAAAGCGCTAGCGGTGGGGGCCGATGCCGTCATCAACTCTTCGGAAGAAGACGTCGTGGAGCAATTGAAGGCACTGCACGGGACGGTCCCGGGCTTCAGGGGGCACGGTGAACGAGCAGGGACGGACATATACTTAGATGCCGCAGGTGCGCCAAGCGTTATCTCGACAACATTTGAAGCAATGAAGCACCGCGGCGTGCTGACGATCGTCGCTGTTCACAAGAAGCCCGTCGAAATCGACTTTCAGCAGATACTCACGTGCGAGCCGGATATCCGCCTGGCCATGGGTTATCCAACCGAAATCTTCGAGGTGACAGATTCGATCATTGCCGATTGGGAAAAGTACCAGCACATCATCAGTGACACGATTCCTTTCACCGAGTCCGTGAAAGCCGTTGAACTAGCAGGGACTCCGGGCGCGACTGACAAAGTGGTCGTGACATTCGACTAGCTTTTCCGATGGCTGCCAGGGCAACGAGCCCGTTGGCAGTTGCGGACGGCGAGTAGGGGCCGCATCGTTACTCGTGATAGCCGATTACCGGGCGCGGCCCGTTCGTCGCAGCCGTCGATCCAGTGGCTGCGACGAACGGGCCGACGTTCCGTCCCTAAGTCGAAGGGAAATTGTAGGAGGCGCCGGAGGCGTGATCCGCTTCGGGCCAACGCGAGGTGACGATTTTCCCGCGGGTGTAGAAGGAGACGCCTTCGGGGCCGTAAATGTGCTTGTCGCCGAACAGGGATGCCTTCCACCCGCCAAAGGAGTAGTAGGCGACAGGCACAGGCAGGGGAACGTTGATGCCAATCATGCCCACATCAACGGAGCGCTGGAACTTCCGGGCGGCGGCTCCCGAGGAGGTGAAGATCGCGGTGCCGTTGCCGTAGGGGTTGGCGTTGATCAGCTTGATGCCTTCGTCCAGGTCTTCCACGCGGACAACGACAAGGACCGGACCGAAGATTTCTTCGGTGTAGGCACTCATTTCGGTTTGAACATGGTCGATGACGGTGGGGCCAACCCAGAAGCCTTCTTCGTGGCCGGGGACGAGGAGGTCGCGGCCGTCAACCACCATGGCAGCACCGGCTTGTTCGGCTTCGGTGACGGTCTTGGTGATGAATGCCTTCGACTCCGGGCTGATGACAGGGCCCATGTCGGCGTCCGATTCAGTGCCGTTCTTGACCTTGATTGCGAGAGCTCGCTCTTCGACCTTCTTCACGAGCAGGTCTGCAGCGTCGCCTACGGCAACGGCGACGGAGATGGCCATGCAGCGTTGCCCTGCGGATCCAAAGGCTGCGGCGGCGACGTGGTCTGCAGCATTGTCCAGGTCAGCGTCGGGAAGAATGATGGCGTGGTTCTTCGCGCCGCCCAGAGCCTGGACGCGCTTGCCGTGAGCCGTTCCAACCTCGTTGATGTGCTTGGCCACAGGAGTGGAACCGACGAAGGAGATCGCGTCGACGTCCGGGTGTGTCAGAAGGCCGGAGACGACTTCGCGGTCACCGTGCAGGACCTGGAAGACACCGTCAGGCAGGCCGGCTTCCTTGAACAGCTTTGCCAAGAGCATTGCCGCTGAGGGCACCCGGTGGGAGGGCTTGAGGATGAATGCGTTGCCTGTGGCGATCGCCATCGGGGCCATCCACAGCGGCACCATGACAGGGAAGTTGAACGGGGTGATGCCCGCAACGACACCTACAGGCTCGCGGAATGAGAAAACATCGATGCCGGTGGATACCTGATCGGAGTATTCGCCCTTGAGCAGGGTGGGGATGCCACAAGCGAACTCGATGACCTCAAGGCCACGGCCGATTTCGCCCTTGGCGTCCGAGAGGACTTTGCCGTGCTCGGCGGTGATCAGTGCGGCGAGTTCGTCCACGTGGGAGGCGACCAGTTCACGGAACTTGAACAGCACGGCGGTCCGCTTTGACAGGGAGATATCCCCCCAGGTTTCTGAGGCTTTCTTGGCGATCGCTACGGTGTTGTCCAGGTCGTCCCGGTTCGCGAGGCGCAGCTCTCCGGTCACGGCGCCGGTGGCGGGGTTGTAGACGGGCTTGGTGTCAGTGCCGTTACCGGCGGTCTCGGCACCGCTGATGAAGTGGTTGATGACGGTCATTACTGCTCCTGAGATAGGTGGTATTCGACCGCGTGGACATCCGTGACGTACCGCGGCAGGCCTGTGGCGATGGATTCGTGCAGTGCCAAGCGGACTGCAAGGTTTTCCTCGGTCAGAGGTCGGTGGATGAGTTCGGCGCTGGAATTACGGACCCAGGCGCTGAATCGTTCGATCTCGATCTTGAACTGGTCTTCTCCGATGACGGAGGTTTCGGAGCGTCCATCGCGTGATTGGACGCTGACCTGCGCGGTTTCCCATGGGGCAGGGTCGAAGGCCTTGTCGAGGAAGATTTGGCCTTCGGTTCCGATGATGTGGAAGGTGTGGGCGCGGTTGCCGCCGCCTTCGAAGCCGCAGTCGAGCGTTCCGATGACATCCCCGTAGTCAAGGATGGCTGCGGCGGATGTCTCGACCGGGTCGGCGGCGTTGGGGCTGGTTCCTTTGCCGTAGACCGTGTGCGGGGCTCGCCCCATCATCATGTTCATGATGTCGATGGCGTAGCAGCCGACATCGTTGATGGCGCCCCCGTCGAGGCCGGGTTGGAGCCGGATCTCGCCGTCACTGCGGTTCATCGGAAAGTGGAAGCGGGCATGCATGGAAACGGGTTTTCCGATGCGTCCAGAGCTGATGTACTCCCGGACCTTTTGGTGCTGGGGGTGAAACCGGTACATGAACGCTTCCATAAGGTTCACGTTGTTCCGGGTGCATGCTTCGCGGACCCGCTGGTAGTCCTCAAGGCTGGCCACCAGCGGCTTCTCGCAGAGAATGTCTTTCCCGGCCTCTGCCGCCGCGATGATCCATTCGGTATGCAGGCCGTTAGGGAAAGGCAGGTAGACAGCTTCGACGTTGAGATCTGCGAGGAGTTCCTCGTGCGAGGAGTACACGCTCGGGATCCCGAATTGTTCGGCCACTCCGGCGGCTTTGCCATTGGGGCTGCTGATGGCTATGACTACGGCGTTGCGTGCCGTCTTCATGGCAGGCAGAAACCGGTCCTGGGCGATGCGTGCGGTGGTAAGGACGCCCCATCGGACAGCGCTCATCCCTGAAGTTCCTGTTCAAGGGCGCGAAGGAACGCAACAGACTGGCGCACATCCTGCACGGGGCCTTCACCGGTCGGTGTGGCTTCCAGGATGGTGTCCTGCTCCATGGTGAACCAGCCGGTGTAACCGGCAGCAAGAAGGTCCCCCACGATCCCGGCGATTCCCACGTCACCCTGGCCGAGGGGCACGTACATACCGCTCTTGACGCCGTCGGTGTACGACAGTTCACCGGCCTGCACCCGCTCCGCGACGGCCTTGCGGACGTCTTTCAGGTGGGTGTGTCCGATGCGGGAGGCGTAGTCACGGACCAGCCGGCTGGGGTCGGTCCCGCCGATGAGCAGGTGGCCGGTATCCAGGCAAAGGTTCGCTTCGGTGTCGTTCAGCACCCTGTTGACGTCCGAGGTGCTTTCGATCATGGTTCCTACGTGCGGGTGGACCACGGCTTGGATGCCTTTGTCGGCCGCTGCCTTGACGATGGCGTTGAGGTTCCTGCCGAAGAGGTCCCATCCTTCTGTATCGAGTTCGTGGCGCTGGTCGTAGCCGGCGACGCCGGTTTCGGCGGCAAGAACCATGATGCTGGCTCCGGCCGTTTCGTAGGCATCGAGTTCGGGAGCCACGACATCCAAGGGACGCTTGGCCGGGTCGTGAAGGATGACAGGGAAGAATCCGCCGATGGCTTGGAGGTTGTGCTGCTTCAGGACCTCGGCCCGCTGGGTCGCCTCTTTGGGCAGGAAGCCTTCCGGACCGAACTCGGTGGCGCTGATGCCCAGGGCGGTCATCTCGGTCAGGACTTTGTCTGCTTCGAGTTGGTGGCCCCACCCCGGGACCTCACACACGCCCCAGGAGATGGGGGCTGCGGCCAAACGGCTCGTGATGGTGCTCAATCTGATCCTCCAAGTACGTTCTGGTCCCAGTCGATGACTGAGCCGGTAACAACTCCGCTCCTGTCGGAGAGGAGAAAGACAATGAATTCGGCGATCTCGTCCACTTGGCCGAGCTTTCCCATGGGGACGGATGCGTTGGCTTTTTGAAGCCAGTCCTCCCCTGCGCCGTGGAATTTCTTCTGGGTTTCGGCTTCGCCATCGGTAGCGGTCCACCCGATGTCGAGTCCGTTGATGCGGATCCTGTCCCAGCGGTGGGCGTGCGCTGCGTTGCGGGTAGCTCCGGCAAGACCGGCTTTCGCTGCGACGTAGGGCGCCAGGTAGGGCTGTCCGCCGAGCTCGGCAATGGAGATGACGTTCAGGATGTTGCCGGGGGCTTGGCGGCTGCGCAGGTGCTTGATGGTTTCAGCCATGATGAAGAACGGTGATTTCAGGTTCACTGCAATGTGCGCGTCGAACAGGTCCGGGGTGGTGTCCAGCATGGTTCCGCGGGTGGTCAGCCCGGCGGCGTTGACGGTGCAGTCCAGCTTCCCGAAGGCTGAGACGGTTTCCAGCACTGAGTTACGTGCCTGCTCCACGTCGGCAAGGTCCGTCTTGATGAACCTGGTTTCGACGCCGGCTGAGGTCAGTTCGGCTGCGAGTTCTTCACCGCTGTCTGCGTTGCGGCCGGTGATGGCAATACCGGCCGCGCCCTCGGCGGCGGCGCGGCGTGCAACTCCGGCTCCAAGCCCTTGGGTGCCTCCGCTGATAAGGAGGACCTTGTCGTTCAGCAATCCCATGGGTTACTCCTGTCCGATCTTCACAGCGCGGCCGGAGCGTGCGGATTCTTCGGCGGCGTTGGCCAGCACGAGCGCCTGCACACCGTCATCGAATCCGGGGCTGCAGGCCGTTCCGGTGCGGATTGCCTTGGCGAAGGCGTCGAGTTCGTTTCGGTAGGCGTCGACGTAGCGTTCGAGGAAGAAGGGCAGGTATGCGTTGGTTTCTTCAGTGCCGGCGGCGCTGTACTTGCGGACCGTGGTGGGGCTGACGTTGCCGGCGTTGAGCATTCCTTCGCTGCCGAACGCTTCGAGGCGTTGGTCGTAACCGTAGGCACTGTGCCGGGAGTTGGTGATGGTGATGAGTTCGCCGTTGCGTCCCCGCAGCGAGATGACCACCGAGTCGAAGTCGCCGGCCTCCTCGATGTAGTCGCAGAAGACGTTGGCGCCGGAGGCGGAGACTTCGATGATGTCCGGGACGAAGAACCGGGCCATGTCGAGGTCGTGGATGCTCATGTCCCGGAAGATGCCACCGGAGGTCGCGATGTAGTTGGCCGGCGCGGGAGCGGGGTCACGGCTGATGATGGTCAATTGTTCCAACTGTCCGATTTCCCCGGCGCTCACGCGGGCTTGGATGGCTGCGAAGTTCGGGTCGAACCGGCGGTTGAAGCCCAGCATGAGCGGGGTGTTGTTGCCTCGGATCTCATCGCGGCAGGCCAGGACGCGGTCGATGTCGAGATCGATCGGCTTTTCGCACAGTGCTGCCACTCCCTGGGACATGGCCCGGGAGATCAGCTCCACATGGGTGTTGGTGGGGGATCCGATGATGATGGCATCCAGGTCCGCGTTGGCGAAGACCTCGTCAGCGGTTTCGACAGCAACCGCTCCGGTGCCCGCAGCGAGGTTGGTGGCTCCTTCGATGAAGGGGTCAGCAATCCAGGCCAGCTCAAGGTCCGGGTGAGCGGCGATGTTGCGGGCATGGACCTGGCCGATGCGGCCGGAGCCGAACAAAGCGACTTTCAAAGGTCGTTCAGTGGACATGTTTGGGGTCCTTTCTAGCGGGTGGCCCGCACCGGGTGGGGTTGGGTTGCTGGTTCGTGGTCGACGTCGACGGTCATCCCATCGTTTTCCATGGATGTGACGAGCGCCTGCGCGACGCGGGTGGCATTCATCGCCTCTGTTGCCGTTGCCAACGGTGAGGGTCTGCCTGTGGCGAGGGAGTCGACCCAGGCCTGGGTTTGCCGGCGGTAAGCATCGGCGAAAACAGGCCGCCAGTCGCCGGGATAACCATGGCTCTGTTGGAGGCCGTGGTGCAGCGTGGTCTGCTGCGGCCGGGCCATTTCCATACTGCCTTGCTCTCCGACAACTTGGCAGCGGACATCGTAGCCGTACCTGGCGTTGACGAAGACGTCCACGATGGTCAGTACGCCGTCTGCGGTGTAGAGATGGAAAACCTGGGGATCCTGGCGGGTGTCTTCGCTGGTGCTTCTCGGCGCATGCCAACTGACTTTATTAATGGGTGAATCCAGGAGCCATGCGGTGATGTCGATTTCGTGGATACCGGAATTGGTGATGGTCGATGCCGAATCACCTCCGGGGTAGGAGTGCACGTTCCGGTGGGAGCTAAGCATCATCAGGGGCCGGCCTATGGTGCCCTGCTGCAGTTTGGCCTTCAGGTCCTGGTACGCGGGGTGGAACCGGCGCATGAACCCCACGGAGACTTTTGGATTGCCGGTTCCCAGGGCTTCGAGGTCCACGATTGCCTGGCATTCCTCGATGGTGGGGGCCAACGGCTTCTCGCAGAGCACGGCTTTACCCTCCGCGAGGCAGGCCTTGACCTGGTCGGCGTGCACGCTGTCGTGAGATGCGATCAGTACCGCGTCGACAAAGGGGGAGGCGATGAGCTTCTCCGCCGAGTCGAAACTGCGGGCACCGGTGTGTGCGGCAACGGTTTGTGCCCGGTCGTACATGGTGTCCGCGACGGCCGTGACTGTCGCCCCGGAGATGCTGCCCTGCAGGATGCGGGCGTGTTCGGCGCCCATGACACCGGTTCCGATGACTCCTACGCGGACTGTCATGGCTGCGCCACCGCCATCGGTGCGCGTCCTGCCAGAACGTCGACAACGCCCTGGGCCGCGTCCCTGACGGTGTGAGCCATCCCCTGTTTGGTGAATCCCATGAGGTGGGGTGTGAGGGTCACGTTGTTGTGGTCGAAGATGGGGTGGTGGGTCGGGGGTTCCGGGTCGAAGACGTCAAGCCCGAGGCCGCTGAGCTGCCCGGACTGCAGTGCCGCATAGGCGGCATCAAGATCGATCAGTCCGCCGCGGCTGCAGTTGATGATGACGGCACCGTTTCTCATCGTGTGCAGGCGTTCAGTGTTGATCAGGTTCCGGTTCTCAGCTGTCAGCGGTGCGTGCAGGGTCACGAAGTCGCTGTTGTGGAGGAGTTCTTCGACGGTGTCGCACCGGTTGGCTTCGGGAATTTCTGCGTAGGGATCGTAGGCGAGAACATTCAGGTCGAAGGCTTCGGCGATCCGTGCCACGCGGCGGCCGATGCGGCCGTAGCCGATGATGCCCAAGGTGAAGCCTTCAAGGTCACCGACATCAACGCCTGACCGTTCGTCCCAGCGGCCTTCCCGTACCAATGCGGTGAGTGGGGCGAGCCGTTTCACGAGCGCCAGGAGGTGGGCGAAGACTCCTTCGGCGACGGAGGCGGTGTTGCTGCCGGGAGTGATGACAACGGGGATGCCCCGGCGGTCCGCCTCGGCGACGTCGACCAAGTCGGTTCCCACTCCGGTGCGGGCAATGACCTTAAGGGCTGGCATGCGGTCCAGCAGGTCCCTGTCCACGCGGTAGGCGGCCCGGACGATGGCAGCTTCCGCGGTGGCCAGATCCTCGTCAGTGGGGTTCAGCACCAGCTGTTGGTTTTCGGCCAGGAGGGGCTGCACGAGGTCGGGTTCGACACTGCCGAGTGCGACAAGTTTTTGGGTGTTGTTAGGCGAGGCCATCGTCATCCTTGAAGATGTGGAGTATGGAGCGGCACCTCAGGTGCCGGATGTGGTGGTGTTTTTTAGAGCCCGGTGAGGCTTGAAGTCCGCACGACCAGGCGCGGTGCGATGGGGTGGTGCACGAAGCCGTTGCCCTCGCCGTGAATGCGTTCGAGGAGTGCCTTGGCGCCGGTGACGCCGATTGCGCTGCTGTCCGGGTCAACGGTGGTCAGACCGAGGCGAGGCATTGCCCCGAGTGCGATGTTGTCGTACCCGGTGATCGCGACTTTGGCTCCGCACTCATCGGCTGCCGTCATCGCCCCCAGGGCGGCGAGATCGTTCAGGCAGGCCAGTGCAGTCGGGCGCAGATGCTGTGAGCGGGATGAGTTCAGGGCTTTTTGCGCGGCGACGTATCCGGATTCCTGGTAGAAATCCGCGTCGACGACACTGATGTGCCTGGAGAGGCCGTGTTCTTCCATGGCCGCGGAGTACCCGTCCACACGTGCCCTGCCAACCGAACCCCCAAGGCCGCCAAGGTGCACGATGTTCTCGTGTCCTTGGGCTATCAGGTGCTCGACGACCATGACCATGCCGTGGGTGTCATCGGATCTGACGACGTCGGCGGTGTCGATGTAGTCGGGTCCGCCGCCGGCGAAGACAACAGCCCCGCCGGAGACGGCCCGGTTGAACGGTGCCTTATCGGGCACCGTTCCGATGACGAGGAGCCCGGAGACGCGCAGGTCCCGGAAGGCTTGGAGGATGGACTGGTCCACTCCCCTGTCCTTGGCCGTGACCGCACTGAACAGGACGGTGTGTCCTGCCTCTTCGAGCACGGGGCGCGCGGCGTCGGCGACATCGAAAGCCCAAGGGTTGTGCAGGTCGCTGACGAGGACGCCGATGTTGCCGCTGTGCCGTGTGGCCAGGGACCGTGCAGCCAGGTTGAGCTCGTACCCCATCTCCTCAACGACCTTCAGCACCCGCTGGCGGCGCTCGTCACTGACGCGGGGTGAATCGCGCAGAACGAGCGAGACCAAGGACTTGGAAACACCGGCGCGTTCGGCCACGTCCTTGATCGTGGGCCGCCGGTCGGATGAGGTGGTCATCATTACACCCGAGCTGCCGTGGTGCCGTGGATTTCCTCGAGCTTCTGCCATTGGCCTGAGTGAGCTGATTCTTCGGCGGCACTGACGATGGCCGCCGCGGAGGCCGCGTCGTGGATGTTGGAGTTTTCCTGGGGGCCGCCGGTGACAGCGAGCAGGAACTTCTTGGCCTCGATGACCTTCAGGTCGTCAAAGCCCATGCTGTTACCGGGTCCGGGCTGGAAGTGCGAGTAATCGCCGTGGCGTGGGCTGGCGTTGACCGTGGTGTAGCCCTGTTCGTCGTTATTGCGTCCCAGGCAGATCTTGAGTTCGTTCATGCGTTCGAAGTCCCACTTGAGTGAGCCTTCGGTGCCGTAGACCTCAATCTGGTAGCCGCATTCGGGGCCAACAGCGACGCGGGAGGATTCGATCGTGCCAACGGCGCTGGCGCCAACCGCGGACGGGCCGAAGCGGACCAGCGCTGCTGCGTAATCCTCATTCTCGACCTCCCCCATTTCACCGTTCTCGATTACCGCGAAGTGTGTACCCGAGCCCATGGCCAGTTTGGGGCGCTGGGTGTAGACGGTGCTTGTCAGCGCAGTTACTTCGGCGATGGGACCAACTACATACTGGCACAGGTCTGTGGCGTGGCTGAACAAATCCGCAAGTACGCCGGTTCCGGCGAGTTTGCGGTTGAACCGCCAGGACAGGGCGCCGTTGGGTTCGGAGGCGTATCCGGAGAAAAACACGGCCCGTACGTTCGTGATCCGGCCAAGGCGGCCTTCGGCGATGAGCTTGCGGGCGTGCTCCACGGCAGGTGCGTGGCGGTAGTTGTAACCGATGGAGGTGACAACCCCGGCTTCCACGGCTGCTTCCTGGACCGCTGCGGTCTCCTCGTATCCGCGTCCTACGGGCTTTTCGATCCAGAAATGCTTGCCGGCCTTCGCTGCTGCGATGCCGATCTCGGCGTGCAGGAAGTTCGGGGCGCAGATGGAGACGACCTCCACGTCAGGGTGGTTCAGGACATCGTGGTAGTCGGTGGTGCCTTCGGCGAACCCCAGAACGTCACGGGCGTAGTCCACACGGCTGGGCTCGGTGTCGGCTGCGATAACCAGCTTCGTGGTCAGGCCCAGTTCGGGGTAAGCGTAGGGCACGGTCTGGTAGGCGCGCGAGTGGAGCTTTCCCATCCATCCGACGCTGATGAGGCCGACACCGACGGTGCGGGATTCTTGGCTCACTTTCATGCCTTTCTTTTTGGTAAGTCTTGGTTAGTTGCGGGCGGAGTCGAAGGCGTCACGGAACGCGGCCGCCATGATGGTTGAGTCCGATCCGATGGCTACGAAGCGGAAGCCTTGCTGGACGTACTTGGCAGCAGCGACGCCGTCCACGGCGAGGATCCCGGCCGCTTTGTGGTGCCGTTCGGCCGCTGCCACTACTTTTTGCAGAGCTTCCTGGAAAGCGTTGCTGTCCAGTTGCAGCGGCACACCGAGCGCATAGGACAGGTCCAAGGGGCCGACGAAAAGAACGTCGACGCCGTCCTGGGCGGCGATGTCCTCCACGCTCTCGAGGGCATCGAGGGTCTCGATCTGGATGATGCCTACCGTGCTTTGCTCCTGCGCGCCCAGTGGTTCGCGGTCCATTCCCCAACGGCACGAACGGTTGTAGGTGGCCACACCCCGGTCCCCATAAGGCGGGTACAGCATGTGCTTGACGGCCTGGGCTGCCTCGTTGACTGAGTTCAGTCGCGGCACCATGATGCCGGCTGCGCCCTGGTCCAAAACGCGGCCGATTCGGATGCGTTCTCCGCTTTCGACACGGACGAGGGTGGGAACACCGTAGGCGCCTGCGGCAATGACGCCGTCGCGGACTGCGTCTTCGCCGCCGGAGCCGTGTTCGAGGTCGATCAGTACCCAGTCGGCTCCTGATGCTGCGCAGACTTCTGCTGCAGTGGCGGAGGCCATTCCGACGAAGGTGCCGACGGTTACCTCACCTGCGGTGAGGCGGCGGCGCAGTGCCCCGCCGTCGAGGGGTCCGGTGCTCATCCGAACCACCGCTGACGGGTGCGTGCGATCTCGTAGTCGGCGCGGAGGTCCTGAACCCATTCCTGCTCGGAAACCTCGGCGGGAGCAACATCCCACCAGACGTCTCCACCGGGAAGGTCCACATGCGGGACGGTGGGGACGACGATGACGACGGGGCCTGCGGTGCCACGGGTGGAGGCCAGGGCTTCGCGGACTTCGGCTGCTGAGGTGGCCCGGATGGCGAGGGCGCCGAGGCCTTCGGCGATCTGTCGGAGGTCGACCTTGAGGTAGTCGCCGTCCAGGCGGGCCTTGGCGGCGTCGTCAACTGCGACGCTTCCGGCGGTGGTGCGGTAGCGGAACTCGTTGCCGAATTCGCGTCCCATCCGGTTCATCTGCAGGCGGTGGATGACTTGGTAGCCGTGGTTCTCGGACACGATGACGGTGACGTTGAGGCCTTCCTGGGCCGCGGTGAGGATCTCCGTGGGGGCCATGAGGAAGGTGCCGTCACCGATGAAGGTGACCACGCGGTTGTCGTTGTTCCCTTCGGCCAGGCGGACACCCATGCCGGCGGCGATTTCGTATCCCATGCAGGAAAAACCGAATTCCAGGTGGCAGTTACGGTTGCCCGTGGCGTCCCACACCTTCTGCAGGTCACCAGGAGGTCCTCCGGCTGCCGCGATGATGGTGTCGCCGGAGCGGGCATGCTCCTGCATGAGGCCAATGAGCTGCGGCTGGGTCAGCACTGCCTCGGTGACAGGGGCGTGTGGGTGGTCCTCGGGACGGTAGGCGGTGTCAGCGTCGAGCCACTGGGCACGAATGGGCGCCCATTTAGCCTTCTCAGCTTGGACGGTTTCCTGCCAAGCTTCGGCCGTGGAGTGTCCTTCAAGGGCCTGGGCGAGGGCTTCGAGGCCGAGGCGCGCGTCGGCCAGGATGCCCGTGGCGCCTTGCTTGCGGGTGTCCGCGTCAACGATGTTCAGCGATGCGAACCGGACCTCGGGGTTCTCGAAGATCGACTGGGACCCTGTGGCGAAGTCGGTCAGGCGAGTGCCGACGCTGAGGACAAGATCGGCCTGCTTGACCAGGGCGTTGGAAGCGAAGTTGCCCTCGAGTCCCACACCGCCGACCTGCCACCACTCGTCCTTGGTAACCGCGCCCTTACCTCCGAAGGTTTCCGTTACGGGGATGCCGGTCTGGCCCGCGAAAGCCTCCAAGGCTGCATGGGCATCGGAGTAATGGATGCCGCCGCCTGCGATAACCACCGGGCGCTTGGCGTTGCGAACCAGCTCAGCAACCTCGTTTACCTCGTCAGCGGCAGGCAGCGGCCGGCGGATCTTCCAGTCACGGGGCTCGAAGAATTCAGCCGGGAAGTCGTAGGCGTGGGACTGGACATCCTGGGGAAGGGAGATCACTACGGCGCCGGTATCGGTGGGGCTCGTCAGTACCCTCATGGCCTGCGGCAGGGCGGTCAGCAGCTGCTCGGGGCGGTTGATGCGGTCAAAGAACCGGGAGACCGGGCGGAAGGCGTCGTTGACCGTTGCGTCCGCTTCGGTGGGGTGTTCAAGTTGCTGCAGCACCGGTCCCTGGTGGCGGGTGGCATACGTGTCACCGGGCAGCAAGAGCAACGGAAGCCGGTTTACGGTGGCCAGCCCGGCGGCGGTGACAAGGTTCAGTGCGCCGGGGCCGATGGAGGCCGTCACGGCCAGCACGGACTGGCGGCGGGTGGCTTTGGCGTAAGCGGTGGAAATGTGGGCCATGTATTGCTCGTGGCGGCCCTGGATGAACGGCATGTCGTCGGCGAGCTGGTCCAGTGCCTGGGACAGGCCGGCGACGTTGCCGTGGCCAAAAATGCCCAGCGCGGCAGGGACCAGGCGGCGCCGGACGCCGTCGGCGACGGAAAACTGTGCGGAAAGGTACTTGATGACCGCTTGGGCTGTGGTCAGCCGGATGGTCTGCGATGGTGTAGTCATTGCCTTGTTTCGTTTGTCGTTACCAGGGGCGTCCGTGCAGGACGATTGTCTTGTCTTCGGTCATTTCCTGGACGGCGGAGCGGACGCCTTCCTTGCCGATACCGCTGCCTTTGAGACCGCCGTAGGGCATCAGGTCAGCACGCCACAACGGAGACCAGTTAATGTGGATGTTGCCGGCGTCGATCTGCCGCATGGCCTGAACGGTTCCGGCGACGTCGTTGGTGAAGATCCCGGCGCCGAGGCCGTAGTCGTTGTCGTTGGCCAAGGCGATGGCGGATTCGATGTCCTGGGCTGAGGAAACAGCGACTGCCGGGCCGAACAGTTCGTTGCGGCTCAGGTTCGACCGGGGGTCAACACCGGCGACCACCGCTGGGGTCACAACTGCGCCGTCCCGGTCGCCGCCGGTCAGAACACGGGCTCCGGAATGGCGGGCCTCAGTGATGGAGGCATGGACGCGGGTGGCTTCTTCCTCGGAGATCAAGGAACCCAGCCGTGTGTCGTCTTCCTTCGGGTTGCCTACGGCGATGGCTTCGACCTTCGGCACCAGGGCGTCAAGGAAGTCCGCCTCCACGCGACGGTCGACGATGACGCGCTGCACGGAAATGCAGACCTGGCCGGCATTGATGTACCCACCGGCGGCAACAGCGCTGGAGGCCAGTTCAAGGTCGGCGTCGGGAAGGATGATGACCGGGCACGAAGCGCCAAGCTCCAGCGACAGCTTCTTGACCCCAGCGATGGAAGAGATATGCGTGCCGGTGCCGGTCGAACCGGTGAAGGAAACCTTGCGGACCCGGGGATCGGAGACCAGGACATCGCCCAGCGAGCTTCCAGGTCCGGTGATCACGGATAGTGCCTCCGGCGCCAGGCCGGCGTCAACGAAGCACTGTGCGAGCTTTAATGCCGTCAACGGAGTCGCCCTGGCGGGCTTGAGTACCACCGCATTGCCGGCTGCCAGTGCCGGGGCAATCTTGTGCAACACCAACAGCGCCGGGTAGTTGAACGGGGTGATTGCTACAACAATTCCCACGGGCTGCCGAAGCGTGAAACCCACCTTGTCCAAGCCGGTTCCGGCGTTGGCGTCCAAGGGAAGAGTGGAACCGTAGAGTTGGCTGCCTTCATAGGCCGCCAACCGGATGATGTTGCCGGAACGAGAGGCCTCGCCGCGGGCTTCCGTGATCGGCTTACCTGTCTCGGCGCTGATGGTTTGGGCGATATCCTCCGCGCGCTCATCTGCCAAGGCAGCCGCGCGCAGGAGGATATCGACCCGGGCGTGCGCGGGAGTGTTCCGCTGTACGTGCGCACCGATTTCTGCCCTGTCCAGAGCATCCTGGGCGTCTTTAACTGCCGCCACAGGGACCGTGTCGATCGTCCGGCCGTCAAAGGGCGAACGGACTTCTTCGGTCCTGCCGTCAGCGGCTCCTCGCCAGTTTCCGGCTACTAGCATTTCCATGGTTGCTCCATCCAGGTTGGTCGTCAGCGCTTAGTGGCGCTTGGTGGTGCTTTCAGCCGCTGCCTCGGTGACCTCAGCCACTTCAGCTTTGACTTCGTTCAGTGCCTCGGTGTGTCCGCCGAGTTGTTCGAGCTCGTGGGCGAGTTCGGCCAGTTCGGCACCGCCGGCCATCTGGGCCGTCAACTCGTCCAAGGTGATGTCCTTCTTGTCGTAGTAACCGATCGACTTGCCGCGCTTGAGCAGCAGGAACCGGTCACCGACGGGGAACGCGTGGTGGGGGTTGTGCGTGATGAAGATGACGCCGAGGCCGCGGTCGCGGGCCTGCAGGATGTAGCGAAGTACGACGCCGGACTGCTTGACTCCCAGCGCGGCGGTGGGTTCGTCGAGGATCAGGACCTTCGCGCCGAAGTACACGGCGCGGGCAATGGCCACACACTGGCGTTCACCGCCGGAGAGCTGGCCGATGGGCTGCTCCACATCGCGCAGGTCGATGCCCATGTCCGCGAGTTCCTTCTTAGTGATGTCCTTCATCTTCTGGACATCCATGCTCTTGAACGGACCAAAGCCGGTGGTCAGTTCGGAGCCGAGGAAGAAGTTCCGCCAAATCGGCATCAGGGGTACCACGGCGAGGTCCTGGTAAACGGTAGCGATGCCGGCGTCGAGTGCTTCCCTGGGTGAGTTGAACTTCCTGGCATCCCCCATCACGTTCAACGTGCCTTCGTCGTGCTGGTGCAGGCCGGCGATGATCTTGATCAGCGTTGACTTGCCCGCACCGTTGTCGCCCAGGACGCAGGTGACCCGGCCGTTGTCCACGGCCATGGTCACGTCCCGCAGGGCGATGATGTTGCCGTAGTGCTTGCCCACGGCTTCGAGGGAGAGCAGGTGCACGGGTGTGTGGGTCAAGGGGTCTTTCTCGTCTTTCAGCAGGGTTTGCTGGTCGATCTGTTGTGCATTCATTGGTCCGGCCCCTTACTTCAGCTCTGCCCGGCGTTTGACGATGAGGTTGACGATGGTGGCCAGCAGCAGCATCAAGCCCAGGAAGAACTTGAACCAGTCCGGGTTCCATTGCGCGTAGACGATGCCCTTGTTGGCCATGCCAAAGATGAAAGCGCCGATCGCCCCACCGACAGCCGAGCCGTAGCCACCGGTCAGGAGGCAGCCACCGATCACTGCGGCGATGATGTAGAGGAACTCGTTGCCCACGCCTTCGCCGGACTGCACGGCGTCAAAGGCGAAGAGGTTGTGCATGCCCAGGATCCAGCCGCAGAACCCAACGGCCATGAACAGGCCGATCTTGGTCTTGGTCACGGGAACACCCACGGCGCGGGCTGCGTTGGCGTCGCCACCGACGGCGAAGATCCAGTTACCGATGCGGGTCCGCAGGAGCACCCAGGAAGCAATCAGGACCAGGACGATCCAGTAGAAGACCGTGACTTTCACGTCCACGCCGGCGATATTGACCGAAGAAGCGAAGATTGACTTCGCGAGTGTGAATCCGTCCATCGAAGCAATCGACGGGGAAGAAACGGAACCGCCGATGAGCCGGGTCAATGCCAGGTTCAGGCCGGTCAGCATGAGGAACGTGGCGAGCGTGACGATGAAGCTGGGCAGCTTGGTCCTGACCAGGATCCACCCGTTGATGAAGCCGATGCCCAGGGAGACCACCAGCGCCAAGAGGACACCCACCCAGATGTTGGTGGAGAAGTACCAGCTGAACAGTGAGGCGGTCAGGGCCGAGGAGATGACGGCTACACCCGTGGAGAGGTCGAACTCGCCACCGATCATCAGCAGCGAGACGCCGACTGCCATGATGCCAATGGTCGATGAACCGTAGAGCACCGTCGCGAACGAGTTGGGCTGCAGGAACGTCGGGGCGACGACCGAGAAGAATACAAACAGGAGGATAGCGCCAACGAGAGCACCTACTTCGGGACGTGCCAGAAGTTGCTGAATCGGGCTGCGGCGACCGACTCGTTCGTCTTTGGAAGTCGACGAGGGCGCGGGGGCAGTTGCAGTAGTCATGAGGATTTGGCTCCTTGATGGTCCGGCCGCGCGATGCTCCAAGGCACCGCGCGGCCCGCAACTCTTCGGGTTAGCGGATGCCCTGCTGGACGTTCTTCAGAACGTCAGCGATGGTCGTCTTGTCAACAATGGACGGCCCGGTGAGGACAGCCTGGCCGCCGCCGACCTTGAATCCGCCGCGCTTGTTCTGCCACAGCCCGTCAACCGCGAGGTAGCCCTGCAGGTAGGGCTGCTGGTCTACGGTGAAGAGGACCTTGTCATCGTTGATGGCCTGAGCCAAGGCCGGGTTGAGGTCGAAGCTGGCGACCTTGATCTGACTGTTCGCGTCGGCCACAGCCTTGAGGATCGTGACGGTGTAGGGCGCACCGAGACCGACAATCACGTCAGCGTCCTTGGAAGCCTGTAGCTTGGCAGTTGCCGTGGACTGCACAGCCGTCATGTCCTTGCCATCTACATAGAGAATCTCAGTGGCAGGAACCTTTGCCTTCACACCCGCGCAGCGCTGCTCGAGCTGAACCTGCCCCTGGGCCATGATCACGCAGATGGGGTGCTTGTATCCGTCGGTTGCGAGCTTGGCACCGACGGCTTCGCCGGCCAGTGTCTCGTTGGAGCCGAAGTGGGTGAAGGCACCAAGCTGTGCTGAAACATCTCCACCGGCGTTGAAGCTCACCAACGGAATCCCGGCATCCTTGGCCTTCTTCATGACGTCCTTCATCGCGCCAGGGTTGGCGATGGTCACCGCGATGCCGTCAACCTTCTGGTCAATGGCTTGCTGGACCAGCTGCGCCTGGCGGCCGGCGTCGGAATCGTTGGTGTAAAGGATCTCGACGTTGTCTTTTGCAGCCGCTTCCTCGGCACCCTTGCGGACAATATCCCAGAAGGTATCGCCTGCTTCGGCATGCGTAATCAGGGCGACCTTCATGCGGGGGGTGCTGGCGACCTGGCCGCCCGATCCCGAGCCATCGCCTGAAGCTTCCGTCTTGCCGCCCTGGCTTGAACATGCCCCCAGTGCCAAAAGCGGTACCACGGCAAGCGCCAAAACGCTTCGCCGCCAATTGAACTTCGCCACGTGAAATCTCCTTTGATTCGCGTAAATTCTCGACCTATGTGCAGGCCCAGGCCCTGCTGGAATGAGAGGCCAGTACGGAGGTCTTGGATGTTAGAACGGAGTGTGATCCACTTCTCTTTGTGGAACGGTCCAACACTAGAACTAGAGATTACACGATGTCAATAGACCGTTCCAACGATGTGTGCTTTCATGATTACAGAACATCGCGTGACCCACGCCTCACTGCTTCGAAGGAGAACCATTGATCGACTTTTCGCCTCCTGAACTGGTTGCCTCCTGTTGGACCAGCGCCGGTGATACAGCACCCTTGAGAGTTCCAGAAACCAGTCCCGTCCCCATTGACGAACGGGTAGAAGCTCTCGCCTCGACCGGCTGGTCGGGCTTCGGGCTCGCCCACGATGATCTGGCAAAGGTGAAGGAAACCATCGGCTTCCGCGGCCTTCGGGAACTCATTGACAACGCAGGTTTCCGCCACATCGAGGTCGAGTTCCTGAGTAACTGGTGGGACGAATCAAAAGCCCACGAATGGCGGCCCCAGTTCGACCTGTTGCTGGAAGCTGCAGAGGTACTGGGCGCTAAGTTCATCAAAGTGGGGACCGCGTTCGGGGACGAACTTCCCGATTACACCCCTTTGGCCGTGCCGCTGCGCCGGCTCACGACGGAGGCGGTATCCCGGGGCACGCGGATCGCTCTGGAACCCATAGCTTTCTCCATGGCCCAGTCCATCCCGACATCCGCGGACCTGATGCGCGCCGTTGGACACCCCGGCTGTGGCCTTGTCATCGACTACTGGCACGTCTTCCGATACGGAACCACGCTGGAGGAGCTCGCCCGAAAGCTAACGGCAGACCAAATCTTCGCCGTTGAACTTAATGACGCCGACGCCGAAGTCCGCGGCAGTCTCTTCGAGGACACCCGCGACCACCGCCGCCTCTGCGGGTACGGCGACCAAGACGTCACAGGCTTCATCAACACGCTCCAAGGCATTGGTTTCAAAGGGCCGTGGGGTGTGGAAATTCTGTCCACCGAACACCGCTCGCTGCCGGTCCGGGAAGCACTTGAACTGGCCTATTCAACAGCGCAGCGGTGCTTCAAAGCGACCACTCATCCAGAAAACGTACTTGAACGTACCTGACCATGCACTCCAGGAGTACGCCTCTGGGGTCGTGAGGAGCAGTTTTGCAGGACAAACTTCATCTTCAACACGACTGGCTTCCCCTGGTCGGGGAGCTGGTGGAAATCCGTCACCAAGACAGATTCGTCAGGGCAGGATTCGTCGACGGCGTGACTTCCGACGGATCCATTCTTTGGCTGGCCGCCCACGGGGCCGAACCGCGCTCCATGTTTGAACGTTCCCAAGGCTTCAGCGTGTGGATCGAATACAAGTGGGAATCGACCCCCACCCACCAAAGGCCCCATGCACGCCTGCACTCCAAACCCGCGGCATAGCAACGCCGTATCTGCTTTTCCAAGCCCTTGTCCGCACCCCGCAGATCCTCCACGACGTAGCCGGACGACGGCCAATTCCCATGCAACTGATCCACTGCCACACGAAGTAGTGCATCTCTAACGCCGCAGATTCATCCACTCCGGCTAGCCGGCGCCTCAGCTGCGCCCTCAAATCAAGGAAACGCGAAGGAGCGTTCTAATGGTCCACAGCCTCGAAGTCACTTCCAGCACCGGAAGACGAAAGCAGCTTCCCGCCATGGGGCGGGGCGCGTACAACAAACGCCTGGGCATGATCACCGTCATAGCCACCTTCGGCGGTTTGCTGTTCGGCTACGACACCGGCGTACTGAACGGCG
Source organism: Paenarthrobacter sp. NPDC058040 (assembly GCF_042885775.1). Taxonomy (NCBI): domain Bacteria; kingdom Bacillati; phylum Actinomycetota; class Actinomycetes; order Micrococcales; family Micrococcaceae; genus Paenarthrobacter; species Paenarthrobacter sp. NPDC058040. The sequence continues at coordinate 93,113 of NZ_JBHVRN010000017.1, forward strand.
CGCTGGGCTTCATGAGCAGCTACTTCAATATTTCTGCTTGGGAAGAAGGCCTCATCACCTTCGTCCTTTTGATTGGAGCCGCCGTTGGCTCCCTCTTGGGCGGGAAGATCTCTGACAAGTACGGCCGACGCCCTTTTATCATCGTCCTAGCCGTCCTGTTCTTCATCGGAACAATAGGGTCTGCCCTCTCCACGCAATACGATGTGTTGCTTACGTTCCGCTTCATCCTTGGACTCGCAGTCGGTGGCGCGTCCGTCACCGTGCCCGTCTATCTTGCCGAAGTCGCCCCCTTCGAAAAGCGCGGAAGCCTCGTATCCCGCAATGAGCTGATGATCGTCAGCGGCCAGTTCCTTGCATTCCTGATCAACGCCATCATCGGCAACATCTGGGGCAGCCATCCTGACGTCTGGCGGTACATGCTTGCTGTCGCCGTCCTTCCCGCGTTCGTCCTGTTCTTCGGAATGCTGCGCATGCCGGAGAGTCCCCGCTGGCTCGTCTCCAAGGGCCGCGACGAAGAAGCCCACACTGTGCTCAGCACCATGCGCTCCAAGGAACGGGCAGACGCAGAAATGGCTGAAGTCATGGAATTGGCAGACCAGGAACGGCTCGAAAACCTCGGCTCGTGGAAGGAAGTCCTCTCCAACCGCTGGACACGACGACTGCTCTTCATCGGATTCGGAATCGGAATCTTCCAGCAACTGACCGGAATCAACTCCATGATGTACTACGGCACCCAGGTCCTCGAACAAGCCGGATTCGACCGGAACGCCGCACTTGGTTTCAACGTCCTCAACGGCGTCGCCTCGGTAGTTCCCATGCTCATAGCCCTCTACATCATCAACCGTGTCAGCCGCCGCAGCATGATGCTCACAGGATTCATCGGAACCACGACAGCCCACGCCGGCGTCGGACTAGTAGGAATCCTTCTCCCCGAAAACGACCCGATCCGCCCTTGGCTCCTCCTCGTCTTCATCCTCGCCTTCATTGCCATGATGCAGGCCACCATCGGCCCGCTCGCGTGGTTGATGATCTCAGAGATCTTCCCACTACGCATGCGTGGATTGATGATCGGGGCGTCGACACTCGTACTATGGCTCACCAACGCCGCCGTCTCGCTCGTCTTCCCGCCCGTGGTCGCTGCAATCGGCTTCGGAACATTCCTCCTCTTTGCCATACTCGGAATCATCGCCATCACCTTCACGGCAAAGTTCTTGCCCGAAACGGGCGGCCGCAGCCTGGAAGAGTTCGAAGAGAGCTTCAAGGTCCAAAACGCCTGACGCAATGCCTGGTGGTGGGGTACCCCACCACCAAGACACATAGGCCACTTCACGAAGGGACGCTTTTGCGCATGAAGCTCATAAGTCTCGGCGAAGCCTGATGGCTAAACGAGCACCGGGGAGATACCCCGAAGGCAAGGCATCCCCGAAACCAGTTTTCGCTGCCTTTCTAATAGAGCAAGCACACCGGCCCGACACCGTCGGTGATCTTGCCCGTGAAGCTCAGGCGACACAATTTGAAGGTTCTACAGTCAGTGACATGTGGGAACATCTTGAGCGCTTGGACGGGGGTGGAACCATCCGCGCAATGACGCAAGCGGAGCGGGAAAAAATCTGCTGGTTCTGGACTGGGAGGTCGGCAGGCAAGCGCATCTTCATGCGAGACGTGCTGATATCGGCAGCTTGCCCGGCCGACGACGACGCTGATCTTTTCATCCGCGCAGAGAACTAGGTGTGTTTCGGGTCCGAACAATGGCTCAAGAAGAGTTTTCTTGAGAACGGCAAAGTAAGACACTTCGGTAGGACGTGACCGCTGTTGAAACCACGGGGCTCCGGAAGCCGAGTGATCATATCCGCGGTGTCCCATCAAAGGATCCTTTGGTAAGACCATTCCCCTCGCCGCAACCCACGCCCCCACACAGCTCCGGGGCTGAAAGACGCCCCCGCACACACCCTCAAACCGCGAGCGCCACCTTCCCGCGCACTCCCCCGCGTTCCAGATACCGAAGAGCGTCCGCAGCACGGTCGAGTGGGAACGTCCGATCCAACGCCGGGACAACCTTCCCCGCATCAATGAGCCCAGCAAGCTCTTCCAAGTCACCAGCACGCACCACTCCGAAAAACATCGTCAATCGCTGCCTGATGAACGGCGACAACATAACGGCTCCCAATTGCCGCTGCAGCCCGCCAGCGAAAGCACCGCCGCCCTCCCCGCCGGTGATTACGGCCGTCCCTGCAGGAGTCAAGGCCCGGCGCAGAAGGGAGATCCGGGGGTTGCCTGCGATATCAAGGATGAGGTCGTACGGTCCGGAATCAAGAAAGTCCTCGGCTTCATAATCCAGAACACTGTCTGCGCCAAGGCTGCGGACAAAGTCCATCTTGCCGGCACTGCATGTGCCCGTAACTTCAGCGCCGAAGGCCTTGGCCAGCTGGACCGCGTAGCTTCCCACACCGCCGGACGCGCCCGTGACCAGGACCCTTTGCCCTTCCGCAACCCGTCCAGCACGCAGGCCCTGCAGGGCGGTGACCGCGGAGACTGGAACGGTGGCTGCTTGCTCAAAGGAGAGACCCAGCGGCTTGGCAGCCAACTTCGCTTCAGGGGCCACGGCATACTCGGCGAACGAACCACGGCCGGCACCAAACACCGCGTCGCCAACCCTGAACCTGGTGACTTCAGGTCCCACCGCTTCCACAATCCCGGCCAAGTCCATGCCCAAAGCAGGGTCCCGGGGCTTCGCAAAACCAAAGGCAAGACGCCCCAGATACGGCAGGCCCGTCATCATGTGCCACGCGCCGCGGTCAACTCCGGCCGCGTGGACCCTGACCAGCACTTCCTTGCCCGAACGCGCCGAACCCGCCGAACGCGCCGAGCACACCGGGCGCGGCAACCGCTTCACCTCCAGCACCTCCGGACCGCCGTAGGTTTCGCGGACCACGGCACGCATGCTGGCGGACTGTCGAAGATCACTGCGGGTACGTTGTGGAATTTTCATAACAGAGCCTCCAAACATCTTCGTACGCTGTACGAAAATGACGTTACAGTACACTGTACGAAAACGGAAGGAGTCAGTTCATGGGTGCCAGCAGAAGGCCGGATCTCAGCCGGGAGAACGTGCTTTTCAAAGCCCTTGAACTCGCCGACACCGAAGGAATCGCGGCATTGTCCATCCGCTCGCTCGCGCAGAGCATGGGCACCAAGCCAATGTCCTTGTACTACTACGTGGCCAACAAGGACCAGATCCTGGACGGACTCGTGGACCTCGTGTTCGGAGAAATCCACACCCCAACAGCCGGAGGCGCATGGAAGGAAGAGATGCGCACGCGAGCGCACTCAGCCAGGGAAGTGCTTCGGCGGCACCCCTGGGCCGTCGGGCTTCTGGAATCACGGAAAGCACCCGGCCCCGCCACGCTGAAGCACCACGAAGCAACCCTGGCCACTCTCAGGGCGGCCGGCTTCACCGTGCAGCAGACGGCCCGGGCGTACTCGCTGCTGGACAGCTACATCTACGGCTTCGCGCTCCAGGAAGCCGCGCTCCCCATTGCCGGCGCCGAACCGATGGCCGACGTGGCCGCACCCATCATGGAACGGTTCGCCACTGGCGAGTACCCGCACATGGTGGAGATTGCCACCGAGGTGGTCATGCAGCCGGGCTACGACTACGGCAACGAATTCGCCCATGGACTCGAACTGATCCTGGGCGCGCTGGAGCCAGTTCAATGACGAGCCGAGGGTTGTACTCGCGAGCCGAGGTGGACCGGCAGGCCGGCCCTTACCAGGCCAGCGTGACGGCCTCGATCGCGGACTGGACACCCCACATCTCAGGCGAGGACTCTGCCGACATCGAAGATGCCACCCGTCAACTGGTCGCGTTCGACAAGCACGCCCAACGCACGCTGGGGACAAACAACCCCGCACTGGGGCCGATGACGGCAATTCTTCTGCGGACCGAGTCGGCTTCCAGCTCCCAGATCGAACAGCTGACTACCTCAGCCCAGCAGCTCGCACTCGCCGAAATCGGCGAGCGCACCGAAATCGAGGAGGGCAACAAGGCCAACGCGTTGACAGTTATTGGCAACGTCCGGGACATGGAGGCAGCCCTTCAGCTTGCCGATCACATCAGACAAGGGCCTCGTCGGCTCCACCGCGGCGCCAATCTCGGCGGGACTCCTTGTCCACACAGAGCGCTACTTCGCAGCCCTGGGCTCCTTCCGCGAGGGCGACGCCGGCCCGATCGTCCGCGAGTTCGCAACGGCGAGCCGGATCGCTGCCTCCACCGGATCACAGCTCGTCGATGACCTCGTCGAGCAGCTTGAGGAGTCCCGGGCCAAGCTGACAGGGCTGCGCTCGGATGCGGCGGCGTGGAAAATACTTCCCACATTGATCGGCCAGCCGGCAGTGAACACGAGGTATCTCATGACGCACCCTCGGACTCGGGGAAATGGCCGCACTGCGCGCGCTCGATGCCCTGACCGAGCGCGGCGTGCTGACCGAATCATCGGGTCGCGACCGCGAGCGCGTGTGGCAGCACCGCGGCATCTTTGATGTCCTCGACGCCTACGCCGCCGGTATCCGCCGCATGTCCGCCAGCTGAGCTAAACCCCCAACTCCCCCGGCAACTCCACGTCCTCCCCGAGCACCTGCTTCGCGAGGAAGTGCTCCACCACCCCGTACCAAACCTTGGCGTGCTGCGGCTGGAGTACCCAGTGGTTCTCGTCGGGGAAGTACAGGAACCGGTGCGGACTCTGCCCGTCCTCACCCGCAGGCAGTCCGGACTTCGAAAGCAGCTCGTACCAAAGCCGCAGCCCCTCACCGATGGGCACGCGATAGTCCTTGTCGCCATGGATCACCAGCATGGGCGTCTTGATGTTGCCGACACTCAAGTGCGGCGAGTTCTCCATGGCCATCTCTGCGGTCATTTCCTTCAGCCAGTACTGCGCCGCATCAGTCGTCGGCCCGAACTGGTCCAACGCCCACAGGCTGGCGTGGGTCACGATCGCCTTGAAGCGATCGGTCTGCCCGGCCACCCAGTTGGCCATGTACCCGCCGAACGAACCGCCCATGGCCGCGGTCCGGGTCTCATCAATGTCCGCACGCGCAACCACGGCATCAGTAATTGCCATCAGGTCCGAGAATGGCTTCTTGCCCCATTCACCCCAGCCGCGCTGAATGAACGCCTGCCCATAACCCGTGGACAGCGCCGGGTCGGGAAGCAGCACGGCATAGCCCTTGGCCACCAGCAGCCAGGGGTTCCATCGCCAGGTCCACGCATTCCAGGAACTCAAAGGACCGCCATGGATCCACAGCAACAACGGTGCACGTGCCCCGTCAGAGGCATCCGAAGGCAGAGCCAGGTACGCAGGAACCCGCGAACCATCGGCCGTCGTCGTCTCTACCCGCTCCAGCCGCCCCGCGAAAACAGGCCGCTCCGCAGGTGCCGGAAGTCGAACCACCTCACCGGTGGAAAGATCGATCCGCACGGCTTCCGCCGGGAACTCATAGGAACTCCGCAGCGCATACGCTGTGCTTCCGTCCCGCGAAACCACGACGTCGGTGTACGCCGCCGCGTCTTTCGTCACCCGCGTGACCCCACCGTCAGCGACGTCCACCCGGAAAACCGGCGACGCGCCGTCGTCGTCCGCCGTGACCAGGAGGCCACTGCCGTCCGGGAGCCAGGCAACCGGCGTCGGCCATCGGTCCCAGTCATGGGCAAGCGGCATCAGGTCCGTGGTTTCGCCGCCGGAGACATCCAGGAGGTGCAGCTTGACCTGCGGAGCTTGCGTGGGGGTGGTGTCGCTCTCGCTTTGCACCACCAGCGTGCGGTTGTCAGGGCTGACCGGGCCGGGGAAGTAGCTCATGCCCTGGTGGTCCAGCAGCACTTTGACCGCGCCGGTCGCGACGTCGACGGCGGCCAGCACCTCACGACTGTCGGCCTTCGCGAGCGCTTTGCTGAGGCTCGTGTAGATAGTCTTCCCGTCGGGACTCACCACGGTTTTCGCTTCCCGGAGCGAACCCCCGACGCCGGGTGTCAGGTTCCGCAGCGACACCGGCGGTTCGGCGTCAACGGTAGCGGGCTTGCCGGGCTCACTAACGGGACCGGTTTCGACGGCGAAGATCCGCGGCTGCGAAGGGCCAAGGTCGGCGTCCCAATAGCGTACCGGGTAGCCGCTGTGCAGGATGGCCGAGACCTTGTTGTCTTTGCGGGCCTTGCGGCGCTCTTCATCGTTTTCTTCATCAGTGGAACCGGCCAGGACCTCGGCGACAACAAAGGCTGCGTCCGCATCGGCGGCGGCCAGGACGGAGCCGACCCCGCCGGCGCGCGAGTGGGCAACCCGCGCTTCTCCCCCAGCGGCCGGCAGCAGCCAGAGGGCGTTGACTGGATCATCGTCCGGACTGTCGGGATCCGGCCGGGCCGAGGTGAAGTAGAGATCGCCATTGGCCGCGAAGGCGGCGCCGGCCTCGCCCTTGGCGCTGCGCGTAATCCGGCGTGCCTGCGACTGCCCAGTGGGATCGAGCTCCCAGAGTGCCGCCCTGAACTCTGTGCCCTTGCTGTTCAGCGTCGTGACGGTGGTAACCAAGCGCGTGCCGTCAGGGCTCAGGGCGAGTCCACTGACCCGTGGGATGGCCAGGTAGTGGTCAAGATCGTGGAAAGGAGATTTGGGTTGCGGGGTGTGGGAGCCAGTCGAATCCATGCTCCGATTCAACACGGAATGTGCCGGGGATCACAGGGTGGTTCACTAAGAGTGAAACACTACTTTCAGATTGCCCGTGCCCAACTGGGTCGCATTAGTGCGCGTTTTCAGCCGTGTAAACGCGCACTATTGCGACTTAGTTGGGCCAGGGCTTGGAGTACCGGCCGGGTTCCGTCCTCGCTCGCGATGCGCGCCGCGAGGAGCTTCGACCGGAAAGCGTACGACGGCGACCTGACCGCCTCCGCGATGGCGTCGCCCAGGCGCTCCGCCGTGAGCTCCTTGTACGGGATGGGCTGCGGTCCGGCTCCAAGGGCGGCCACACGCGAGGCCCACAGCGGCTGGTCCGTGAAGACCGGAACGCAAACTGTTGGCACCCCCGCCCGGAGGCCGACCGCCGTCGTACCCGCACCAGCATGGTGCACCACGGCAGCCATCCGGGGAAAGAGCCACTCGTGCGGGACGTCGCCAATGCCAAGGACGTCATCCCCGGACACGCCATCCGCGCCCTGGAGGACAGCCCGCACGCCCGCACGACGTGTCGCCTCGACGACGAGCCCGGCATCCACCGTGGCACCGCTTCCGAATCCAACGAACACAGGCGGTGGACCATCCGCAAGGAAATCCATCAGGTCCCCGCCCGGTTGCCAGCCGGGCCGGGCCGGAGGCCACCAGTACCCTGCCATGACCAGCCCCGGATGCCAATCCGCCGGACGCGGCAGGACCGCTGGGCTGATGCCATGGAGGATGGTGGCGTTGTGACGCGTACGACGGCGGTGGGCAGCCTGGCGGGACAGCCTGGGCAGGCCGAGCCCACGGCGAAGCCTGGCACTCGGAGCATCGTAAGGAGCCGGTCCTGCAAGAACCCTTTTGCCAATCACCCTGTTGCCCACTGCACCCAGGTCGCGGGCAGAACCGAGCAGCACCGGCGGATACGCCGAACTCGGCTCCACCGGTTGCAAGTGGGCTCCGATGGCCGGGATGCCCAGTGCTTCCGCGACATCGTAGGCGTACGGCGCCACGGAGTTCGCCATGATGACGTCCGCACCCGCCTCTGCCGCGGCAAGCGTCCCGCTCGCAGCTTGCTCCATGTAGCCACCGAGGGCCTGCCATGATGTCCGGATGTCGTTGAAGGAGGGCTTTTCCTCCGGGTCCGTTCGTTGGATGATCCGGGTCAGGTCGCCCGGAAGCACCCTGTATTCGCAGCCGGATGACACAACGAGCGGGGCATAGGCCGGGTTGGCCGCGATGGCCACCTCCAAACCGTGTTCCTGCAGCGCCGAACCCAACCCGGCCATGGGTGCCACGTCTCCGCGCGTGCCCGGAGCCACCATCAAAACCCGCATCAAGAGACCCACTTCCTGGAAACACGAATGCCCCGCACACTCCTAGGAGAATGTGCGGGGCACTCTGCTTGTGTCGCTTCTGCCTTACGCGGTGGGAGCAATCTCCGGGATCCGCGGCTTGGCGTTGCCTTCGAAGGTGAACTTGGCTTCGTCACCCTCACCCTCGACGTCCACCACAACGATGTCGCCGGTGTGGATGTCGCCGAACAGGATCTTCTCGGACAGCTGGTCCTCGATCTCGCGCTGGATGGTGCGGCGCAGCGGCCGGGCACCCATTGCGGGGTCGTAACCACGGGTGGCGAGCAGGACCTTGGCGGCCTTGGTGAGCTCGATTCCCATGTCCTTGTCCTTGAGGCGGCGCTCCAGGCGGGTAACGAACAGGTCCACGATCTCGATGATCTCGTCCTGCGTCAGCTGCGGGAACACCACGACGTCGTCAACACGGTTGAGGAACTCGGGGCGGAAGTGCTGCTTGAGCTCTTCCGTAACCCGGGCACGCATCCGGTTGTAGCCAGTCTGGGTGTCGGTTCCGGACTGGAAGCCGGTAGCGACGCTCTTGGAGATGTCGCGGGTACCCAGGTTGGTGGTCATGATGATCACGGTGTTCTTGAAGTCCACCACGCGGCCCTGGGAGTCGGTCAGGCGGCCGTCTTCCAGGATCTGCAGCAGCGAGTTGAAGAGATCGGCGTGGGCCTTCTCAACTTCGTCGAACAGCACCACGGAGAACGGACGACGACGGACCTTCTCGGTCAGCTGGCCGCCTTCTTCGTAGCCAACGTAGCCCGGAGGAGCACCGAAGAGACGCGAAACCGTGTGCTTCTCGGAGTACTCGGACATGTCCAGCGTGATGAGGGCGTCCTCTTCACCGAACAGGAACTCGGCAAGTGCCTTGGCAAGCTCGGTCTTTCCAACGCCGGTGGGGCCAGCGAAGATGAACGAGCCACCCGGCCGCTTGGGGTCCTTCAAGCCGGCACGCGTGCGGCGGATGGCCTGCGACAGGGCCTTGATGGCCTCGTCCTGGCCAACGACGCGCTTGTGCAGTTCGTCTTCCATCTTGAGCAAGCGCGAGGACTCTTCCTCGGTGAGCTTGAAGACCGGGATACCCGTGGAGTTCGCGAGGACTTCAGCGATCAGGTCCTCGTCAACCTCGGAGATATCGTCCATGCCGCCGGACTTCCAGTTGCGCTCCTTCTCTGCGCGCTCGGCAATGAGCTTCTGCTCCTTGTCGCGCAGCGAAGCGGCACCCTCGAAGTCCTGGGCGTCAATCGCCGATTCCTTCTCCAGCTTCACGTCCGCAATGCGCTCGTCCATGGCCTTGAGCTCCGGCGGAGCGGTCATGCGGCGGATGCGCAGGCGGGCGCCGGCTTCATCGATGAGGTCGATCGCCTTGTCCGGCAGGAAGCGGTCCGAAATGTAGCGTTCGGCCAGCTGCGCGGCTGAGGCGAGGGCGCCGTCGGTGATCGTCACGCGGTGGTGTGCCTCGTAACGGTCCCGCAGGCCCTTCAGGATTTCGATCGCGTGGGCAACCGAAGGCTCCTTGACCTGGATCGGCTGGAAGCGGCGCTCAAGGGCGGCGTCCTTCTCGATGTGCTTGCGGTACTCGTCCAGCGTGGTGGCACCGATGGTCTGGAGCTCGCCACGGGCCAGCATCGGCTTCAGGATCGACGCGGCGTCAATGGCGCCCTCGGCAGCACCGGCACCCACCAACGTGTGGATCTCGTCGATGAAGAGGATGATGTCACCGCGCGTACGGATTTCCTTGAGGACCTTCTTCAGGCGCTCTTCGAAGTCACCGCGGTAGCGGGAGCCGGCAACCAGGGAACCGAGGTCAAGCGTGTACAGCTGCTTGTCCTTGATGGTCTCCGGGACATCGCCACGAACGATCGCCTGGGCGAGGCCTTCGACGACGGCGGTCTTGCCGACGCCGGGCTCACCGATCAGCACGGGGTTGTTCTTGGTGCGACGGGAGAGGACCTGCATGACGCGTTCCATCTCCTGCTCGCGGCCGATCACAGGATCGAGTTTGTTCTCGCGGGCAGCCTGCGTGAGGTTGCGGCCGAACTGGTCCAGCACCACGGAACCGGCAGGGGTTCCTTCCTGCTGGCCCTGGCCGGAACCCGAACCCGCGGTTTCCTTGCCCTGGTAGCCGGACAGCAACTGGATGACCTGCTGGCGGACCCGGTTGAGGTCGGCGCCAAGCTTCACCAGCACCTGGGCTGCAACACCTTCGCCCTCGCGGATGAGGCCGAGAAGGATGTGCTCAGTGCCGATGTAGTTGTGGCCGAGCTGAAGAGCTTCGCGAAGGGAAAGCTCAAGTACCTTCTTGGCGCGCGGGGTAAAGGGGATGTGACCGGACGGAGCCTGCTGGCCCTGGCCGATGATCTCCTGGACCTGTTCGCGGACGCCGTCGAGCGAGATGCTCAGGGACTCAAGCGCCTTGGCGGCAACGCCTTCACCCTCGTGGATCAGACCCAAGAGGATGTGTTCTGTACCGATGTAGTTGTGATTGAGCATCCGTGCCTCTTCTTGGGCAAGGACGACCACGCGACGGGCACGGTCCGTAAATCTCTCAAACATTTCGCCACACTCCTAGCTACGACGTACTTTGATGCTACGTGCCGGGGCGGGACTTTTGGAGCGTGTTCGCCACAGGGGAAACATGACGGGCTTGCGGAATAAAACTTGTGCTGCAGCCCCTTCGCCCCGACCCACCCCCATCCGGCGTGGAAGCCCATGCCCCCTGACGCCCGGGACACGCACCCCGGCCGGCTCGATCGGCATTAACCGGCGCAGCCGATTACGCCTCCCCAGTCAGCCCACTTTCCCGGAATCCAAGGGAGGGCGAAAAAATTCAAGCACTTCAGAAGTGTGATTCCGCAAAATACCCACGCGGAGGTTTAGGGCCAGCCGCCGGTGCACCTCGTTAAACACCAAAGCCCCGGCACTGATGCCGGGGCTTTGAGGCGGTGAATCAGGAATTCGCCTTCTGGTACGCTTCCTGAATTTCAGCTTGAATACGTCCACGGCTGTTGACCGTGTAACCGTTATCCCGCGCCCACTGGCGGATCTGGGCCGAATCCTGGCTCCGCGCAGCCGTAGCGCGACCCCGGGTTGCCCGACCGGAAGAAGACGTCTTCCGTGCCTTGGCGACGTATGGCTCCAGAGCCTGACGCAGGGAAGCTGCGTTTGCGGTGGACAAGTCCATCTCGTAGCTCACACCGTCAAGGCCAAAACGGACAGTTTCATCAGCTGCCCCTTCATCCAAGTCGTCAACGAGGATGATTTTTACTTTTTGTGCCATGAGTAGCCTCTCTTTTGGAGGGTTGATATTCAGAAATCCCCATGTTGCTATTCCTGATTATCGTTCACGGCACCTGCGCACGTCAAAGGCATATGTGGATTACTGCCTTGACCCGCCTATTCCCGGGCTATTTAGCGGCCGCTTCCCCGTCATCGGAGCCGGAATTGCGCAGATTCGCTTCGGCTTGCGCACGGGCTTCCGCCTGGCGCTCGGATTTGTCCGCATTGAATATGGACTTCATGGCAAACCAGAAGATCAAACCAACAACAACTGATGGCGCCAGGACGGCGATGTACTCCATGATCAGTGACCTTCAGGCTTCAGCAAGGGGAACAAAATGGTTTCGCGGATGCCGGCCCCGGTAAAGAGCATGACCAAACGGTCAATGCCCAGGCCAATACCGCCCATGGGCGGTGCACCGTATTCGAGGGCGCGGAGGAAGTCCTCATCCAACTGCATGGCTTCGACGTCGCCGGCAGCAGAGCGGCGTGACTGTTCCGTGAGCCGTTCGCGCTGGATCACGGGATCGATGAGCTCCGAGAACGCCGTACCGCGCTCCATTCCGCCAATGATCAGGTCCCAGGCCTCGATGAGCCGGCCGTCCTCGCGGTGGGGACGGGCCAGCGGCTGCGCAGACGGCGGGTAGTCGTAGACGAAAGTCGGGTTGAGCAGCGTGGGTTCCACAATCTCGCCGAACAATTCCACAACCAGCTTCTCGGCGTCCCACTTGGGATCCACTTTGACCTCGTGCTTGGCGGCAATGGCCAGCAATTCGTCCACCGTGGTGTCCGGCGTAATTTCGACACCAACAGCCTCGGAAAGCCCCGGATATACCGCAATCCAAGCCCATTCGCCGTCGAGGTTAATCTCGCCCGCATCCGTTTGGATGGTGCGCGTGCCCACAACGTCGGCCACATTCAGGATGATTTCCTTCATGCGCTCGGCCATAACGAACTGGTCCGCCCAGGCCTCATAGCATTCAAGCGTGGTGAATTCAGGGCTGTGGGTTGAGTCGACGCCCTCGTTGCGGAACACCCGGCCCATATCGTAAACACGGTCGATTCCGCCAACCACTGCGCGCTTCAGGAAGAGCTCCGTGGCAATGCGCAACGTCATCTTCTGGTCGAAGGCATTCATGTGCGTCTCGAACGGACGGGCCGTGGCGCCACCGTGGACCAGCTGCAGGATGGGGGTTTCAACCTCGACGTAGCCATGGCGGTCCAGGGTGTCGCGGACCGAGCGCGTAATCGCCGCCCGCTTGTACACCATTTCGCGGGCTTCGTCGCGGACCATGAGGTCCACGTACCGCTGGCGGACGCGGGTTTCCTCGTTGAGTTCGGCGTGCAGCACCGGGAGCGGACGCAGCGCCTTGGAAGCCATGGACCACGAATCGGCCATGACGGAGAGCTCACCGCGGCGGGAGGAAATGACCTCGCCCTTGATGAACACATGGTCCCCAAGGTCCACCAGGGCCTTCCACTCGGCCAGGGCTTCCTCGCCGACGTTGGCAAGGCTCAGCATTGCCTGCAGCCGGACGCCCTTGCCGTCCACGCCGCCTTCCTGCAGCGTCGCGAAGCACAGCTTGCCGGTGTTGCGCACGAACACGACGCGACCGGTGACGCCCACAACATCGCCCGTGGTCTGGTCCGCTTCGAGGTGCGCGTACTTCTCGCGGATTTCAGCCAGCGAATGCGTCCGTTCAACGCCCACCGGATAGGCCTCGACGCCGCGCTCGATCAGCTTGGCACGCTTGTCCATACGGATGCGCATCTGCTCGCTGGCATCGACAGGCTCGGCGGAGGTGTTTGGGGCGGAGGTGTTTGCGGAAGTCACAATCCTTAAGTTTACCGCCGATTACGGCCCGCTACTTCCGGTCATAGACTCGGGCTGTGGAGACATGGACTGTTGAAACAGACGACGGCGGTGGCCAGCTTGAGGTGCACACCTTCCGTCCGGTGTCCGCGGCCTCGATTCCAGGCTCGAAGGCACCTGCCGAACCAGCCGGCGTCGTTATTGTGCACGGCACCCTGGTGACCGATTCGCTCTACTGGCCATTCGCGCGGAACCTCAGCAGCCTGTTGGGGCGGCCGGTCCACTGCTATAACCGGCGTGGACGCGGACACTCCGCTCCCCAGCCCGCCGACTATTCTGTTGCGACCGAAGTATCGGATCTGGCTGCCGTGCTGCGCGAGACCGGCTCGTCCGACGTCGTTGCCCACAGTTATGGCGGGTTCGTTGCCCTCAACGCCGTTCGCGGAACCAGCATCAACCGCCTGGTGACCTACGACGCCGCCGTCTCGTTGTCCGGGAACCTTCACGGCCGCTGGCGCCCGGAGTTGGAGGAAGCAGTCACGGCCGGCCAACTTGATCACGCCTGGGCGCACCTGGTCCAGGGGCTGGGTACGGCAGGGCCAATCTCCTACCTGCCCATGGGCGCCCTGCGCGTGCTCAGCATCATTTCGGCCCAGACGCGACTGGGTTTGGAGATGCGCTCACTCCTGCCCACTGCCGTCACGGAGATGCGGGCAGTCCTCGCCGTCGATGCCAAGCTGGGCGATTTCACCGGCCTGCAGACGCCGACGCTCATGCTCAGCGGCGGTTGGAGCCCGTCCTACTTCGCCGAAACCGGCCGGGTCCTGGCGGGCGCCGTGCCGGCGATCGACTTTGCCGTTGTGCCGCTGCAGTTCCACGAAGGCCCCCTGCGCCCCGGCAAACGCCTCGCGACGCGAATCGCGCGCTTCCTGTCCGGTGACCCCGTTTCCGCGGCCGTCGCCACCTAGGATGATCCGGTGAGGGAACGCGACATCAAGACGCACGACGGCGGCACACTCGCCTTATATACGTACGGCACCGAAGACGCCCCCGGGGAACGCCGGGTGATCGTCATCGGCGGAGCCTTCCTGACCGCATTGATTTACCGTCCCTTCTCCATCGCGTTGGCAAAGGGCCTCGGGGACGGTTGGGCCGTGGACGTCTACGATCGGCGGGGCCGTGGCAAGTCCACCGACCAGCCACACAACTACTCCATGGCAACAGAGATCGCGGACGTCCGCACCATCATGGATGCCACGAATGGGCGGAACGTCCTCGGACACAGCCTCGGCGGATCCGTGGCCCTCAACGCAGGGCTCGCCTTTGCTGGAACGGAACACGAGCCTGCCAAGCTGGCCGTCTACGATGCCGCCGTCAACATCGACGGCAGCATGGACACCGACTGGCTGGCTGGATTTGCCGACGCCGTGGACGCTGGTGACGTGAGCCGGGCGCTGGCTAAGATGAAGCGCGGCATGCAGCCCGGAACGGCCTTGGCACGCGTTCCCGAGCCAATCCTCGCGGGGCTGATGGCCGTGGTGTCACGGACCAAGGTCAACAAACTCTTCCGCGAACTGCTTCCCTCCGGAGTGGGCGAGCTGAAAGCCGCTTTCGAAGCGGACGCGACACCCCGGGACTTTTCCGTCCTGCCGCCCACTACGCATTTCATGGTGGGCAAGCGGAGTCCGCAGTTCTACAAGGTCACGGCGGCAAGGCTGAACCGGGCCGTTCCCGGCAGCACCCTGGAAGTCTCGCCGCGGGGCTTCCACGGCTCCGTACCGGCAGCCGTGAAAGAACTGGTCCATGACATTTCGGATTACTTTAAACGCTGATCCCTGCAGTATCCGGCCGCCGTTCAGGTGGCTCGGCTAGGCTCAAGTCATGACGCGCGAGATCATCACCACAGCGGACGGCGGACACCTCGAAGTACTCACCACGGGAGGTGACCTGAAGGCGGCAGGTTCCGGCGTCGTCGTCGTGCCTGCTTCCATGGTGACGGCCTCCGATTACACGCGTTTCGCGCAGAAACTCAGCGAAGCGCTGGGCCGGCCCGTCCACACGTTCAACCGCCGCGGGCGCGGCGACTCGTCACCGCAGGCCGAGGATTACACGCTGGAAGCCGACATCCGCGACCTCGATGCCGTCATGCAGCACACCTCCAGCACGGACGTTTTCGGGCACAGCTTCGGCGGTGCCGTGGCCCTGCACGCCGCTCGTACGCTGCCCGTGGAACGCCTCGCCGTGTACGACCCCGCCGTCTCCGTCAACCAGAGCGTCAAGGCGGACTGGACGGACGACTACGAGCGCGCGACGGCGGCAGGAGACTACGATCGCGGCCTCGCCGTGCTGATCAAGGGCGTCGAGACGGGCGGCGCCTTCGCACGCATGCCGCTGTCCATGCTCACGCTCGCCACCAAACTGGCGGCCGGTACGCCCTTGGGAAAGCAGATGCGCGAGCTGATGACGTGCGGCGTCCGCGAGATCAAGGCCGTGATTGCCGCCGACATGCCCGCCGAGCCATTCCTCGCGCTGCCGCTGGAAACGCTGATCGTAGTGGGCGAGAAGAGCCCGGCCTACTTCGGGGTGGCCTGTGGGCAGATCCACGATGTCCTGTCCGGCTCGAGCTACACCATCCTTCCCGGCTTTGGGCACGATGGCCCCAACAAGGCACCGGACAAGCTGATCGCGGAATTGTCAGGGTTCTTCTCCGGCTGACTCCCCTACCGCGGGTTAGCCCAACTGGAGGGCCACGATTCCGGCAACAGCTATTGCCGTGAGTCCAAGCCGGAGCCCGCTGAACCTCTCCTTGAAGAACAAAGCGCCGATGATGCCTGCCAGCACACCACGGGGATCAACAAGCCCTGGAGCAGGAACAGCCACGCTATGTAGGCCAGCGGCGCATCGGAAAGCCTGACGCCCATACCGTCAACCAGGGTGTAGGCCGAGATGGAGGCACCCGTCAGGACAGCGAAGAAGGTGCCTTTGCGGCTGGAGGCCGTACTCGAATGCCCTGAGCGCTGAACGGGGCGGAGCCGAGTGCGCCCACCCGGGTCGGTTTGTGGGGCCTGTTCTGCGTTGTATTTCGTGGTTTTGGGGCGTTGTGCGGGCCCCGCAACGGTGCGTTGGCCGACGTTTGGTGTGGTTTGTGGTGTTAAATGGCGGGAGCCCCGACCGTCGTGGTCGGGGCTCCCGTTGTAATTAGTGTCCGGCGGTGTCCTACTCTCCCACAC
>NZ_JBHVRN010000018.1:0-88385 GCF_042885775.1 Paenarthrobacter sp. NPDC058040
GGCAACATCCTGGCCGAGCTCCCCCAAGATATGGCCGATTACAAGGGCATCACCAACTACCGGAAGGCAGCCTCCGAATGGCTGCTCGCCGGCTAGCGGCCAGACAATGAGCCAACGCGCCATCCATGAAGGTGTTGCGCGGTCCTTGGCTGGAGCTTTGGTGGAGATCTGAAGGGCGTGAAAAAGGTACCGCCATGTTCACCAGCGCTTTTTCAAGAGTCGCATCGTCGAAAATCCGGGCTGGCCACATAAGCCACATGCTCTGGAACTTTTTTGGCTAGTCCCGGGGCCGCCGCGCGGACACGGGAATGGACTCCCAGCCATGCTCACACTACGCCCGCCTTAGGCTGCAAGAGCCTGATGGCTCTCGTAGCTCCTCCTACGCCCGTTGCTCGAAAACTGCCGCCGATAATGGTGATTCCGTCAAGCTGGGGGAGTGGGTCACGGGCATCCCGAGATTCAGCGCGCCGACTCTTTAGTTCCTCGGCGAGCATTAGGTTTGCCAGGCGGGGTGACAACGTCATCGATAGCGTGCAGTCTGATCGAATGGAAGCGCTGGACAACCGGTGGCCGACGCGCAACGCAGGGTGCTGTGGCGCGGGCTGGTCGCTGGTGCAATCCGTCACGCAGCCCAGATCACAGCAGTTCTCATGATCGTCGGCGGGCGTGGCCTAGCTGTCTGGATGCAGTTGTGGTTGCAGGAGGTGACCGCCACGTACCAGTCAGGCCTGACAACGATGTAACGCGCGGCTCCTCATCGTCATTGGTGGAGGTTTTGGAATAGCAGTCCTATCTACCGTTGCGCTTCTCGGCCTAATTCGCGGACGCCGCTGGGGCGGCCTCGTGCATGCGTTCCAGTAGATGGTCATGTGGTGGCACTTTGCCTTTGGCCTTTGTCAGTTCTCGTCTTGTGCCGACGCGATCGCAAGCGCCATTCGTGATGACGCCTGTGCTGGCGCGCCCCCAGCCAATCAGTAAGCCGGTACCCCAACGCCGCTGCCAGCGGTCGAAGTTCGACTGACCGTCAGTCCATCTCGGTCCCCGTCCTCCGGCTAAGCTGAGGAGCGCCGCTCCGCATGCCACGGCAAGTGCGCAGAAAGCGGTTGAACGGCTCGCGGAAGGACAACGAATGGCTCGGCCGACAGTTCAAGACGTCGCCAGGACTGCGGGGGTGTCCGTGGGGACGGTGTCGCGTGTCTTGAACGGGAGCTCGGCAGTCAGTGCGTCGGCAAAGGAGAAGGTCAACGCCGCCATTAAGGAGCTCAGCTACCGCCCCCTTGCCTCGGCGCGGGACCTGAGAAGAGATCGCACCATGCGCGTCCTTGCCCTGGCCAAGAACCTGGACTCCCTTGTGATCAGCGAAGTCTTCCGGGGCGTAGGAGACGCAGCCGCGGACAACGGCTATGTCAGCCTCATCGCAGCAACGGACGGGGACCGCGACCGTGAGCAGCAACTCGTGGACATGCTCCGCAACGGGTCCGTGGACGGCCTGGTCATCTTCTCGCCAACGATGCCGGACGAGGACGTCAACACCGTCGCCGAGCAACTGAGTGTCATCCAGGTCTGTGAAATCGTCGACGCCGAGGCCGCCTTCGGAGTCTCCATCGATGACCGCCAAGCAGGCTACGACATCACGAAACACCTCATCGACACGGGCGCCAAGAAGCTGGCCATGCTCGCCCACAGGGGTGCCCGTTCGGGGCGGCTCAGGGAAGAAGGCTTCCGCCAGGCACTCAAAGAGGCAAACCTGGAACCGGACCGAGTTCTCCTAGGCGAAGGCAACTTCGGCTTCCACGCCGGACGCAACCTCGCCAAGAAACTCCTGGAAGCCAAGGACCTCCCCGACGCCGTCTTCTGCGGAACCGACGTCGTCGCCGCCGGGTGCGTCCGCGAGCTTACCGACGCCGGCCTAAGAGTCCCACAGGATGTCGCCGTTGCAGGCTTCGACGACTCCGCCCAGGCAGAGATGTGCGTCCCGGAGCTGACCACCGTAAGGCAGCCGGCGTACGAGATGGGCCGAGCGGCCTTCTCCGAACTCCTGGAGCGGATGACTGTCGAGGGCGCGCACCGTAAGGGGCGGACCTTCTTCCCGCACCAACTCGTCATCCGGGACTCAACCAAATAAAAGGGTTGACAGCCAGGAGCAACCACTGCAAAACTACTTTGGAATCGATTCCACGGGCCGCAAGGCCTTTTTTCAAAGCAACATTTGGAATCGATTCCACCACTCAGCACAACACCCGGCAATGAAGCCAGGTTCAGGGCACGCAACAGCCAAAGCGCACCCCGGACCACCCATCCCCACAGTCACCAAAGGAGCCACTTGTGGACTTGAACCGACCTGCTCTCCCGCTCCAGAACAAAGCCACCAAACGCACAACCCTAGCCGCAACCGCCATTGCAGCAGCCCTCCTCCTCAGCGCCTGCGGCGGGGGAGCAGCTCCCCAAGGCGCGGAACAAGCGGCAGCTGCCGATCCGTCGTCGGGCGCTAATGCCAGCGGTGCCGTGAACGTCTGCGGCGTGAAGGACGCGAGCGGTATCTACAAGGGCACGGCGGAAGCGTTTACCAAGGCGAACGGCAAGGTCACGGCCAAGTACACCGAGATCGGCGCCACCACGGACGAGGCCCGCACGCAGATTGTGCAGCGACTCGAAGGCAAGTCCACGGAGTGCGACATCTTCATCTCGGACGTCATCTGGACCTCAGAGTTCGCATCGCAGGGCTGGCTGCTGGACCAGACCAAGCTGGTGGAAGCCAACAAGGACCGGCTCATTCCCTCCACTGTGGAAACCACTAAGTACCAGGACAAGTACTGGGCCTCCCCGTTCTTCACCAACGCCGGCCTGATCTACTACCAAAAGGACAAGGTAGCCAAGCCGGAGACCTGGCAGCAGCTCTACGCGGAAGCCGCCAAGGCCCCGGGCAACGGGTTCGTCTACCAGGGCAAGCAGTACGAGGGCCTCACGGTGAACTTCCTCGAAATGCTCTACAGCGCGGGCGGCGAAGTCCTCGATGACCAGGGCAACGTGAAGATCGACTCCCAGGAAACCCGCGACGTCCTCAACTTCATGACCGACGGCCTCAAGAACGGCTCAGCCGACCGCGCCGTCCTCACCTACAACGAGGACCCGGCCCGCCTCGCCTACGAGTCGGGCAAGTTCGGATACCAGCGCAACTGGCCGCACGTGTACCGTCTGCTGAACGCGACCCCGCTCGCGTCCAGCTTCGCCGTCGCACCGCTGCCGGCCTGGGAAGGCGGCAAGGCCTCCGGCGTGCTCGGCGGCTGGAACCTGGCGATCTCGGCCAACTCCACCAACCAGGCCGGGGCGGTTGCCTTCATCGACTTCGCAACGACGCCGGACTGGCAGAAGCACGTCGCCATGGACTACTCGCAGGCCCCGGTCAATGAGGCTGCCTACTCGGACGCCGCGGTGCTCCAGAAGATGCCGTTCGCCACGGAACTTCTCGCCTCGGTCAAGGGTGCCAAGCCGCGCCCGATCTCCCCGGTCTACCCGCAGATCTCGCAGGCGATCTACAAGAACGTCTACGCCGTCCTGTCCGGCACCACCTCCACCGAGGACGCCGTGAAGAAGATGGCCGACGAAGTCGCTGTGGCCAAGTCGAGCTTCTAACTATGGCCATCAAGACCCTCCAACCCGGTCGCGGGGCGCTAAAACGCGCAACGAACGACGGCGGCGTGTCAGGCCGCGACCGCGCCGAACGCCGTCTCGCCTTCCGCATGACGGCACCGTCGCTGATCCTGATGGCCCTGGTGGCAGCAGTCCCCATCGGCTACGCGATCTGGCTCTCCCTGAACCAGTACAGCGTCCGCACGGCCGGGCTCTCGCGGTTTGTCGGCCTGGAAAATTACATCAACGCCCTCGCAAGCCAAGAGTGGTGGGCCGCCTTTGGCCAGACGTTCATCTTCGCCGCCTTCTCGGTCACCCTGGAGCTGATACTCGGCACGGCGATGGCGCTCCTGCTCAACCTCGCGTTCAAGGGCCGCGCGCTCCTCCGCACGGTGGTCCTGCTGCCGTACGCGATCGTCACCGTGGTCAGCGCCATCACCTGGCAAACGATGTTCCAGCCCAACCTAGGACTGGTCACCAACGTCCTCTCCGCACTCGGGCTGCCGGGTGGCGACGTCGTCTGGCTCGGCGAGCACGGCTACGCAATGGCCGTGATCGTGATGGCCGACGTCTGGAAGACGACGCCGTTCGCGGCACTCATCATCCTTGCCGGCCTGCAGGTCATCTCCGCCGAAACGTACGAGGCCGCCGAACTCGACGGCGCCAGCAAATGGCAGACCTTCGTCCACATCACCCTGCCGCTGTTGCGCCCCGCGATCGTCCTCGCCGCGATCTTCCGCACCATGGATGCCCTGCGCGTGTTCGACCTGCCGTTCGTCCTCACCCGCGGCGCCAACGGCACCGAATCAATGTCCATGCTGGCCTACGGCGAACTCCGCGAAAACCGGCTCGTTGGCGAAGGCTCGGCGCTATCCATCCTCACCTTCGTCACCGTCATGGTGGTCTCGGTCATCTACATCCGCTTCGGCGGCGGCAACATCCGCGACGTCGCGAAGGAGGAGCAATGAGCACGCTGACGGCAGAACGCACGACGGCGGCACCCGCCACCGGGCGCAAGTCACCGAAGCGCCGCTTACGTGGGGAAGCGAAACTCCACCCCTTGGTGTGGGTGTTCGTCGTGGCGGTCATGGGCTTCTCGCTCATTCCGTTCTACTGGCTGGTCAACACCTCCCTTAAGAAGGGAGCGAGCCTGTCCAAGGGCGAGCTCTTCCCGAGCCAGCCGACCTTGGAGAACTACCTGGTTGTCTTCCAGAACCCCGAGTTCCTCCTGGCCTTGCGCAATTCGGCGATTATCGCCGTCGTGACTACAACGGTGGCGCTGGTGTTCGCATCCTTCGCCGCGTATGCGCTGGCGCGGCTGAAGATGCGCCGCAAGGCGATGATCCTGACGCTGATCCTCTCGGTGACGACGTTCCCGGCCATCGCGATCGCGGCCCCGATGTTCTCCATCTGGCGCGAAATCGGGCTGTACGACACCCTGTTGGGCCTCATCATCCCGAAGCTGACGTTCGCGTTGCCCCTGGCGATCTACACCTTGACGTCGTTCTTCAAGGAGATCCCGCGGGAGCTCGAGGAATCGGCGTACATGGATGGCGCTACGCCGTTCACCGCGTTCCGCAAGGTCATCCTTCCGTTGGCAGTCCCCGGCCTGGCGACTACGGCGATCCTGGTGTTCATCTCGGTCTGGAACGAGTTCCTTCTGGCCGTCACACTGACCACCTCGCCCGAAGCCCGCCCGGTCCCGGTGGCCATTGCGTTCTTCAGCGGAACCAGCGAGTTCGACCAGCCCCTCGGCACCATCAGCGCCGCGTCGGTGATCATCACGGTCCCGCTCGTGATCCTGGTGCTCGTGTGCCAGAAGCGCATCGTTTCCGGCATGACGGCCGGCGCGGTCAAGGGCTAAGCGCCTTCAAATCCACAACCAAGAAACCCAGAAAGAAAAGGAACAACGTGAGCATTCAGCAGCAGGTCCCCACCACAACCCTCAAGGTGGGAGTTGTGGGCATCGGTTGGGCCGGCCAGCAGCACCTCAAGGCCTACAGCAACATCGACGGCGTCGAAATTGTCGCCGTCGCGGGTATGGAACCAGAGCTCCTGGCCCAGCTGAAAGAGGAGTACAGCATTCCTCACGCCTTCGCGCGCTGGGAAGACATGATCGAGCTCGAAGGCCTCGACGCCGTCAGCGTCGCCGTGCCCACTTTCCTGCACGCGCCGATCGCCATTGCGTCGCTTGAGCGTGGACTGCATGTGCTGAGCGAAAAGCCCTTGGCGCGCAACGCCGTCGAAGGTCAAGCGATGGTGGACGCCGCCCGGAAGGCGGGCCGCGTCCTCGACGTAGCGTTCAACCACCGCCGTCGCGGTGACATTCAGGCGCTCAAGAACGTGATCGACGAGGGGACCCTGGGCCGTCCGTACTATGCCAAGGCTTCGTGGCTTCGCCGCCAGGGCATTCCGATGCTCGGCAGCTGGTTCACCAATCCGGCGCTTGCTGGCGGCGGCCCGTTGGCCGACATCGGCGTGCACGTTCTGGACTACTCCCTGCACCTGCTGGGTGAGCCGAAGGTCCTGGCCGTTTCGGCGTCGACCCATTCCGAACTGGGTCCGCGCGGCCTCGGCGGCAACGCGAGGTATACGGCGTCGAACTCCAGCCATAAGTTCGAAGTGGAGGACTTCGCATCGGCGTTCATCCGGCTGGAAGGCGGCGCGACTTTGATTTTGGAAGCCGGCTGGGCCACGTACCGCGACGAGCGGGATCTGCTCGATTTCACCGTTTACGGGACCGACGGCGGAGCGGACTTGCGCTCGGTCGGCGCCTCCGAGAACCCCGTGGCTGACGTGCACGTCTTCACCGAGAAGGACGGCGAGAACGCCGACTTTGAGGTGGTGGCCGAACCCGGGAAGGCGCACCAGGCCGTCGTCGACGATTTTGTTGCTGCCGTGCGCGGCGGCGAGACCGTGTGGGGAAGCCATGACGGATCGCTTGCCCTCAGCCGGGCCCTGGTGCTCGATGCCTGCTACAAATCCGCCCTGGAACAACGCGAAGTGGTGCTCTGAAATGTCTGATTCGAAATTGAAGATTGTCGTCTGGAACGAGGGCGTGCACGAGGCCCGCAACGAGCCCGCGACCATCGGCGAGATGTACCCGGAAGGGATTCACGGCGCCATCGCCGCCGGACTCCGCGGCTTCTACCCGGACTCCGAAATCACGACGGCGACACTTGCCGATCCGGAGCACGGACTCTCTGAGGAGGTGCTGGAGCAGACCGACGTGCTGCTGTGGTGGGGTCACATTGCGCATGGTGAAGTCACTGATGAGGTGGTGGAGCGCGTGCAGCGGCACGTGCTCGGCGGCATGGGACTGGTGGTGCTGCACTCCGGACACTTCGCCAAGATCTTCACTCGATTGTTGGGCACCACGTGCTCGCTGAAGTGGCGCAACGAGGGCGAACGCGAGCTCGTGTGGACGGTCAAGCCGTCGCACCCGATCGCGGTAGGAATTGAAAGCCCCATCGTGATTCCGCAGCAGGAAATGTACGGGGAACTGTTCGACATCCCGGAACCCGACGACCTGATCTTCATCAGCTCGTTCACCGGGGGAGAGGTGTTCCGCTCCGGCGTGACCTTCTCTCGCGGCAAGGGACGGATCTTCTACTTCAGCCCCGGCGACCAGGAGTACCCGGTGTACCACCAGCCGCAGATCCAGAAGGTCATCGCCAACGGCGTCCGCTGGGTGGCCCAGCCGGGTGTCTTCCGTGAGGCGCCCGAGGTTGCCAACCCTTCGCGCGACTGGTTCGCGTAGGCCTTTCTATCCAAGGAGCTTGATCATGACCAGTGTTCGTTCTGACCGTCCATTGGGTGTTGCCGCGATCGGTTACGCCTTTATGGGGAAGGCCCACTCGAATGCGTGGCGGAACGTGGCCAGCTTCTTTGACGTCCCGGCCTTCGAGCAGCGCGTGTTGGTTGGCCGGGACGCTGTCCAGGTGGCTTTCGCTGCCGACAAGTACGGCTGGGCGGAATCGGCCACTGACTGGCGATCGGTGATTGAGCGCGACGACATCGACATCGTGGACATCTGCGCTCCGGGCTGGATGCACGCGGAGATTGCTATCGCGGCGCTGGAAGCCGGGAAGCATGTGCTCGTGGAGAAGCCGCTGGCCAACACACTGGGGGAGGCCGAGTTGATGGCTTCCGCGGCAGCTTCGGCCCGGGCGCGGGGTGTGCAGTCGATGGTCGGGTTCAACTACCGGCGCGTCCCGGCGCTGGCCTTGGCTCGGGAACTGATTGCCGAAGGTCGTCTCGGAACTGTCCGGCACGTCCGTGCCGCGTACCTGCAGGACTGGCTTTCCGACGTCGAAGCTCCCATGAGTTGGCGGCTCCGGAAGGAGACCGCCGGCTCCGGGGCTTTGGGCGACATTGCTTCCCACGCCATCGACCAGGTCCAGTACCTCACCGGACAGATCGTGACTGAGGTGACCGGGACGCTGCGGACCTTTGTCACGGAGCGTCCTGGTCCTGCTGGTTTGGAGAAAGTGACGGTGGACGACGCCGCGTGGGCCACCCTGGGCCTCACCGGAGGCGCGAGCGCCTCAGTGGAAGCATCCCGCGTTGCGACCGGGCAGAAGAACTCTCTGAAGATTGAAATCTACGGGTCACTTGGCTCGTTGACGTTCGATCTGGAGAACCTGAACGAACTCGGTTTTCTTGACGCTACGCTTCCGGTGCGGGAGCAGGGCTTTCGGCGGATTCTGGTCAATGAGCCCGAGCATCCGTACGTTGAGGCGTGGTGGCCGCAGGGGCACATCATTGGCTGGGAACACACGTTCACGCACCAGATCCGGGACTTCTTGCTTGCAGTTCGCGACGGCGAGGCGCCGTCGCCGTCGTTCGACGACGGGCTGCAGGTCCAGCGGGTGCTGGCCGCCGTCGAGGAGTCTGCGCGGAACAGGAGTGTGGTGACGGGGGTTGCCGAACCTGCCCGGATCCAAGGTGACCGGGCGTTGGCCTGACGTCTTTAGTGCGGAGCCGGCTGCGACGAGTCCGCTTCGCGGCGGATGATTGCCAGGCCCTCCCTAGGGGAAGTTACCGCGAACTCAGGGAACCGTGAAGTGAATTTATCGGAGCTGAAGCGGTTGTGGTGTTCGTAGCGCGGAAGAAGTTCCCGCAGCTCTCGCACCTGGGCTGAGACCACTCCCGCGACGTTCAGTACCCATCGAGGCACGACGGTGTAGCCGGCGTTCTGTCCGAACGCCTCGCTGGCGATGTTGGCGAACTGCCGGTAGGTCACTGGCTCCGCATGGACCGGGAGGTGCCACGTCTGCCCGAAAGCGTCAGGAGTGTTGCCCAGAAGAGCGAGAGCCCTGCTGGCGTCCGGTGTCCAGATCAGCGTCCTTTCGCGGTCATCGCGCACGGGAACGAAGGGCTTCTTGCCTTTCTTCAGGCGGTCGATGAGCAGCGCATTGGTGAAACTCTGCGTGCGGCCCGGTCCGTAGAACTCGGGTGCCCGGGCGATGAGGACAGGTATATCGCCCTTGGCCATTTCCTCCAGCACCATCGATGCCATGTCCGCGCGGACTTTTCCCTTACGCCCCACGGGAGCGAACGGGGTTTCTTCGGTCTGGACGCGATCGTCCTGGGGGTACATGTAGGTGTTGTCGAAGTAGACGAACTTGGCACCGGCAACCCTTGATGCTTCCAAAGCGTTGCGAAGCATGGTGGGGAACTGCGCTTCCCAAAGCTCGGTGTTCGCGGGAAGGCCTGCAGTGAAGTACACGATATCGCTGCCCGTTACGGCGGCGGCGGTCTGTCCGCCGTCGAGCAGGTCCGCTTTGACGAGGGAGTCCGACTCGTTCACCTTGCGGGGGTTCCGGCTGACGAGCCGCAGGTCTTCGGTGTAGGTGTGGTGCAGCTCTTTGGCCAGTTCAATCGCGATCTGGCCGTTGGCGCCCAATATTGTCCGCATTTTCATCCTCGGTTTCGTACATGCTTTGTGCGTCGGCGTGGATCTGCCAATCCGCTATGTGTACACTGCTTACATCAGCGTAGGAGGCGAAGTTAGCAGTGTCAACATCAGTAAAGCCCTATCATCACGGTGACCTGCGTGCGGCATTGGTCGCTGCCGCCGTCGAGAGCCTGGAAGCGGGGGAGGCCTTCTCCTTGAGAGCCGTGGCCCGCCGCGCGGGGGTCTCTCCGACTGCGCCCTACCGGCATTTTGCTGACCGGGAGGCGCTCGACAACGCCGTGGCAGTGGAGGGTTTCCGGGATCTTCTTTCCGATCTGGAAGCTTCACTGGCGGAATTGCCGGAGGCTGCGACGCCCCAGGAGGTGATCGCGGCACTCGGAGTGGCCTACGTGGCGTTCGCTTTGAGGCGGCCGGCCGTATTCCGGTTGATGTTCGGCAACGAATGCGACGAGGAGGACAGCGAACGTGTCCAGGCGGCGGGGCAACTCCATGGAATGTTGAACCAGACGTTTGAGCGCCTATTTCCAGGCAACGTGAGCCTTTCGGTCGCGCTGTGGAGCATGGCGCATGGCCTGGCGTTCCTGCATCTGGACGGCAAACTGCGACCGCAAAGCAGCGACGACGTTGAAGCGCGCGTGAAGTTGGCGGTTGCGGCGATCTTCGCGCTCAACGACAGCAAAACGACAGCCGGCTAAGCCCCTTCCCGGCAAGCAAAAAGGAGAACCAGCATGACCAAACGCATCCTCCACGTCGTCACCAACGTCAGCCACTACGACGATCCGTCCCACCCCACCGGCCTTTGGCTCTCCGAACTGGTTCACGCGTGGGAGGTCTTCGAGGAACGTGGTTTCGAGCAAGCCATCGTGAGCCCGCAGGGCGGATCGGTCCCCTTGGAGCCCCGATCGCTGAAGTTCCCCAGCTTCGACAAAGCTTCCAAGTCCTGGCACGCCGACCCGGAGCGCATGGCCCTGCTTGCAAACACTGCAAGCCCTGATGACATTGACTCGGCCGACTACGACGCCATCTACTTCACGGGCGGCCACGCAGTGATGTACGACTTTCCTGACAATGAAGGACTGCAGGAGATCACCCGCGAAATCTGGGAACACGGTGGAATCGTGTCCTCCGTCTGCCACGGATATTGCGGCCTCCTCAACACCAGGCTTTCCGACGGCAGTCTCTTGGTGGAGGGCCGGAAGGTCACAGGCTTCGCGTGGCAGGAAGAAGTCCTTGCCCGGGTGGACGAGTTGGTGCCGTACAACGCCGAGGAAGAGATGAAGAAGCGTGGGGCGCTTTATGAAAAGGCCAAGCTCCCGTTCGTCTCCTACGCAATTGCGGACGGGAAACTGGTCACCGGGCAGAATCCTGGATCGGCCAAGGAGACGGCACGGAAGGTTGCGGGGTTGTTGTGAACCGTCCAGTGGGCCAGCGCCATATTCTAATTAGCGATCGACGGTTGATCGTTAGCGGTCGCGCGATCGGCCTCCTGGACGCTACGCTGCCCGTGCGGGAGCAGGGGGTTCCGACGGATCCTGGTCAACGAGCCTGAGCACCCGTACCTTGAAGCTTGGTGGCCGCAGGGGCATATCATCGGCCGGGAGCATACGTTCACGCATCAGATCCGGGACTTCCTGTGCGCGATCCGCGATGGCGAGTCGCCGTCGCCGTCGTTCGATAACGGCTTGCAGGTCCAGCGGGTGCTGGCCGCCGTCGAGGAGTCGGCGCCGAACAGGAGTGTGGTGACGGGGGTTGGGGGCTCGACCAGGCTCGGCAGGCTCTCACAGCTTCCGCATGGTAGCGTTTCTCCATCACGATCAGCCCGCTCGCCTCACGGCTCGGGCTGATTTTCTGCAAGGCCGGCATTGCTCGCGATCTCTGGGCGGAGGCCTAGGTGAAGATCCTCGGACGTAATTGTGCAAAGGGACTTTGCACAATTTCGGAGCGAGCGTTCCAGCGCTCATTTGTCTCTGGTCCGCTGGCGGCGCGGTGGAGGCAGTTGCTATCTTCCGTGCAAGAATCACGGGATGGACCAGTATGAGCGGCAGATGAGGGAAGAACTGGCAATTCTCGAAGCCCTGATGTTGGCGATTGATCGACGCGAGGAAGTCTTCCAAATGATTGAGGATTCAGAACACGTGAATGAAGCAATTCGTCGCGTCGCTCATCTTCTGGGAGTGGGGATGATTGCCAGTCGGGCGGTCCTTGATGTGCAGGCCCGGAGATTCACCCGCGACCAGCGCGAGAAGAGCGCCTTCCGTGCGGCAGAATTAAGATCCATGTTGGGTGAAGGGGGCTGACCGGACATCGCCTTGCCAGGGGCGTCACCCATGCCCGCCCGCCCCCAACCCCGCGCCGACAGCCGCCACGAACGCATCCGTCTCAGCTGACCGCCGACTTTTCAACCACAGCGCTGACGTCCGCCAAGCCAACGGATCACCAACCAGCGGCCGCCACACAATCCCGGAAGGCAGCGGCGTCCATGGCTCCTCGTTGAAGTGCACACCCCGGCCGGCCAGGATCAGCCCGTGCGTGAAGTGCTGGTTCCGCGCATGGACGATGGCCGCCGGCAAATACCCGGAGTCACGGCACGTGTGCAGGAACGAGTCGTACAGGGTAGGGGCCATGTGGCGCGGGAAGATGATCAGCGGGCTTCCGGCCAGGTCACCCAGCCGCACAGAACCAAGAGAAGCCAGCGGATGCGAAGCATTCAGCACTACTCCGAGCGCCCGTGAGAACACCGCTCCGGACTCGAAACCCACGCTGCTCAAAGGGTGACGAACCACCGCAACGTCCAGTTCGCCGTCGCGCAATCGCTCAACCTGCTCAACCGTAGTGAGCTCATGCAGGTTCAACAGAACGTCCGGAGCGGAGGAGGCAAACGAGGAGACCATCGTCGACAACGCCACGGGATTCGTGTCCGGCGGCACTGCCACCTGCAGCACCCCGGAAGCGCCCGGCCGGATCCGGCGCATCGACTCCTGCGCCATTGCCACATGATCCAGCACCCCGCGCGCATGTTCCAACAGCAGAGCTCCGGCCTCGGACAGTTCCACGCCCGTCCGACGCCGGTGGAACAGCAAGACCCCAAGCTCCTTCTCCAGGTCCTTGATCCGCTGGGAAAGCGGTGGCTGCGCCATGTGCAAGCGCTGCGCCGCCCGGCCGAAATGCAGCTCCTCGGAGAGCACCACGAAGTACTTGAGATGGTGGAGATCCATCCGCGCACCATATCAGTTTGGTATCACGGCGAGTAGATATTGATGTTAGACGGGTCACAAACGCCGATGGTCAGATGGGACAACGCCAACTGACGAACCAAAGGAAACACCGTGTCTCAGGAAGTACTCTTCGAACAAAACGGCCCCGTCGCCACCATCACCCTCAACCGCCCGGACAAGCTCAACGCTTGGACCAAGTCCATGCGCGACGAGCTCATTGGCCACCTCGAAGGCCTCAAAGGCAATGAGGAAATCCGCGCAGTCATCCTCACCGGAACAGGTCGCGCCTTTTGCGCCGGGCAAGACCTCGCCGAGACGGCGGGCATGGACCCCGAAGACCACGCATCCGCCGAGGCCTGGATCGACGGCTTCGACCGTCTCTACCGTGCCGTCCGCAACCTGGACCAGATCACCATCGCCGCGGTGAACGGCGTCGCTGCCGGCTCGGGATTCCAATACTCCTTGCTCGCGGACCTCCGCGTCGGTGACTCGAAAGTCCGCATGGGCCAGCCCGAAGTCCTCTCCGGCATCCCCAGCATCACCGGAATCTGGGCCATGTGGAGCATCCTCGGCAAGTCCAAGACCTCCCAGTTCGTCCTCACCGGTGAGTTGGTCAACGCGGAAGAAGCTCAGCGGCTCGGCCTCCTTAACTACTTGGCGGACGACGGCGGCACGCTGGCTTACGCCCAGGAACTCGCCTCGCGCTTGAGCCTCCTTCCTCCGGGCGCGGTCCGGCTGACCAAGAACCGCCTGCGCAGCCTGGAAGACGACGACCTTACCGACGCCATGGCCGAAGCCAAACGCGTCCACCGCGAGGCCTATGGCACGGGCGAACCCCAGCGCGAAATGGCACGGTTCCTCGCAGGCCGCCGCTGATCGCCGTCGAGCATTCCGGCCCAAACCACAGGAGGCACCCACACATGACAACAACCGCAACCCAAGACCGCTACACCGAGTTACGCAACAACCACCGCTGGGAGGTTCCGGAGCTCTACAACATGGCCGTCGACGTCGCCGACCACCACCCAAGGGACAAGCGCGCACTCATCCTGGAGTCCGCCGTCGAAGGCCAACGCGAGGTCAGTTGGGGCGAAATCCAGGACCGCTCGCGGCAGATCGCGGCGACCCTCCAGAAAGCCGGCGTCAAGAAAGGCGACCGCGTCGCCGTCCTGCTGCCGCAGCGCGCCGACACTCCCGCTGCCTATCTGGGCGTGCTGCGGACCGGTGCCGTCCTGGTGACGATGTCCCTGCTCTGGGCGGCCGAGCCGATCCGCTTCCGGCTGGAGGACAGCGGCGCGAACGTAATCATCGCCGAGGAATCCGCGAAGCACCTGTTCGAAGGCTACGAAGGCGCGTTCATCGATATCGACAGCCCTGAAATCGCTGCTGCCGCACCCGAGTTCATGGACGTCGAAACCAAGGCCGACGACCCCGCCCTCATCTTCTACACCTCAGGCACCACCGGCCGCGCGAAGGGAATCGTCCACGCACACCGGACCCTGTTGGGCCACAACGAGTTCGAGTACTGCCACCAGATCGGCGACGGCGACGTTTTCTACGGCGCGGGGGACTGGGCATGGTCGCTCGCCAAGCTCATGGGTCCGCTCCGGCTGGGTGCCACGCACCTGGTCTTCCGCCCGGACGGCGGCTTCGACCCCGCAGCCCTGCTGGACAGCATGCGACGCCACGGCGTCACCAGTGCGCTGGTCAACCCGACCTTCCTGCGGAAGATGCGCGAAGACGTGCCCGACGCCGGAGCTCGCTTCCCGCTGTCGCTGCGGACGGTTTGTTCCTCAAATGAGCCGCTGACGGCGGACCTGATCTCTTGGTTCGAGTCGCAGTACGGGGTGACGCTGCTGGACTACTACGGTTCCACGGAATCGTATCCGCTGCTCGGGAATTACCCGGACGTGCCTGTGAAGCCGGGGTCGATGGGCAAACCGCTGCCCGGCTGGGAGGTCCGGCTGCTGGACGAGAACGAGCAGGAAGTCGCGGCAGGAGAGACGGGCGAGGTCTGCCTGCGGGCTCGATCCAACCCGCAGTTCCCCTTGGGATACTGGAACATGCCGGAGGCCTCCGCTGCCTCGTTCGGCGGGGATTGGTACCACACGAAGGACCAGGCCTATATCGACGACGACGGCTACTTCTGGTTCCTGGGGAGGACCGACGATGTCATCAAGACCTCCGGCTACCGCGTGGGGCCGTACGAGTTGGAGGCAGTCATTCGTGAACTCGATCCTGTGAAGGACGTGTCAGTGACGGGTGTGCCCGACGAACTTCGCGGACAGTCCATCAAGGCATGGATCGAGCTCATGCCAGGTCACGCCGGGGGAGCGGACCTGAGCGAACGAATCGTGACGCATGTGAAGGAGAACTTCTCCCGATTCGCGTACCCACGGTTCATCGAATACCTCGCCGAGCTGCCGAAATCGGCAACCGGCAAAGTCCAGCGGGCCCAACTCCGCGAACTCCAGCACACTCCCCGTGAAGGACAGTCATCATGAATACTGTGACCCAGAATTCCGCCGCCGAAACCGAGGCGTCCCCGCGCCGCAACCTTAAGCGCGTTGCCGCCGCAGCCGCCGTCGGAAATTTCGTCGAATGGTTCGACTCCGCCGCCTATGCGGTCATGTCCGTCACCATCGCGAAGCTCTTCTTCCCGGATTATTCGACGACGGCGTCACTCCTGGCCGTGTGGGCGATCTTCGCCGGCGGCTTCATCGCGAGGCCGTTGGGTGCGGCTTTCTTTGGACGCTACGGTGACCGCATTGGCCGGAACAAGATGCTGGGCCTGTGCGTGCTGATCATGAGCGCGGCGACGTTCTGCATCGGCATCCTGCCCACCTTTGCAGTGATCGGCGTGTGGGCGCCGATCCTCTTGTTCCTGTTCCGCGCAGTCCAGGGGTTTACGACCGGAGGTGAGTACACAGGTTCGTCGGCGTTCATCGTTGAGTACGCACCGGCGGGTAAGCGGGCGACGTACGCGAGTGTTATCCCGGCTACGGTCGGCTTGGCCTCGGTGGCCGGCGCGTTGCTCGGTGCTGCGCTCACCTCGGTTCTGAGTCCTGCCGATCTGCAGGCTTGGGGTTGGCGGATTCCGTTCCTGCTGGCAGCTCCGCTGGGCCTGATCGGCCTGTACATCCGGTCCAAGGTGGACGACACCCCTGTGTTCCGTGGCCTGGAGAACGCCGGCGAAGTAGCCAAGCGCCCTCTCGGTGACGCCATCCGGCTGTGTGCCCGCCAGATCTTCACGCTGTTCGGATACAGCATCACCAACGCCATCGCGTACTACCTGATGAGCAGCTACATGATCGCGTATATGACCTCGAGCCTGGGGTACTCCTCCGCTGAATCGATGATTACGAGCGTCGTGACGATGCTGGTGTACACGGCAGTTTGTCCGCTTGCCGCCCGCATGAGTGACCGGTTCGGGCGTAAGAAGATGTTGCTTGTGGCCTGTGTTGGCTTCGTGGTGATGACCATTCCGGCGTTCTCGATCATGCCACTGGGGCTCGGCTTCGCGATCCTTGGCACGAGCATCCTTGGGGCCTTGGTGGCGGTGATCGGCACGTCGAACGTTCCGGCACTCGTGGAGATGTTCCCCTCATCCGTCCGTGCCTCTGGTTCAGCCATTGGATACACGTTGGCCTATGTCCTGTTCGGCGGGACGGCCCCGTTTGTGGCTACTGGGTTGGTGGCCGGCTTCGGGACTCCGCTGGCCCCGGCGTTCTACCTGATGGGGATGGCCCTTGTGTCCGCGGTGGTTGTGGTGCTGTTCTTCCGGGAGACCAAGGACTTGTCGCTATCGAGGACGACGGTTTTGTAGGTCTTCCATCTTGGTGGCCCGGACCCCGGCCGCTCAGCCTGACGGCCGGGGCCCGCGATGCCCGTGCGTAGATGAAGCGAACGCCGCTAGCAAACAGAACCCAGTTTGAAAGGGTTGATACCCTGCGCGGCCATGAGGTACCAGGCCCTGGCACCATTTGGCAGAGAATGACGTTAGCTACCAAGGACTGAATACGGCGCACTGTGGTTCGCTCGTCATCCGCGAGAATACTGAAACGCCGTTGAAGCACTTTGATTCCGCCGGGTTCCCTGATTTGCAGGGCAAGTCTTGATTTTCCCGAAGGGGCTGGCCCTCCTGTCACGGCGCGAGCAACGCGGACACGACTCGGGCTTCTGCTTTTCTATCCAGCAAGCCCATCCCGCGTGCTTGCCGTGTGGCTTCAACGAGCCGGTCGGTCATGATTCGGCCCCTTGAGCCCAAGATCGCGTTTTCGACGTTCATGGCGGGGACGCCTTCGATGCTCGCTTGTTGGTCCAGAGGGACTGCGCGCCGGACGACTTCCACCGTTCCCGGGAGTTGGGCGCGCACGCGACGCGGAGCCGCAACACGTATCCGGCGAAGGTTGACGTGAGCCAAATGGTGAGCTGCCAAGACGGTTTCGTCCGCCAGGCAGGCGCCTCGGCCCACGAGTGCAACTGCTTGGGCGAACTCGTCGAATTCCCCGGATGGCGCCTCGTCCATTCGGTAAACGCCATGGCCAAGCCGGGTCAGCGCACCCCGTGCCGCGAGTTTTCGTACCTCAACAGCTGGAACCCCGACGGACTCGGCTTGAACTGTGGTTATGACTCCGTGGGTTTCAAAAGCTAGTTCGCGCAAGGTCTTGCGATAGGTCACGTCTTACCTCCGTCTGGCTAAACCGTACCACTTTCGGTACGGATTTGACATGTAGATCATGCGAGGGCAGTCATGGTCAGTGGTAAAGCGAATGGCGTCAGCTACCTCGAACACTTCAGTTCGCCTTATCTATAGGCTCACGCCACCCAACTTCGAGCTGGGACGGCCGTCATTGAATTAGTGACGGTGACATCCTGCTCATGACGACACGATTTCGCACGCTGACTGGTGCCCTCGAAGCTCATTCCTCTATGGAGCATTGGCTGGACGATCCCATCCGTAAGCTTGGGCAGGGCAATTTTCCGCAGATTTCACTTCAACCCGGCGGGTGGAGTGCAGGTCACTGCTGCAGGGCAAGCCGTCGGATCGTGGCGGCTACTTCCTGGCGATCTTCGGCCGAGACAACCCAAGTCCGTCGTTGGGTCCGAATGGTCACGGCTGGTCCGCCGACGATGATTCCCCGCGTCTTGGCACCTAAGATCCTGTAGCCGAATCCAACTGCCAATGTCGTGTCTATTGCCGTTTCTACGCTCAACACCTCGGTCAACGGGAGGTAGGTCTTGAAGAATGGCTTACAGGACGCTGTAATCTTCCAAGGTGGGTCATCATCCCGACCCCTCAGATCCTGTCTCTGTCGTGGCCGGGCCGGTAGAAGTACCCGTCCCTCCTCAAGCAGGCGTACGAGACTGCGAAGCCGGCGATTCCGAGCAGCGGTGCCGCCCAAACGACGGCATCCGAGCCGCGAATGAGGGTGGCCAAGGGGAAGAAGAAGGGCATGAAGGCGGTGGCAGATCCTTTTCGAGGGGTGACGTCCTGGAGGGCGCCCCGCCCAATCTGCCCGTAGTACATGGCCTGCAGAACCAAGAACAGCATCATGGCCCCGAACACCAGCCACAGCCACGGAAAGTCCATCATGATGGACAGGGCCATGAAGACTCCGCAGGCCGCAGACAGTCCCAGCCAGTAGTTGTTTGCCGACTTCTTGCTCGTCATGGGCAACTCATCACCGCGGCGGTGGCGTCGCGGTAGCCGCCTCACGCTTCCTGGTTAGAACCCACAATGCCAAGAACGCCAATGCTGCGATCGCATTCAGCACGCCCACGGGCGACTTGTTGAAAAGCGCTACGCATGCCGCAATCAACTGCAACCCAGCCGTTATGAGGTACAAAACCTTCATTGCTGTAAACCCCCCATGCATTGGCTTCCTTGTGCTCCAAGCATGCCGCCAATATTTGGCACTAGGTGGAGAAAAGAAGACCTCACAGGCCATAAGCGGAAAAATTAGGTGCTGTTTCGTGAAAATTAGGTGCTGTCGCAAACTCTCTAGGTGGTGCCTGACCACGATTTTTCGAGTTCCAGCACAAACGCCTCGATCCTCCCGAAGACCTCCGCATGCGCTGCCTGAGACGCCCTCCAGTCATTCGGAATCTGTAGGGAATGGTCTGCTCCGGGCACCTCCAGGAACGTCCCATGCAATCCAGGCCGGGCGCCTCCATCCCACAGCTTGTCTTCGGAGCCACCAACGAAGAGGTCGTTCTTTGTGGAGTTGGCGACGGTTTTGCGAACCCGTTCGTCGGTGAGCAGCGGCGTGAGCCAGATGCCGGCGGTCTGCGTTTCTTCCGCCCATGGAATCGCGAGGGTGCTCAAAGACTTGGCCACAATCAAACGCTGACCAGCTGGGGAGGATTCGGCGAAGGCATTTTCGACAGCAAGCGCCACCAAGGAGTGCGGATCGTCCTTCGGTCTGTCCTCCGCCGTCCATCTGACTGCCTGGACGTGCCATCCCAGTGCGCCGAGCATCTCCCCAACCCAGAACAGCACGGGCCCCTCAACGGGATACCCGGATCCGGGAAGGAGGACGGCGACTTTGGCCACGACTCCGTTGGAGTTCGGTTTTGCCCACGTGAATGTCTGCATGAGCACATGCTAACGACGCACCCCGACATTTACGCCAATCGATGGATTAAACAGCTTCCTTACCGTATGGTCCCTAGGGTGGGGAAAACAAAAACACCGATAACCGCTCTGGCGACTGCCGCCGTCGTACTTCTCTCGCTCGTGAGCTGCGGCGCTCCGCCAGCCACGGCACCACAGCAGAGCCCCACGCCAACCGCCGCCTGTCCCATCGCCGGGACTGAACCGCAACAGGGCAACTGCGTCCAATACGACGGTGACACCGCGATGGCCGCGAACGAAATGTACCGGCAGCGACGGAAGCTCAGCCCGGAGATGCAGTCGCAACTGAACCAGCACGTCGAGCCGGCAAGGACCGCGCTCACGGCGCTAGCCAAACCCGCCACCGCAGGTGACATCGAAACAGCTTTCGAAGCTATCAACCTCCGCGACGTTCAAACGGACGACGGCGGCAACGGCGTGCGTTTCGGGGTGGCGGTACCCAGCGGAGGCTGCCTGTACGGCTTCGTCCCGGGGGAAGGCGAGGTCACCATCCAGGCCGGTGGCGGCATCATGGACGGCGGCTGCCTCGACATGATCGGCCACTAAGAACCCACCACCTAGACCACCCTGTCAGAACCCCTAGTTTCCCGTTTTCACCACCTAATTTCCCCAAAATCACCACCTAATTTCGATTTTGCCAATCGTGGAGCGCCTCCGCGCCCATAGTGTCCTACCCATGAACGAGCCCGTCCAAAGGGCCGGTTCAGGGATACCAGGACAACTATTGGGGAGTTGGCATTTTGACGCTGAGTCAGGAACAAACCATCGCTGCGGCCGTGGACCAGTGGGTCACGGGGATTCCGGGCCGTGTGCCGGGCCATGTGGTCTTCGTGGAGAATGCCGAGCACACGGGTTATGCAAAGGACCTGGCGGTGGAGGGTTCTGTGATCTTGGTGGTCGATGGCGACTCCGATGACCCGGACATCGCAACGGTCAAAGGGAGCTTTGACGAGCCAGGCGGAGAGCTCCTGGTCAACGGCACCCTGAGCCTCGAGATTCAGGATTACGCAGCAGTTCCGTTCATCAACCTGGTAGGCGTGACGGTTGTGAGGCTCACGGGAGTGGAGGATTGGCAGGCGTTCTTCGACGACGCCGAGGAAGCCCGGCGCTCCGGCCACT
The DNA here is from genome assembly GCF_042885775.1 of Paenarthrobacter sp. NPDC058040. Taxonomy (NCBI): domain Bacteria; kingdom Bacillati; phylum Actinomycetota; class Actinomycetes; order Micrococcales; family Micrococcaceae; genus Paenarthrobacter; species Paenarthrobacter sp. NPDC058040. The sequence continues at coordinate 20,522 of NZ_JBHVRN010000018.1, forward strand.
TCGTTCGGCAACTCACCGATGTCAACGCCGTGCTGAGCGAACGTGGGTTGCTGGGCGGACAGGGCAGCCTCGACCGCAGCCTGGCACGGATCCACATCACGGCTGACGGAACCATCCTCAGCGGCCCCTACGGAACGGTGATTGGCTGCGCCGGGGACCTCTTGCACGACCTTCGCATCAAAGCTGTCCCGCTGAGGCCGGAATCGGCGGTTGCGTCCATCACTGATGGGGCCGCGATAAGGGCGGAACTCAACCACCGTCCTTGGATTCCGCGGTACCTTTCCGCCCTGGACGCGTGGAAGTTCATCGTGCCCGACCACCGGCCGGACACCCGGCTGGTCGGCTTTGGGCTGAGCCTGTACGGGGCCACAGAGAGCCACAGCCTCCCGCTGCCGGGAGCCCCGTTCATCCTCGAACGCCAAGGCGAGTACCGGCTCCTGGACACCAAGACCGGCAGGCTCTTTAAGGTCGGACCGGACGCAGCCACGCTCATTGAGGCGATCTCCAACCTCCGCGACATCGAGGCCGCGGCGACGGTCAGCGCCGCCGCCCTGGGTGTTTCGCCGACGGTGGCGGAGGGTTCGGCACGGTCCGTCGTGGCCCAGTTCGATCAACTCGGCATCGACCTCCTCGGAGAACTGCTGTGACACTTCCGCTCTGGGTCCCGCTGGTCACCCAGCACGATTTCCACCGGGACAGCTACACGGCAACAGCGGCCGACGGCGTCCACGTCACCTTCGCCGATGGGCAGCGCCGGCTGTGCGCCAAGAGCGGCCTGTGGAACGCAAATCTCGGATACGGCAACACCACCATTGCCAACGCCGTAGCCGAAGAACTTAAGAGCGCCTCCTACCTTCCGCTCTTCAGGACGGCACATGCACGGGCCATCCAGGCCGCCGACGCCTTGTTGGGCCTCCCCAAGAGCACGTTCAGCAAAGTCTTCTTCTCCACGTCCGGCGGCGCCGCCAACGATGCCGTCATGAAGCTCGCCCGCCAGTTCTGGGCCCTGGACGGGAAGCCCGAGAAGAAGCTCATGGTCGGGTTGAGGGGGAGTTACCACGGGCTGACGTACGGCAGCCAAGCCCTCAGCGGTGATGACCTGGGCCAAGGGGTCTATGGCGTGGATGCCCGGAACATCCGGCACGTCGGCTTCGACAACAACGAAGACCTGGACAACCTGATGCGGCGTGAAGGCCACAGGATCGCGGCAGTTATGGTGGAGCCAGTACTGGGCTCCGGTGCAGAGGTTGTCCCCACCGGCTTCCTCGAAGCACTCCAAAAGCAAAGGCAAGAGCACGGTTTCCTCCTTGTCGCAGACGAAGTAGCAACCGGATTCGGCCGGGTGAGTTCCTGGTTCGCGTCAGATGAATGGACCGAAGCTCCGGACATCATCGTCACTTCCAAGGGCCTGACCAACGGGACCAGCGCCTGCGCGGCCCTCCTTATCAGCCAACGCATCACTGACGTCTTCGATCACACCGAGTCCGTCTTTGTCCATGGTGAAACCCAGGCAGGAACGCCGGCGACGTGCGCCGCTATCCTGGCCACCATCAGCGAGATGACCCGAAGGGATCACGTAAAGCTGAACAAAGAAGTGGCCGCAGGCTTGGACCGGCTCATTGCCGAACTTCAGGACATCAGGGGCGTCGGCGAAGCAACGGGCCGCGGCTGCTTGCGCGGACTGAAGCTGCACAAGGACAGCGGTGCAGCACTCTCACCCCACGGCACACTTGCCGTGGTCCGCCGCATCCACCAAGCAGGCGCGATCGTGCAGCCGGGGCCTGGACGGATCCAACTGCTTCCCTCACTCACGTACACGGATGAAAACTTCCAAGAACTCCACACCGCCATCACCAACGGCCTCGTAGAAGCCCGTTCGGACGGAGTCTTCGCATGATCGCGGACCGCGCATGGAAGACCCGCTGCGTCATCCTGGGGGCCGGAACGACGGCGAAGTACGTGGGCTCACTGACCCGCGGACGCGTGGGGATCGTAGCGGACGCCTCCCTGACCGAACATCGGAACCGGCTCAGGGAAGGCGACCTCAGGGGAGTTCCAGTCCTGGACCTGGAGGCAACGCCCGTGGGCGTCGGGGCGCTGCGGGAAGTCATCGAGTTCATCCAGGAGCACCGGCTGGACACGATTGTGGGACTCGGCGGCGGCTCCATCATGGACGCCGTGAAACTCGCCGCCATTTTCTCCGCCGATCCCAGTCTGGCGATCTTCGTGGAGCGCCATGCCAAGCGTTCGGGTTTGCTGGTGCTCCCTCCTGTGCCGTTCTCCGGTAAGCGCCTCAAGACCGTGCTCCTCCCGTCCACCGTGGGGACCGGCGCGGAAGTCAGCGCCGTAGCGTGCCTGGACACCGCCGTCGGACGCCGTCTCCTCGTCTCGCCGCAGCTCGCCGCCGACGCAGCGGTGCTCGACGCCGGCCACCTCGCCACCCTGCCGATGGCGCTGGTCCTCGAGGGGCTGCTTGAAGCGTTCCTGCGCGTGGCCGGGACGATGATCGGCAGCACAGCAAGCATGTTCGACGACGACGCTCATCACCTGCTGGCCCGGCTCCTCCGTGTGGGTGAACAGCTAAGGCGCGGCGATTCGACGGAACTGCGGCTGCAGGCGGCCCGCCTCAGCATGGAGACACACACGGGGTGGTCGCTGATCGGCCGCAATCCGTACGGCGCCAGGCATTGGTACGTCGCGAACGAACTGGCGTACCTGACCGGCGCACGGAAGATGACTGCCACGGCCGCGCTGATTCCGCCGGTGTGGGCCGAGATCGCTAACGGCAACGCGGCCTGGGGCAGCGAACAGCGGCTGAATCGGCTCTGGGTCGAAGCAACCAAGGAAGCGGTGGACCTGAACCAAAACCCGGCAACGGGGATGGCGGAGCTGATTGGGCGTTGGGACGTTCCGCGGTTCCTGCCTGCAAGCGAGGAGACCGTTCGGGCCGCCGCTGCGGCAGCCATCCGGAATTGGGGCGGCGTCCTCCCCATGCTGCGTGGACTCGATGGTGTCCAAGTTCAACACGTCCTCCGCGCCGCAACCACCAATGACTTGCCCGCGGGACCACCCGGGACCAGCAAGAGAGAGGAGGTGAGCACATGATCAGCGCACCCAAAGCCCTGGACCTCAACGTCCAGGAGCTCGAAAGCATCGACGTGCCCGACGACTGGACGGAACGGATCCACGGAATCACGGTGGGCCTCGCCCTGGTGGGCATTGCCGTAGCCATCACGTGATGGACAGGCTCCAGGCCCAACCAAACGAAAGAAGGGAGGTGACAGCACATGCAGAAACAACTCAACCTGGCCATCCAGGAGGTGGAGTCCTTGGACACTCCGGACTTCAACAACTGGTTCCTAGGCGTCTCACAGGGAGTGGCCATCGGCATCATCGCCGTGAGCATCACCTAGACGGGACGGCACCAGCCAACACAACACGCGAAAGGAGGCAGCAATGAAGCTCCAACTCAGCATCGAAGAACTTGAGAACCTCGACACTCCGGATGACACCCCTTGGTACATCCGCGTTGGTGACGTGATCATCATTGCCGGCATCGTCGTCGGCCTCGCGGCCACATAGCCGCTGCCAAGCCAGCACACGCGGGTGGTTTCCTTCCTCAACCGCCCGCGTGTGCTCCCCCCGTAGCAAACTCCCAAGGACAAAAGCCGATGAACCCAGCACCTGACCAGACTGCCGATGCCATCTTGCGCGTCCTGGGACACCTGGACCCGCCCGAAGACCTTTACAGCGTTTCGGGGTCCCGCCTGTACGACCAGATCACCGCCAACGACCTCACTGAACTTCCCGAAATCCAGGCGGCCGCCCGCAGGACCACGGGCCCCATTTTGGAACTTGCAGCCGGATCGGGGAGGATCACGCGGGCGCTCCTCTCGCTGGGACGTCCGCTGACCGCCGTCGATTCTTCCCTTGAGATGCTGGAACTGCTCCGCGCCAAGGTGGGCACGCCAGCGTTCAACCCGCGAAGGGCGGACGTTGGGCTGGTGGAGGCGGACATGTCCCGCTTCGGGCTCGAGGGCGGCTTCGGTTGCGTGGTTCTCGGCGCCAGTTCGGTGACGCTGCTGGGCCAGCAAGACCGCCGTCGGCTCTTCCGCCGCGTCCGTGAGGTTCTCGCACCAGACGGCCGATTCCTGCTGACAGTCCTGAACGCCGACAGCCACCAAGGCGGAGCAGCGTACGACGGCGGCACGACAGTTTCGGCGTTGGGGGAGGACTCGTTCCTCATCACGGCGGAAAGCCGGGATCCCGTCAACGGGGCCCGCCACGTGACCATGATCCACGTCAGCTTCGACGTAGGCGGGACGTACCGCTCGTCCGCCTACGCAAGCGATATCGCCTTCGTGAGCAACGCCCTCATCGAAGAGGAACTTGGCGGAGAGGGACTCACCGTCCTAGAGCGCCGGCCTGTCCGGATTGCTACACCGAGCCCAGGGCTTAAGGACATCGAGCTATGGGTGTGCGGGAAATGAGCATCGAAACTGAAATGGCCCTCGATCCTGTCCTGACCCTGGATCCCGTGTGCGGCCTGGTCTCCGAGGCCACCGTGTATCCGCCCAATGCGTCCGGGCTTTGGCGGACTGTGGCAATCCTCGCCAATGGTGGGTCAGCCACGTCAGGGTTCGCATCCGCCGTCGGGGCTTTCGACGTTCGCCGACGGGGATCGCTGATCCGGGGCGCCGGCGAAGCCGTGGAGCGGTTCGCCCTGGCGCCGTCTCCGATGGACTCCGAGTACCTGGTGGCGGGGCCGGGTGCGGAACCGATCGACTTTGTCACCACCGGGCTTGGCCGTGCATCCGCACTCGCCTGCGATGTCCCTTGGTATCGCGCCACCGACATGCTGAATGGAATCGAGTCGCAGGTCCCGGCACCCTTGGTGGACTACCGGCCAGGCTGCCCGTCCCCGTCGCGGTGGGAACGGTATTTTGACCCGTCCCCGAACGGTGCTGCTTCCGGACCGTCGGAGTGTTTCGCCCAAGCCTCAGCCCTTGCCGAGGTGCTGGAACGTGACGCCTTCTTGTCGGCCTGGCGCTCGCAGTCGCCCTTGCGCAGGGTGGACCTCGCAGAATTGCCGGAATCGTCACGTGAACGGAGCCTTTCCGTATTGCTTGAGGCTGCGAGAACGGCAGGCGTCGTGCTCACGCTGGCCTTCGTGGCGAATGACGACGCCCCACTCCACACTGCGGTCTGCGTCATCATCGGTGCCACGTCGTCAGTTCCGTTCGGTGCCGTTGGGCTCAAGGCCTCTGCCGATCCAATGTCAGCCATGCTCGGTGCATTGCAGGAAGGGCTCCAAATCCGCGAGCTGTTCCTGTCTAGGAAACCATCGCCCTTTGGTGCGGGCGATTCGGTGACGGGAGACGCCTCACGGGCAGACTTTTGGAGCACGCCGAAAGCCGTGGCCAGCCTCCAAGATTGGCTGCAGTCGTTCCCCGCATACCCGGTTCCGTTCGCTAAACCAGCGCCGGATGTCGATGTCCTGGTAAAGCACTTGGCCACACGCGGCATCGGCTCACATTGGGTGGACCTTACGCACCGGCTTCCCGCGTCAATCAAAGAACTCGGCTGGGTCACGGGGAAGGTGGTCTGCCCGGGTGCCGTGCAATTGACCATGGACGAGACCAAGAATCTGTCCCTGTTCGGTCCCGTCTCCGAGCGCCGCACGCTGACCCCGCATCCGCTCATATGAGTCAGGTCAAGAAACTCTCCACCCCTGCCCCGGAGTGGCCTGTGCGTATGGCTCCGTCGGCATCGATTGACCGTCCGGTGCAGGACAGTGCGCCATGGATCGTGGCGTTGAACGGTGTGCCCAGGGCGCGGGTATCGGCCGATGTTGCTGCAGTCCTGAAAACCGTAGACGGTCTGAAGGGCCCCGCGCAGGTAGCGGCGCAACTGGGTGAGCCGTGGACTGCCCACGATGTCACGGGAGTTGTGGAGCAGCTCGCAAACACGGGAATTTTCGACGTCGGCACTCACCGTGCGAAGGTCAGTCGAGTCCAGTTCAGGGCCCCACTGACGGTCCAGTTCACTCTATTTAACCCAAGCGTGTTCCTGCATTCCCTGCGACCCCTGGTCGCGGCTCTGGCGCGCCGTGAAGTGCTGGTCCTGGCAGCGTTATTGGTGCTCGCAGGCATCGTAGGCCTGAGCACCGCTGGTCCCGGGATCGTGCGGATCCTCTCAACGCCTCTTCCCATGGAGGCATATCTGGGCGTCGCTGCAGCCATGTTTGCCTCAACGCTCCTGCACGAACTGGGCCACGGAATGGCCCTTGCCTACTTCGGGGGACAGCCGCGGCGTATCGGCATCATGCTGTTCTATCTTTCGCCGGCGTTCTTTTGCGATGTGACAGATGGTTGGCGTCTCCCTTCACGAAGGCAGCGTGTGCTGGTTGCGCTGGCCGGTCCGCTGGTGCATCTCGGTTTGGGAAGTGCTGCCCTATCTATGCAGGGGTTCATGACCGGGTCGGCCTTGAAAGACGGGACCCTCCTGTATGGAGTGCTTTGTTACTGCGTAGCCGTCTTGAACCTCTTTCCGTTCATCAAGCTGGACGGCTACGTGGCGCTCATGTCCGCCCTGGACATTCCTTATCTCCGCAGGAAGTCCATGGAGGCTTTGGGAGAAGTGATCAGCGTGCATGTTTTTGGCGCCGGGTCCGTGCTGCCTAAACCGGGGTTGCTGCCATGGTTTGGCTTGGCGAGCTTCGTGGCAGGCGTAGCTTTCATGGGCATCGGCTTCCAGCGTCTGGTGCCGGTGTTCCTGCAGTTCGGCTTCGCCGGACACCTGGCGGTGGCGGTGGTTCTCATAGTGCTCCTGGTCCCTATATCCGCGGGCGTCATCCGGTTCTTCCTCAGGGCAGCACGCAATGGGAGTCCGCTCTGGCGGCGCGGACTGGTAGGGGCGGGAGGAATGGGCGTCCTGGCCTTGATCCTGGCCGTGGTGCCGGTGACGTCCAAGCAGGTTGCGGGGTACACCTTGGTGGACGGCCGCCTGAACATCGTGACCCCAGCTGGTTCAACGCACGGTGCCTTTGAGGACGGGGATCGTGTCTCCCTGCAGTCGCAGGGTTTGGTGATCCACCGGGAACTTGGCATGGCCACCCTCGGTTCGCTGCCGCCGTCGTTATCCAACGCGCCCCTTGAGGCCGTGGTCCCAGTGACGTTCGGCGGCCTGACCGTCCCAGTCCTTTCATACGACGCCGACAACCGGGCAAACGGATTGCTTCCTTCGTCCGGACGCGCGGAGGTGACCAGCCATCGACAACTCAATCTGGGGGAGTGGCTGTGGGATGCGGTCGCCACGTCACCACTCTGGCCGGGGAATTAGGTGGCCCCGGCCCATGACCAGAAACGGATTAATGCAAAGGAACTCATCGTGAACCAAAAATCGCTCGTCTGGCTGTTGCTGGCCCTGATCCTGGCCTTCTACTCCCTCTACCTTTTCCTCTCGAACGGAAGTGACACCGCTTGGCTGATCTTCACCGGCACCATCTGTGTGGTCGGCTCCGGAGTATCGTTCTGGCGCTCCATGGTGGAGGTCAAGGCGGACCGCGAGGAACGCGAGGAAGAAGACTGATCGCGGTCCGCACGTGCGGGTCCTACTTGGGCTTGGGTCCCTTTCCGTTGTCGCGCTGGTCCGTGGACACCACCATGGCCGAGCCACCGCCACGGCGAACCGGTTCGGCGGCCGCAGTCAGCTTTCCACCCTCCCCGAATTCGATCGCGGTAGCAGCACCGATCTCGGCCGCCGATGTGAAGGCGTCACCGGCGGGAACAAGTTTGTGCCCGAGAGCCCTGAGCGGGGGTCCGTAAGCGGTGATGAAGTCCGGCTCTGCGGTGACGTTCGCCGTGTTCCGCTGGGCTGCCCTGGGCGCTGCGAGTGCTTCCGAGATGTCCATGCCCAAGTCAACGCGGTTCAGGATGGTCTGCAGGACCGTTGTGATGATGGTGGATCCACCAGGCGAACCAAGTGCCAGGAAAGGCTTGCCCTCGTCGAGGATGATGGTGGGGGACATGGAGGACCGCGGCCGCTTACCGGGTTCGATCCTGTTCGGATCAGTGGCGCTGTACACCGTGCTGAAGTCGGTGAGCTCGTTGTTCAGCAGGAATCCCCGGCCCGGAACAACAATCCCCGAGCCGCCGGTCTGCTCGATCGTCAAGGTGTACTCCACAACGTTGCCCCACTTGTCCGCGACCGTCATGTTGGTGGTGGAGATGTTTTCGGTGTCCTTCTCATCGGCGAGCGGTGCCGCGGAACCGGGGCAGGCCCCGCTGTACTTGGTGACGTCGCCTGGGGCGACAGGTTTGGTGGCCGCCGCCGTCGGGTTGATGCTGCACGAGCGTTCCTTGCCGAACACCGGATCAAGGAGCGCCTGCGTGGGAACGTTGACGAATGCAGGGTCTCCGACGTACGCCCCTCGGTCCGCGAACGCGAGGGCGCTCGCCTCGAAGTAGTGGTGAAGGGCGTCCGTGGTTTCCATACCGGAGAGGTCGAAGGGCTGCAGGATGTTGAGCGCCTCGCCCACGGTAGTTCCGCCGCTGCTGGAAGGAGCCATGCCGTAGACGTCGTAACCGCGATAGTTCATGTGCGTGGGGTCTTGGTCCAGGGCTTTGTAGTTCGCCAGGTCCTGGGTGGTCATGGAGCCCACCGGAACGGGCAAAGTGGCGTCCTGGGCTTTCGGCGGCGCCTGCACCGTGGCCGCGATCTCCTGCGCGAGTTGGCCGCCGTAGAACCCTGCGGTGCCCTCCTTGGCGAGCAACCGGTACGTCGCGGCAAGTTCGGGGTTCTTGAAGATACTTCCGACGGCGGGAGCGTCACCGCCGGGCAGGAACAGTTTTTGCGAAGACGTGAACGTGTTGAAACGGAGTTGGTTGTCCAGCGTTTGCTGGCGGAACGTCTTGTCCACCACGAAGCCGCGGTTGGCAACCTGGATGGCAGGCTTCAGGGCGTCGCCCAGATCCATGGTTCCCCAGCGTTGCAACGCCCGTTCCCACGTGGCCGGCGTGCCGGGGACGCCCACCGAGACGCCACTGGTGACGAGTTCGGGCGTGAAGTTGTACGGCTTCTGCGTTTTCGGATCGATGAACGCGTCTTTGGTGATCCCAGCCGGGGCTGTTTCGCGACCGTCAATGGTCCCCACTTTGCCCGTCTTGGCATCGTAAAAGACGAAGTAGCCGCCGCCGCCAATCCCTGCGCTGTAGGGCTCGGTGACGCCGAGGGTGGCGGCAGCCGCGACCGCTGCATCGGCCGCGTTGCCGCCCTTCCTCAGTACTTCGATGGCCGCCGCCGAAGCCTCCGGGTCAACCGTGCTGACGGCGCCGCCATAGCCTGTTGCCGTGGCGTTTTTCTCGGTGTGGCGCGGATCGGCGAAGGCCGGACTGGCCACCGCTCCGCTCGTCACGCTTAGGGCCAAGGCTGCGGTGACCGCAGCAAATCGACGTCTCACCTGTGTCATGGTGTCTCCCAGATCTTTCCCAGACGATGTTGAGGGTTGGCGGTTCGGCCACCCTACTCCGGGGTCAGGAGGGGAACAACGGTTGACTCATCCGGCGGATCTGGCTTATTTAGAGGCCCTTTCGATCATCCCCAGAACCCGGTGAGTCCCGGTGCCAGGTCCAGGCCCTGTTGGTACCCCGCTCGTGCAGCGGCGGGACGCAGGGAGAGATCCATGGCGTTGGCACCGAACATGTGCTGTGCATCGGAGCCCGGGAAGATGGTTTCCACCCTGCTTCCGGCGGCCCTCAATGCGTCCACCTGCGTTGCCAGGTCCAACCCCCATTCAGCCGGTGTTCGCGTCCTTCCACCGAACGGCGAGAGTACAAGGACCTTGCCGTACCCGGACGCGAGGTCCGCATTCTCGGCGTTGGCGCGGTAGCCGCCGTCGATATAGTCACCCTGGCCAATGCCGTACGCGAAACCGCTGGCGCAACTGGCGGCGACGGCGTCCACCAATTCGACGCCGCTGTCCCGGTGGAAAGCCACAGGCTCTCCCGTCCGGGCGTCGACGGCCGTGATGAGAAGTGGTGTGTCCGGCCATTCGGACCCGGGCAGCCGGCTAGCCACGGTGGCGCGCCATCTATCCTGCGTTGATGGATCCAGCTCCGCCTGGCGTTCGAGTGCCGATGCACCCAACCGGCGGCGCATGTCTGCCGCATCTTCGGATTCGGCCATGATGCGCGCTGTGCGTTCCATGTGGTCGGATGCGCCGCGGATGCGGGCTTTGTTTGGCTCGGCACGGGGCGGCCGCGGCTGGTAGTCGGCATTGACGACGGCGGCAAAGAGTTCGGCGGGATTCCCGCCGGTTATTTGGGCTGCTGCAGTGGAACCGGCCGAGGTGCCGATGATCAGGTCGGCTTTGCTGACGTCCAGGCCGGCTTCGACCAGTCCTGCCATGACGCCAATCAGCCAGGCGTTGCCGGTTGAGCCGCCGCCACCGAGAACCAGGGCGCGCTTGTGGAGATTGTCTTGGGGGAGTGTTGTGTTCATTGGAGTCGCCTTTCGCGATGTGCGTGTTTGGCGCTCCGATGGCGACTACATCCGTCGCGAAATCGTGGACTCCTGGGGAGCGCCCATTGCGGATACTGCGTACATGGGTCTCACCTCCTGAGGATTGGTCACGATCTCCGGGAATGCTAGCACAGGGGTGGTGCGGAGGGCATAGGCAGAATACTTCCCACAGGGGAAGTATTCTGCCTATCGCCAGCGCACGCGCAGGTGTGCCGATGCCAGCCCTTCCGCCATTCCCAACCGATAGGCTGGAACCACAGGAGGAGGAGTGCCATGGATGCTTTACGTGCCTTGACGCGTTCCTCCTTGCGCGAGGCCGGCCTGCTCGCCGCCGTCTTTGCGTTGATCGCCGGGATCCTTGGCATGCACGTGATGACGGGAACTCATTCGGCTCACGCCACGGCCGCCGGGGTGCACTCGCAGCACGCCAGTGCGGAGGTTTCAGCTCATTGCTCCTGCGCCGGGGATTGCGGCGACCAGCACGCGGCCAGCGTCACCTGCACCCCTTCGCTTGCGGCTGGCGTCCTTGCAGCTCCGGCCCCCGACACCATCACAGTCCTTCCTGCCACGCTCCAGCCCGCGGACTTCACCTCGGCCAGTGTGTGGCAGTACCGTCCCGCCGGACCTTCTCCGGGGGACTTGTCCATCAGCAGAACGTAGGCCGTCCAAGGCCCGGTCCCGCGATGACTGCGCGAACCCCGACGGGTCCGTGTGGCCACCATTCGAGGACCGTTCCTTCACAGTGCGTCCGGACCCGGAATCACCGCTCGGACCACGTATCGCTGATGTTGACCATCCTGCAGGCCATGTCCCTGCACCACCATTAAGGACTTTATTGTCATGCACACGAAACAGTTTTTGCCCGTAGCAGCCACTGCCATCGCAGCCGCCATTGCCCTGGCCGGCTGCTCTGGGACTCCGGGTCCGTCCGGGACGTCCATGCCGGGCATGGATCACGGCAACATGAACAACAGCCAACCCGCTGCTGCGGACCACAACGCCGCTGACGTGATGTTCGCGCAGATGATGATCCCGCACCACACCCAGGCGATTGAGATGAGTGACGTGATCCTCAAGAAGCAAGGCGTCCCTGCCAGCGTTACCGCCTTGGCCACCAGGATCAAAGCCGCCCAGGCTCCGGAAATCGACACGATGAACGGCTGGTTGAAGGACTGGAACCAGCCGACGTCTATGTCTTCCGGCCATGCCATGGACGGCATGATGAGCGAGGATGACCTGACCAAACTGGAGACGGCCCAAGGGGTTGAAGCCGCAAAGCTTTTCCTCAGCCAGATGATCACCCACCACGAGGGTGCCATCACCATGGCGAAGACCGAAACCGCCAGCGGCAAGAACGCTGATGCGCTTCAACTCAGCAAGGACATCGTCAAAGCCCAGGAATCCGAGATCAAGGAGATGCAGCAACTGCTGACCACGCTCTAGGAAGGCTGCGGGAAACCAGAAGTGCCAGTCTGGGAGGCGCCGGGCTGGCACTTCGTCCCGTCGTCGCCAGCGTTGCTCCCAGCGGAGAGCGGGTGCTGTCAGCGTCCCAGGCCGCCGTCGGTACTAACTGCTGGGCAGCATGGAAACTAACCGAACTAACCAAACTAACCAAACTAACCGCTACTAACCTCGGCCCACGGAAGAGTCGACTTTGCCATCCCCGGACATCGGGAGTACCTGCGAAAGAACCCCGCCCGCTAAACCACCAACCGCAGCGGCCTTTGCCCCAGTTGGACCGTGATTTCCTGTCCCCACGAGGCCATGAGCCGGTCCCCTTCCATGCCATCTCCGAACACCACCAGCTGGTCCGAAGCCACGGTGATCCGCAGGGTTTCGCCAGCCCCAAGAATCCCCTCTGTGAGGGACGCTCCGGTCAGCGGGGAGGGCCAGGCTTCGCGAACGAACCACGCGAGCCGAGGGTCGGTGGGTGCAGGTAGGGACCGTCCGCCGCGTTCCAGGGCAATCGAGGCGCACCAACCCGTGGCTCCGGTTCCGGTGGAGACGATCAGTCCCGACGAGGATTGCCGTTCCGTCTGCCCTTCTGGCTGCGCAAAGCTCGGAACGGTGAGTTGGTACCTCGCCGATTGGTGCGAGGCGTGTCCCACGAAAATCTCGTTGAGCGCTGAAAGCTGCTGGCCGTCGTCGAGCGTTGCCGTCACGGTGGTGAGGTTGTGGCAGTCGAGCCGCCCGGGATCCGCGCCGCGAAGCAGGGCGGCCGCAGCCGCGGGACTGTGCCGGACCAGGACGCCAGGATTCGCGCCCGGTTCGGGGTCGACGCCGATAACCGGCTGCCCGTCCAGATACTTGGCAACGTTGGCAACAAGGCCGTCCTGACCCACAACCACAATGACGTCCTCGGCCGCCAGCAGGAACCTGCTCAGGTCCGCGCGCTCCACCTCGGCCTGCCGCCACTCGGCGGGCACTGCCGAACGGACCAGGGTGAGGGCGGCGTCGAGGTGGTCGTGGCGGCTCTGGACGTCCTGGACATTCCGTCCGCGGGTCCGGAGGAAGAACTCGGCCTGGCCCCGGGTTGAGTGGCGGTCCAGGAGTTCCTGCAGTTCGGTCCGCCGGTGCACGATGACGATGCGTGGGTTGGCCATGATGACGTCCCTACTTCGTGGCAGGCGTGGCAGGCGTGGCAGGAGCCGCGGGCTGATCCTTGAACAGCCCAGCGAGTGCGCCGCTCAGGAGGTCCGGGGTGATGGTGAGGTTGCCAATGTTTGGCAGCGAACCGGCGGCGTCACGCAAGGCGAGGGCCAGGAGCGTGCTCTGTTCCATGCCCCGGTACACGTCCATGGTTGCGGCCTCGCGGGCGGCCGCGGCTTCACCCACCAAACGGATTTGATTGGCTTCCGCGGCGGCGCCGATACCCAGCCGTTCCGCGGAACTTTGCGCTTCAATGAGGCCTGCCGCGGCTTTCTCTTCGGCAACGCGCCGGGCGTTCACGCCTTCCTGTGCCACGAGGTTTTCCCGCCGGACGGCCAGTTCGATCTGGCTCGCCATCTCGTTCTCCGAGATGGTGCGTTCACGTTCGACGGCGACTGCCCGCCTCTCGTACACGGCGCGGTCCGCTTCGGCTTGGAGCTGTTCGCGGACTGGTGTCTGGAGTGCCCGTTCGACGTCGGATTCCGGCCTCACGGCCAGGACTTGCACGCCGAGGACCTCGATGCCTGTGGACTGGAGGCGGGCGTCGGACCGCAGGGCATCGGTCAGGACAACGCGAAGTTGGCTTACTCCGCGCTCCAGGGCCTCCGAGAGCGTGGTGGCCGCGATCTGGTCGATGGCGTGGCTCTGGCAAAGCTGCCCGATGATGGTGGACACCTGCTCCCGTCCCGTTGCCGGCGCGGAACCCGTTGTCTGGAGACCGAAGTCCAAGCGGGTGGAGACGGCCACGGGATCGATGAAGCGGTAGGTCACGTTGGCCTGGACGCTCACATCCTGGTGGTCGCGGGTGATTGCGTGGAACAGGGTGGGCAGTTCCTGGTCGTCCACCGGCACTTCGCTGAGCACCGAGTTTACGGGCCGGAACCAGAAGGCCTGGCCCACGCCCTGGTGCTTTACCGTCCCCTTTTGCAGGTGGACGACGTACCCGGTGGGGCTGCCCAGAAAGTGGCTGATCCAGGGGAAGCGTTTGATGGTGGCCATGAGATTCTCCTTCGCTTGTTGTCGTCACTTTGACGATAACAAAACATTGGCAGGTCCCGGGATTATTGTCAACTTGACGATAAATCCCTACGATGGACCCATGCCCCAAGAGAGTTATCCCGCCCCGGCCCGCTTCCCGGTAACTGTCGACGTCGTCGCCCTCACGGTCCGCGACGGAGAGTTGAACGTCCTCCTGATCACGCGCCTCATTGAACCGTTCCGTGGCCAGCGCGCGTTGCCCGGAGGCTTCGTCCTGGAAGGCGAGGACTTGATTGTGGCGGCGGTGCGGGAACTCGGTGAGGAGACCGGCGTCGAACGGTTGCCCGGGCACTTGGAGCAACTGGGCAGCTATGGGCCCAAGGGCCGCGACCCACGTGGCGACATCCTGACCGTGGCGCACCTGCTGCTCGCGCCGGACTTTCCCGTGCTGTCAGCCGGAAGCGATGCCGCGCAGGCGGCATGGTATCCCGTGGAGCGGGTGAATTCGGGGGAGATAGGGCTGGCTTTCGACCATGCCAGGATCCTCGGCGATGCCTTGGAGCGCGCCAAATCCAAGCTGGAATACTCGCCGCTCGGGGCAGCTTTCTGCGGCGAAGAGTTCACCATTGCCCAGTTGCGGGCGGTCTACGAGGCTGTGTGGGGGACGCGCCTGGACCCGCGCAATTTCCACCGCAAGGCCACGGGTACCCCGGGCTTCCTTGAGGACGCCGGGCGCATGACCGCAGGCGACGCCGGAAGGCCGGCAGCGCTGTTCAGGCTCGCGCCAGAAGCGCGTACGACGCCGGGCCAAGCCACCCGCGCGGTCCTCAACCCGCCGCTGATGCGCCCCAGGGCCTAGGGGCCGTCAATGGCTGGGCGGCTCGCCCGAGATGACGCCCGTCACTGGTTCGCCGGGAACCCGGGCAGTCCGCCACGTGTCCACAGCAATCACGGCACCAAGCACAACGAGGGACAGGGACACCGAGGCGATGGCGTCGCTGACCCAGTGATAGCCCAAGTAGAGCCTGCATGCCGCGATGAGAAATATCCCGATCACGGCCACCACAAAGCTGGCTGCTGCTGCCTTTGGACTCCGGTGCCTGGAGAATACCAAAAACGTGGTGACCAGCAGGAAATCGGCGGCCCCCAGGACATGGCCGGAGGGAAAAGAAAACGAACCGTCCGGCCCGAAAAGCATCAGGTTCTCCGGTGGTCGGTGCCTGCCAACCAACCGGGTGATGATTTGGGCCAGGAGAACGCCAGTGAGCATGGCGGCGGCCAGGAGGAGCGGGCGCCAGGCGTGCCTGGCGAGGATTCCCCACGCCACGGTCACAACCAGGATGATGATGGGCAGTGCTACGGGGCCAAAGACCACGGCCAGAACGATCATGGCGGCTGTCAGCGACTCCTCTCGGATGGTCAACAGCCAGGCTTCTTCCGCTTGGTCGACGCTGGCGAGTCCGTCCTGGTGGAGGACGCCGATCAGTGTCGCCACGAAAACAACCAACCCTGCGGCTGCCAGCACCGCCGCTGTCCTGAACAGGGCTCGGCGTGCAGCCGGCTCCATGTACCGTTCTTCCACCACGAATTTCTCGTGGAAGGTGCGCAGCCAGGCTGAACCGGCTCTTGCGTGATGTGCCACCAGGTATCCCGCCTTGGTTGTGGGATGGTTGGGCACTGCCGGTGGCTGGACAGGGCTGAGGTTCTTTCCAGTATTGCAGAGGCCCGTTTCCCGGATGCCGGTGGCGCAAAACCGACTCTGGACAGCGGGCCGCGTCGGCTGCAATCTGTTGTATGGGCTTCAGCAGCGGGGCCTACCCAGGAGGCCGCCATGGGCAGGTTCGGAGACTTCTTCGACGCCAGGATTCACAGAAACCCTTCGCTCTCCAGCGCGCCGCTGCCCCGGTCCGCCCCCGATTCGATCGTGGTGCCCAAGCTCGCCGAAGTGGTGGGTGGTGTGGTCGCCGTGCTCCGACAGTCCGGACGCGCCCCGCTTCCCGTGGTGGACGGTGAAAGGTCGGGCTGGCCGCGCGTCTTTGTCCTGGGGCAGCTCAGTCCGAGGGAGCACGACGCCGGAACCGCCTTCGCGGAGGTGGCCCTGGACGGTTCGGGCCGGCTGGCGTTGTTCCACGAAATACACGTGGCTGCCCACGGGTCATGGGTTGTTCCCGTGGGGTCGTCGGCCCTCGAGTACCGTTACCGGCGGCAGGTCGGCGCGATCGGGACGTCGCGCGAAGCCCAGTCGTTCCCCATTACCCTGGACCGCGGCGGTGAGCTGATGATCCTGCCGATATGGCGTCCGGAGTATACGGATGAGGTCCCGCTGAGCCGCTATCTGTACGCCCTGGCTGAGGAAAGCGGTGGACTCTCGGCGCATTCCCCAGGCCGTGGGGACTCGGCCGGACCGACCAGCCGCACGAGTTTTTCCAAGACCTCCTCCGGAGTGCCATTGGCGTCGACAACCACGAATTCCCCGAATCCCGGAGCTGAGCTGTAAGCGGCCCGAAAAGCTGCGAGGTGGTCCAGCGATTCTTCGTCGGTGCCGCGAACCGCCACCCGGTGGTGGGCCAGTTCGGGCGCGGCATCGATGAACACCAACGCGTCGGGTGCGGGGAGCCGATCCAGCAGCCAGGGGATCAGCTTTCCCCGCCGCAGGCCGTGGGCCCCGCGCAGCGCCAGTTGGCATTGGAGGTGCCTGTCCATCACCACCAGTCCGCCGGGGTGCCGGCGGGCAAACAACCGGGCCCGCACATGCGAAACGAGCACATTGGACACGCGGATCGAGGTCTCCAAGGCGTCGGCCAGGCGCGACGGCAGGCGCCATCCGATGCGCCGGCTGATGTTCGACAGGCGTCGCCGTGCAGCGTGGTTGCTGAGCAGCAGCGCCGCCCTCCCGGAACTCCGGGTAGCGGCAACCAAGGCGCGCGCCGCCGTCGTCTTTCCTGATCCGTCGATTCCGGTGAGAACCATGAGCATAGGGGCCTCCCTTCGTCCTCTTACCAACGAGGCAGGGGCCCATCCCGTGCCGGTTTGAGGTGCAGATCACGGTGGGGCAGCGGCGTGAAGTGACCGTTAAATATCTCGGCGTGCCCCTTCGCGAAAACACAAAGCATGCTTATTATGTTGCTGTGCACGTGCTTCCCATAAAGGATGCTTTGTTTGAACCGCAGCCGTTATGGGTAAGTACGAAACAAGGAGAGGCATTTCTCCGTACGGTGCCCGTTGCCATGGGGTGGAGCTTCGAAGGGAGTTCCAGCGGACGCCTTCCTAACTGGACATATTTGTTTGAAGGGATGCGTAGCTTTATGAACACACTATTGGTTATTGCAGGGGTCATTGCGATCGTTCTGCTGCTGGTTGGTGGATTCAACCAAGCCCTTAGTTTCTTGCTGTGGGTAGGAATTATCCTGCTTGTCCTGGCCTTGCTGGGATGGGTTCTGGGACGGGGGCGGTCGCGCGTATGACTTCGGACCCCGTGGAAGCTGGGGGCTTTAGCCAGGTCCACGACGGCGTGACGACGCCCGGCCAACCGATCCCCAGGGATCTTGGCTCACCTGAACCACATGCTCAGGTGCCCGCGGGCGCCGCATCCGGGGGAGAACCGGATGATGCCGCCGATGTCGGCGAGAACAAGTCGGCGGACCCGCCCGGGCCGGCTGAAGAAAGAGATGACCAAACTGCGGATGACCGCGGTTTGACGACTGAAACCAATCCGACGGACTGATCGGGCTTGGCGGCCGCGGGCAGGAACACTTTGCCCGCGGCCGTTCCCGATCCCGCCTTGCGCGGAAAGTCCCTGAATCGATTGAGGAAAAATGCGTATCGGTTCATTTATCGGGCTGATCGTTGTTGTGTGGCTCGTCATTGGGGCAATAGCTGCGGGCCAGCGCGGGTACTACAGCGCACCTCCCGCCCAGTGCTCCCAATTCGCCACCATCGCCCTGAATATCGTTACCGGACCCTTGAATTACACGGGCCTGAACCCGCAGGGCGGCTGCGAGGTTCCACGACCATCGTGAGACGCTTTCGGAGGCATTTCGCCATAATGCTCCTTGCTCTGGCCACGCTCGCCGGAGCTCTCTCGGCCTGCGCGCAGCCGCCCACCAGCCAAGCGCTGGAAGGTCCCTTGAAGGATGCGGCATCCGCCGTGCGGACAACCAGCCTTGCGGTGGACCTCAGGATCAAGGAGCATACGACGGCGGCAGCCGGCACCACGACGGCGGACGACATGGTGAAGCAGTTGGAATCGGCCATGGACCAGGTCAAGGCGTTTGCCGGCTCGACACCCGATGAGCAAAAGCTCCGGGACGACGTCTTGGGAACCCTTTCCACCGTCTCCCGTGCCATGCTTCACGCCCGGGATGCGTTGACGGCTCCAACGGGAGGCCCAGAGGAAGGCCAGTCCGGTTCCGCCCAGAACTCCCTGGTCCCCGTCCTGGACGAACTGCACAACGCCTCGAACCAACTCGACGCGCTCATGACCAAGGCCGGCATCCAGTGAAACGGCTCCTCGGTGTTGCACTGGGCATCCTGACCGCAATCGGGGGCTTCGTCGACATCGGGGATCTGGTGA
Source organism: Paenarthrobacter sp. NPDC058040 (assembly GCF_042885775.1). Lineage (NCBI taxonomy): Bacteria > Bacillati > Actinomycetota > Actinomycetes > Micrococcales > Micrococcaceae > Paenarthrobacter > Paenarthrobacter sp. NPDC058040. The sequence continues at coordinate 39,243 of NZ_JBHVRN010000018.1, forward strand.
CCAACGCCGTGGTGGGCTCCCGCTTCGGAATGTCCCTCGCTTGGGTAGTCCTGGTGGGAGTAGTTGGCATTTGCCTCTTCGCGAACATGTCCGGGAGGGTGGCTGCGGTGTCAGGCCGCGCAACGTTCGAGGTGATCCGTGAACGCATGGGGGCCCGCGCCGGACTGGCCAATTTGGGCGCGTCCTTCCTAATCAACCTCATGACAGTGACCGCCGAGATTGGTGGCATCGCGCTTGCCTTGCAGTTGGCAAGCGGCGTGGCCTACATGCTCTGGGTTCCCGTTGCGCTGCTTGCCGTCTGGTTGGTGATTTGGCGGGTGAAGTTCAAGATCATGGAGAACGTCACGGGTCTCGTGGGCCTCACGCTGGTGGTGTTCGCTGTGGCGTTGTTCCTTCTCAAGCCGGACTGGGGCCAGCTCGCTACCCAGGCACTGGCGCCGTCGATTTCGCACGGGGAGAGCGGCGGAACGTACTGGTACTACGCAATCGCACTCTTCGGCGCTGCCATGACCCCCTATGAAGTCTTCTTCTTCTCCTCCGGCGCCGTCGAGGAGCGGTGGAAGGTGAAGGACCTCGCCCAGGCACGCCTCAACGTCCTTCTTGGCTTCCCGCTCGGCGGGTTCCTCTCGCTCGCCATCGCCGCGTGCGCCGCCGTCGTTCTTCTGCCTGCCAGCATCAGCGTTACCACTTTGTCCCAGGTGGTCCTGCCCGTGGCGCAGGCCGGCGGGCAACTTGCCCTGGCTGTGCTGATATTGGGCGTGGTGGCGGCAACGTTTGGCGCGGCCCTGGAGACCACATTGTCCAGTGGGTACACGCTGGCGCAGTACTTCGGTTGGTCCTGGGGGAAGTTCCGGCGGCCTGCGCAGGCGGCGCGGTTCCACCTCTCGATGATCGTGGTTCTGTTGGTGGGCGTCGCGGTGCTGGCCACGGGGGTGGATCCGATTCTGGTGACCGAGTATTCCGTGGTCTTTTCCGCGATCGCCCTGCCCTTGACGTACTTGCCCATCCTGATCGTGGCCAACGACCCCCAGTACATGGGGAAGTACGTCAACAAACGCGCGGTCAACGTGGCCGGCATGATCTACCTGGTGATCATCCTGGTGGCTTCGATCGCGGCCATCCCCCTGATGATCGCGACGGGAGCAGGTGCGTAATGGCCAAAGCCAAGGGAGTCGAGGCCAGCGAACTCCGGCCCGCACCGCGGCCGGCCGGCTTGGTGCTGGATGCGCAATTGCATCTGCTGGACCGCCAGGTTTTGGATGTCGACGGCGTTCCGGTCACCACGGTTGACGACGTCGAGGTAAGTGGACCTGCTCCTGACGAGCCGATTCCGGAAGGCTCCGACCCGCCGTACATCACCGCCCTGCTGACCGGCCCGGTCCTGGGGACGCGCATCTTTGGCGGAAGGCCGCCGTCGAGCAGGTTGATAAGGATCCCCTGGGAGGTGGTCTCCGGCGTGGATACGGTGCTGACGGTGGGCGTCCGCTCTGACTCGCTGGATGCCTCGTGGGTGGAGCAATGGCTGCGGAACCATGTGATCGGACGGATTCCGGGAGGGCGCCATGATCCTGAGTGACCTCTTGGGAACCGATGTGTTGGACAGCCGCGGCGAGCGTGTGGGCGAAGTATCCGACGTCCGCTTTGCGGTGGACGCGGCCCCCGGGCAACTCCTCAGCAAGGCGCGGTTGGTGGGGATCATCGTCAGTCCCAGGACGGCCTCGTCGTTCCTGGGGTTTGAGCGGCAAAACCTGACCCAACCGTGGCCCCTGGCACAGTTGCTGCGGTGGCGCCACAGAGGCTCGTTCATGGTGCTGTGGGAAGACATAGCAGTGCTGGGCGCCGGGGGAGTGACGTTGCGTCCGGAGTTCACGCCGTATGAATCGGGGCTCACACGATAGCGCCTGGAACGGGAAATTCATAAGTTTGCTGAGTATTTTCCGTAAACGGTGGACACAACGCTAAGTACCCTTATAAGTTCGAAGTGTTCCATTAAGCTGCTTAACCACATGGAAAGGACAGGTCTCATGGACAGGCAGAACCCGACACCTGAAGAGGAAGCCGGAGGCTACGGCACTCCTACGGCAGAGCAGGAAGCCGGCGGCCTGCAGGCCCAGCCCCGCGTGGAAGAAGACCTCAGCGAGGCCGGACTGAGCCAGGACAGCCCCGACGGCGAGACCTACCAAACCGGTGCTCCGAACCTGAGCCATCTGGACCCGGAGGATGCCGACAGCGCCGGCGAACCAGGGGCCGGTCGCTTTGGGGGTATTGACGAGCAGTCCCGCGAAGAACAGAACCTGGAACCCGACGCGGAGTCCCTGCCTGATGGCAGCGGCAACAATCTTCCACAGGACCAGTCGCCGAACGATGACGATGAAGAGGACTTCAACGCAGGCTAGCCCGTCCGGATGAAGGCACCCTGCGTGCCTGCGGACATGCACCACAGCACTGAAGGAGAAACAATTTATGGCTACCGTCAACAAATCAATTGAAGTAGACGTCCCCGTTTCCGTTGCCTACAACCAGTGGACCCAGTTTGAGAGCTTCCCCGAGTTCATGAACGGCGTGGAATCGGTCCAGCAGATCGACGATACAGCGCTGCATTTCTCCACGAATGTGGGTGGCGTCAAGCGTGACTACAACGCCCAGATCATCGAACAGGTCCCGGATTCCCTGGTCAGTTGGGCCAGCGTCGACGGGCCCCGCAACGCCGGATCGGTGACGTTCGAGCCTCTCGAAGCAACCCGGACACGGGTCAATGTTGAGATCGAGTGGGAGCCGGAGGGCTTGGCCGAGAAGGCCGGCTCCGCGGTGGGAGCGGACAGCCTGCGCGTTGGCGCGGACCTGGACAAGTTCAAGAAATTCATTGAAGCCCAAGGACACGAAACCGGGGCCTGGCGGGGCACAGTTGCGGGTGGCGATGTGGACGAAGGCGGAGGAGCATTGGTATAACCGCAATCCTCGTGAAGGCCGGCCAAGCGAACGGGCCGGCCTTCACGGGCGCCTTCATCAAGTACTCCAAATACGGGAGGACCCGAAGTCATGGCCAAGTCCACCAGCCTGGAAGTAGAGCAAAAATTCGACGCTGACGCTTCAACCCCGCTCCCGGAGCTCCACGGGATCGACGGCGTCGCCAAGGTGGGCGAACCGGCCGTCCACCAGCTGGAAGCGGTCTATTTCGATACCCAGGATTTGGCATTGGCCGCGCGGAGGATCACCCTGCGCAGACGAACCGGCGGACCGGACGCCGGATGGCACCTCAAGGTACCGCACAGCCCAGGCAAACGCACCGAAATCCACGCCCCGCTCGGCCAACCTGAGACCGTGCCCGCAGAACTTACTGCGCGGATCCTCGCTTACACCCGGGGTCATGCCGTCTCCGCGGTAGCAACGCTCACTACCGAACGCACCAGCTACCCGCTCTACCAATCCAACGGCGAACGCATCGCCGAGTTCGTCGACGACCACGTGCAGGCGCTGGTTTCGCTCGGTGGCGGCCACGCCCACAGCTGGCGGGAATGGGAAGTGGAACTGGCCCCCGGCGACGAAGATGACGCTGCTGGCGAGGCGTTCCTTGACGCCGCGTCGGCGCTCCTGGCCAAAACCGGGGCGCATCCCAGCGAACGCACGTCCAAGCTGGCCACGGCCTTCGGAGACTTGTGGCCAAAAGCCAGGGGGACCGGCCGTGAGATTCCCCAACGCAAGGGTCCTGCGGTGATTCCCGTGCTGAACTACCTGGACCAGCAAGTCGCCAAGCTGCTCCTGATGGACTCACATGTTCGCTTGGAACGCGAAGACTCCGTCCACCAGATGCGATCGGTAACCCGGCGCATCCGTTCAGTACTCCACAGCTACCGCAAACTGTTCAAGTCCTATCCCGTGACAGAGCTCGAACTGGGGCTGCAATCCCTGGCCAAGACGCTGGGGCGCTACCGTGATGCGGAAGTGCTGCACGAGCGGTTCCGGAAGTCCTTGGACGAACTGCCCGGAAAACTGGTACTCGGTCCGTTGAAAGACGATCTCGACGAGCGAATGAAGGTTCGGAAAGACACCTCGCTCGCCGCCATCCACTCCCGCCTGAACAGCCCCCGCTACTTCCGCCTCCTCGATGAACTCGAGGCCTTCCTGGACGCGCCTCCGGTGGCCCCATCGGTGACTCCCGGAGCGAGGAAGGCCACGCGGAAACTCGTCAATAAAGCGGTCAAGCGCCTGGCCAAACGCCACGACGCAGCGGTGGCTGCCGCCGTCGGACCTTCGCGTGACAAGGCTTTCCACGATGTCCGGAAGGCGGCCAAGAAGCTGCGTTTTGCAGCGGCGGCCGTCGAGAGCGTCCACGGCAAGCGTGCGGCGAAGCTGTCCGACGCCGCCCACGCCGTGCAGGGAATCCTCGGCGAGCACCAGGACAGTGCCGTGGCCCGCGCGGAACTCCTCAAACTGGGTTCGGCAGCGGGCGCGGGCAGGGAGGCGTTCACTTATGGGCTGCTTCACGAGGCCGAGCGGGCGTTGGCCGAGGCCTCTGAAAAGGAATACCTGAGCAGCGGAAAGAAAGCCCGCAAACTCCGGCTCAAGAAATAGCAGTTAACTCTAGAAATAGCAGTTAAAAGGGAAGTGCCCCCGGAGAATGTCCCGGGGGCACAAACCCTTAGGTACGGCCTATTTCTTCAGGAAGCCCAGCAAAGCCTCGTTGATCTCCGCGCCGTGGGTCCAAAGGAGCCCGTGCGGGGCGCCCTCGATTTCCAGGTACTCGGCGCTGGGCAGGGCATCCTTGAAACGGCGGCCCGTGACATCGATCGGCAGGATGTTGTCCGCGGTTCCATGGACGATCAGGGCCGGAACATCGATCTTGGGGATGTCCGACCGGAAATCCGTGAGCCACGTCGGCTGCGCCGCAACGGACGCGAACGCGCCGGAGCCTGCTGCGAGATTCCAGCTGGCATCCACCGACTCCTGGCTGAGGCGCTGGGTCCCAAGGAAGGTATCCGTGTTGTAGAAGTTCTTGAAAAACTCGGTAAAGAACGCATAGCGGTCCGCCTTGACGCCCGCGGCCAAACCGTCGAAGACGTCCTGGGGAACGCCGTCCGGGTTGTCGTCCGTCTTCAGGAGGAACGGCTCCAGCGAGCCAAGGAACACTGCCTTCGCCACGCGTGCCGAGCCGTACGTGCTGATGTACCGGGCAACCTCGCCGGTGCCCATGGAGAAGCCCACCAGGACGGCGTCGTTCAGGTCCAGGGTTTCCAGGACGGTCTTGAGGTCCGCAGCGAACGTATCGTAGTCGTAGCCAACGGTGGGCTTGCTGGACTTGCCGAAGCCACGGCGGTCATAGGTGACCACGCGGTAGCCTGCGTCCAGGAGGGCCGCGGTCTGCTTCTCCCAGGAGGAGCCATCCAGCGGGTAGCCGTGGATCAGGACCACTGCCTGTCCCGACCCGTGATCCTCGTAATAGAGCTCAATCTCAGTGCTGTTTTCGTTTCCGACGGTGATGTAAGCCAAGACTTCGGTCCCTTCATAGCGGTTCTGGGGTGGAACCATTCCAGCCTACTGAATTCCCCCTAGTTGCCCACAGCAACCAGACGTAAACTGGCCTTCGGTTCACACCCTTGAAGCTCGGAGACCCCATGCTGTGGAAGGTTCTGGTTCGATTTCTGCGGCCCCACCAGAGGCTGCTGATCGCCGTCGTCGTTTTTCAACTCGCGCAGTCAATCGCGTCGCTCTATCTGCCGACGCTCAACGCGGACATCATCGACAACGGCGTGGCCGTGGGGGACACCGACTACATCCTGCGCCTGGGCGGTCTCATGCTCCTGATCACCCTCCTGCAGATCGCGTGTGCCGTGGTCGCCGTGTATTTCGGTGCCAAAGCCGCCATGGGCATGGGCCGCGACGTCCGCGATGCGATCTTCAGCCGTGTGGGTGAATTCTCGGAGCAGGAAGTCACCCGGTTCGGCGCAGCGTCGCTGATCACCCGTTCCACCAACGACGTCCAACAGGTCCAGCAACTGGTGTTGATGTCCTGCACACTGATGGTCGCCGCGCCGATGCTGAGCATTGGCGGCGTAATCATGGCCGTGCGACAGGACGCCCAGTTGTCGTGGCTGATCGCCGTGTGCGTGCCGGTGCTGCTGGTCTGTGTCGGCTTGATCGTGACCCGCATGGTGCCCTTGTTCCGGAAGATGCAGATCCGGATCGACGCCGTAAACCGCGTCCTCCGCGAACAACTCACCGGCATCCGCGTGGTTCGGGCGTTCGTGCGGGAGGACATGGAGTCGGCCCGGTTCGGCAAAGCGAACGACGACGTCACGGACGTTGCGCTGCGGGCAGGCCGCTTGATGGCACTGATGTTCCCTGTGGTCATGTTGGTGATGAACGTTTCCAGCGTGGCGGTGATCTGGTTCGGTTCCTTCAGGATCGAGGACGGGTCCATGCAGGTGGGCACCTTGATCGCGTTCCTGAGCTACCTCATGCAGATCCTCATGTCCGTGATGATGGCGACTTTCATGGCCGTCATGATCCCGCGCGCTTCCGTCTCGGCCGACCGCATCGGCGAGGTGCTGGATACCGACTCAAGTGTCCAGCCGCCGTCGAACCCGGTTTCCCTCACCGGCCGCCGCAGCGGCCAGCTTGAAATGCACGACGTCGGATTCGCCTACCCGGGTGCCGAGCAAGCGGTTCTCAGCGGGGTGTCCTTCACGGCGCTGGCAGGGCAGACGACGGCGATCATCGGTAGCACCGGCGCTGGAAAGACGACTTTGGTGAACCTGATGCCGAGGCTTTTCGACGCGACTTCCGGTTCCGTGCGCATGGACGGCGTGGACATCCGCGAACTGCACCCTGACCTGCTGTGGGGGCACATCGGCCTGGTGCCGCAAAAGCCGTACCTCTTCTCGGGAACTGTCCGCAGCAACCTGCTGTACGGCAAACCTGACGCCACGGAGGACGAGCTCTGGCAGGCTCTCTCGGTGGCGCAGGCCCGTGATTTCGTTGAGCAGATGGAGGGCGGACTCGACGCTCCCATTTCGCAGGGCGGAACCAACGTTTCCGGGGGCCAGAGGCAGCGGCTCGCAATCGCCCGGGCCCTGGTGAAGCGGCCGGAGCTCTACATCTTTGACGACTCGTTCTCTTCCTTGGACACCGCCACCGACGCCCGGCTCCGCCAAGCCCTCAAGAGCCACACCAATGGCGCCACGCTGGTGATCATCGCCCAGCGCGTCTCCAGCATCGCGGACGCGGACCAGATCCTGGTGCTCGACGACGGCAGGATCGTTGGCCAGGGCACACACGACGAGCTCTTGGAGACTTCCGAAACCTACCGGGAGATCGTGTCCTCCCAGCTCGCAGCGGAGGAGGCAGCATGAGCACCATGACCCGTGGTCCGCAGCGGCCGGCGATGGGCCCCGGAAGGGGTGGACCTTTCGCCGGAATGAATGTGCCCGCCGAGAAGGCCTCCAACTTTGGGGCCTCCGCCCGGCGCCTGCTGGCCACTTTGCGTCCGGAACGGCTGTGGTTGGCGCTGGTGGTTGCGTTCGCAGTGGCGAGCGTGGCCCTGAACGTCATCGGCCCGCGGCTCCTTGGTGAAGGCACCAACCTGATCTTCGCCGGCGTCGTATCCAAGCAATTGCCCGCGGGCGTCACCAAAGAGCAGGTGATCGCGGGGTTGCGGGCCTCAGGCGAGGGCGCCAAGGCGGACATGTTGAACGCCATGACCCTCACGCCCGGCGTCGGCATCGACTTCGGCGCGCTGTCCTCGGTGCTGCTCTGGGCGCTCGCGCTGTATGTCCTGGCCGCGGCGTTCGGCTGGATGCAGGCCTACGTACTGAACGGCGTCGTGCAGCGGACCGTCTACCGGCTCCGGGAGCGGATAGAAGCCAAGATCCACCGCTTGCCGCTGAAGTACTTCGACTCCATCCAACGCGGTGAGCTCCTCAGCCGGGTCACGAACGACGTGGACAACATTTCCCAAAGCCTCCAGCAATCCATCAGTCAAGTAGTGTCCTCGCTCCTGACGGTGCTGGGTGTCCTGGTGATGATGTTCATCCTTTCGCCGTTGCTGGCACTCATCGCGCTGGTGACCATCCCCATGACGCTCGGCATCACGGTGTTGATCGCCAAACGGTCGCAGAAGCTCTTCGTCGCCCAATGGAAGAACACCGGCGAACTCAATGGACACATCGAAGAGACCTACACCGGGCACGCGCTGGTGAAGGTGTTCGGACGGCAGAACGAGGTGCAGGAACGCTTCCGTGCCAAGAACTCCGAGCTGTACCAGGCCAGCTTCGGGGCCCAGTTCGTCAGTGGCCTCATCATGCCTGCCATGACCTTCATTGGAAACCTCGTCTATGTGGGCATCGCAGTGGTGGGTGGCCTGCAGGTGGCGTCCGGGGCAATGCAGCTCGGCGACGTGCAGGCGTTCATCCAGTACTCCCGCCAGTTCACCATGCCCCTTGCGCAGCTCGGATCCATGGCCAACATGCTGCAATCCGGGGTTGCCTCCGCCGAGCGGGTGTTCGACCTGCTGGATGAGGACGAAGAGTCGCCGGAACCTGTTGGCTCCAGCTCGGGTCCGGGTCCGGGCCGGCTCGTGTTCGAGAACGTCTCCTTCAGCTACTCACCGGACAAGCCACTCATCAAGGACCTCGACTTGGTGGCCGAGCCCGGCCAAAGCATCGCCATTGTTGGCCCGACGGGTGCGGGCAAAACCACCCTGGTGAACCTCATGATGCGGTTCTACGAGCTCGACGGCGGCCGGATCACCCTGGACGGCACGGACATCGCCACCATGTCACGGCAAGAACTGCGCTCGCGGATGGGCATGGTCCTGCAGGACACGTGGCTCTTCGGTGGGACCATCAGGGACAACATTGCTTACGGGCGTCCTTCGGCATCGGAAGCCGAAATTATGGAGGCCGCACAAGCCACCTACGTTGACCGCTTCGTGCGCTCCCTGCCCGAGGGTTACGACACCGTGCTGGACGACGAGGGAAGCAATGTTTCGGCGGGGGAGAAGCAACTGCTCACCATTGCCCGGGCGTTCCTGTCCCGTCCTTCGGTGTTGATCTTGGACGAAGCAACCAGCTCGGTGGATACCCGGACAGAGGTCCTGGTGCAGAAAGCCATGAATGCCCTGCGCTCCGACCGCACCAGCTTTGTAATCGCCCACCGGCTCTCCACCATCCGGGACGCAGACCTCATCCTGGTGATGGAAGCCGGGCAGATCGTGGAACAGGGGACGCACTCCGAACTCCTGGCCACCGGTGGGGCGTACTCCCGCCTGTACGAGGCCCAGTTCGCGGCGCCGGCAGCGGAAGTGTGAGGGTTTTCGGCGGCGGGGGCGTGCCTTCACCACCCACTTTGAGCTTGGCGGGGGCCGAGTTCAACTGACTTAGGGTGAATCCCGGGCTTCCGCAGCTGAAAGTGGGTCGTGGCGCTACACCTTAATGGCGGGGCGTTACCCTTCCGGGATGAGCGCCGCCTCTTGATCATCCGAGGCTACGAGTGGATGCTCGAACAGGTGATTATCTGATGTTTATCAGATAAAATCCCACCATGACTACAACCGCCACCTTCACGCAGCTGCTGCGCGAACCGAAGGAAGTCCTTTCTCACATTGACGAGGGGGATATCGTCGTGACGCGACGCGGCAAAGAGGACTTGATAGTTTCCAAAGCAAGCGATCACCGCAACGACCGTCACGGTCTGCAGTTGGCCTCCGCCCTCATCGCCGCCTCCCTCGGCGAAGGTGACTTCGTCCAACGGCTCCACGTGCCTTTTCCATGGCTGACGTTCCTCACCCGGGCTGAGCAGGATGAGTTCGCTTCCGAGGTCGTGGAGGTAGCCCGGGGCTGCGCTGCGGTGGGGTTCTTCGGGCGGCTCGGGGTAGTGATTTCGGCGTGGGAAGCCACGGCGGCGGCCGTAGCTGAGGGGATCCCGGTTGGCAGTGCGGACCTGATCTATTTGGATCGGCCTGTCATTCTCGAGGGGCCGTAGCTTGGCGAAGAGAACGGACGGCGTCCCCAGGCCGTCCAAGAGCACTGACTTCGTCCTGCAATTCATTACCCGTGAGGCAGAGAAGGGTTGGCAGGATGCCAAAGCAACCGCTCGTAATAGCCTCGCCGAGGCATGGGAGTACCTCACGACGAATCCAGGCCTTGAACAGCCAGGGTTGTGCTACATACTGCGCGGTGGTTTCCGGAGCCTGACATACCAAGGTCTGGAGCATGACCGCTATCAGTACAAGTTCTCCCACGGTGGCCGCATCTGGTATGCCGTGATCCCGCCGGCCAAGAAGGGTAAAGGTCAGGGGTCCGTGCTCATTGAACGCGTGGAAACGGGGCATACAAACGAGACCGAGCCTGGCCGCAACTTCCGCTGATCTTGCAGCCTCCAACGGGGCGTTCCTTCACCACCCATTTTGAGCTTGGCGGCGGCCGGGTTCAACTGACTTAGGTTGAATCCCGGGCTTCCGCAGCTGAAAGTAGGTCGTGGCGGCACGCGCCTTGGGATCACGGCAGCCTTGAGGGCCTCAGCACCGTGGCCTCCCCGGCCCGCGATGGCTCCAAAGGGACGGGGCTGACCAAAACAGCGGGCCCGCGGTGCAATAGTCCACCCGAGACCACCTGGCACCTCACCCCACCCCGTCCGCGCATGGCCTTGTGGGCGCCGGGAGCCAGCATCTGGTCCATCCAGGCGCAGGGATGTGCAGGGCGTCCTGCCTTCAAAACCACGGAATCGCCCCCGGACTCGAGCGAGAATTCGTGCCCCAACAACGGCGCAAGCTCGACGCCACGGATCACCACGTTTCGGCGGGTCAGCAGTGGATTGAAGGGTCCGGCACCGAGTTCGGCAGCGATCGACTCAAGGGCTTCGACGGCGAACACCGTCACCGCTGCGTCCATGTGCGCGGCCTTGCCGAAGAACCGGTCACCGACGATTCCCTTTCCCGTAACCAACTCCGCGGTTGCGGCATCCGTGGTGGGAACGTCGGCAGCTCCTTCCCGCGCCCGGCCAAAGTAGGCGTGGGCGGGCGAGACCAAAAGGTGCAGCACCTCGACGTCGTACCTGTACTCAGCGGTCATCCCTCAACGCTAGCTGTCCCGCGGCGGCTCGCACAGGTTAAGCGCCCACGGCAAGCGAACGACGGCGGCCGCCGGCACCGTCGTCGGCCTCCTTGGGTGCCGCGAAACTAGGCGGCGAGCTGGCCGCAGATGTCCTCGATGAGTACGTCAGGGGCAAGGTTGAAGTCGGCAAGTACGTGCTCTTCGTCGACGGCCAGGGGTTCCAGCGTGCTGAGCTGCGAGTCGAGGAGGCTGCTTGGCATGAATTCGTGATCGCGGGCGTTCATCCGGGCCAGGAGGGTTTCGCGGTCGCCGTGCAGGTGGACGAACACAACGTTGGGAACATGCGCGCGAAGCAATTCGCGGTAGCTGCGCTTCAGTGCCGAGCAGGCGATGATCGACGGGGTGCCACCAGCCACCGCCGCATGGAGTGTCCGGCCGATTTCTTCGAGCCAAGGCTTCCGGTCGGAGTCGTCCAAGGGGATGCCTGCGCCCATCTTGGCTTTGTTCGCTGCGGGGTGGAGGTCGTCGCCGTCCTGGAAGGGCATGCCGAGCCGTTCGCCCAGGAGTGAGCCGATGGTCGACTTTCCGCATCCGGAGACGCCCATGACAACGAGGGGTGGGAGGGAAGTGGAGCTCATGTGGAAGGTCCTTCCGGTCGCGCCATTGCGGTCGGGCATGGCAAAAAATCATACTTGAGAAAAGATTCGCAGATGCTCCGGTAGGAGGTCAAGGGTTTCTTGTGATGTGGACACCCTTGACGCACACGCTCGGTCCCAGGAGGAGGCGGCGGGCGCAGGGTTGACTCTGAGCTTCCCGCAGATCCCCGGACCGCATTCGGAGGCCTTCGGTGAGGCCTAGGAAATCCATGAGAAATCTTAAACAAATGAGAAAACTTTCTTGCTTTTGTGTAAGCCCGGACATACGCTTAAAGCATCAGATTTCCCCGAGTTTCCAAGCAAACTCCCCAATCCCCGGAGGCATGTGATGCGTCGCATCGTTGGAGAACACTCAGTCGGACACACGCACCGGTGCCGGTACGTCGCCGGCACCGGAAGCCACTGCCCGGTCAGCGGCGTGTGGGCTCCCGTAGGCCAGATGGGCCCGGGCCTTCAAGTGCTGGAGGGCAGCATCATGCCCACGCACGGCAACCAGGCAGTTGTTTGGCACCTGGTCCAGGGCCTCACGCACCGTGACCTACGTAGCTGAAGCCAGGCCCCGCCGTCGTATTTCAGCCGGGGCGCGCCGGCACAGTCCGTTGGAGTCGCGCCTCCTGGCGTCCAGGGTGTCCCGTGCCCGCATCGACAGCCATGTGCGGATGCTCCTGAACCGCCGGAATGAGGCTATTGCCGCGGCGCTGGCTGACAAGGTTTCCCTGGCCGCCGTTTCGGCCGTCGTGGGTATCCGGGCAACGGACGTCAAGCGGCTTGGTGGCGCATACCAGGACCTCCACTTTTCAGGGGCCCAGCAGGAGTGGCATCTTTCGGTGCTTGCGGCGATCGTCCGGCAGCTTGAGGGCGCCATGGAAGACAAAGAGCGCAGCGTGGAAAGACTCCGCAGCGATGTCCTGGAAGGTCTGGAGACCGGACGCTTGGATGTCTTCCGGATCGCAGCGTTGACATCGCTCCCGGCGGAACGGATCCGCGAACTGATCAGGCCAGTCGCCTCATAGATATGGAAAAAGCCGGACCTGAGGGTTCGGCTTTTCAGTTGTCGACCTGCCCGCGGTCATCGCTCCAACCAGCCAGCGCGCCCTTAAGGGCCGCAATCAGCCGTGCGGTGGCCTGGTCCTTTGTCAGCCCCACGGTGTTGATGAGGTCCAAAATTTCGCGGGGGTCGAACAGGATGTTCCACAGGAACATGGCCTCGTCACCGATCGCCGGTAGCCCCAGTTCCTCGCACGCCTCGCGCAGCGGACGCTCAAGCGCATCGGCTTGCACGGTCAGGTAGAACGCGCCGGAGCGCAAGCGGGCCAAGTAGCCCTCGCCCGAACGCGTGTACAGCATGGCGCCGCCATGGCGAATGACGAGGTCCACCCATTTGCGGCTCACCATGGTCAAAAGTTCGACGCCGGAGGCCTCCTGCTGCTTGAGGCTGTAGTCGCGCAGCTTCTCGCCAACGCCGAAACGGTACTCGGCCAGGATGTCTTCCACTGACGCGAAGTGCCGGTAGGCGGTGGCGGTGGAGATTTCGGCGTGTTTGGCCACATCGGTCATGCTGATGGCGCCGCGGCGGGACGCGAAAAGCTGGCCAGCTGCTTTGACCAGTTGTCTGCGGTTGCGCTGTGTATCACTACGCATTGATGGGCACCCTTTCGTCACCTCAAGCTTAGGTCCTGGAAGTGGACCACCCTGTCAGGGCGGCCGTGAAGGTCCTGACTAATCGGGCGGAGGCCTGCTCGGCCGTGAGATCCAGGCTGTGGAGGAGATCGTTGATTTCGCGGGGGTCGAAGAAGCCGTTCCAGAGGAAGAGGGCCTCGTCCCCGGGGTGTTCAATGCCGAGTTCCCGGCAGGCTTCCCTAAGGGGCTTCGCGAGTGCGTCGGCCTGGACCGTCAGGTAATACGCGCCCGCCTTGACGCGGGCAAGGTAGCCCTCGGCGGATCGCGTGTGGATCATGGATTGGCCGTGCTGGACCACCAGGTGCACCCACTTGGTGCACACGGCCTTGAGCAGCTCCAGTCCCTGTGCTTCCTGGTCCCGGGTGAACTCTAGAAGCTCCCGGCCCACTTCGAAGCGGTAGGCGGCGAGCGCGTCGTCCACCGATGCGAAGTGCCGGTAGGCAGTGGCCGTTGAGATGCCCGCTTCCGCGGCCACCTCGGACATGGTAGCCGAACGGCCGGCTCCGAAGAGCCGGCCGGCCGCGTCCACCAAAAGCATCCGGTTCCGCTGCATGTCTACACGCAGCCCAGCCGGTGGATCGAGAACTGTCACGGGGTCTGCTTCAGTGCGGCGAGGCCCGCCGCGATGCGTTGGACGCCCTTGGAAATGGCATCGGCGCTTGCCGCGTAGGACAGCCGCAAGTGGTGTTCGCCGTTGCGGCCGAATTCGCTGCCGGGACGGACCGCGACACCGAAGTCGCGGAGGTGTGCCACCATCTGGGCTGCGGGGATATCGACGTCGTACTTGGGGAAGAGGTAGAAAGCGCCCTCGGGGGAGCTGACCGTGAGGCCGGGGACCTTGCTCAGCCCTTCAAACATGAGCTCGCGGCGTTCCGCGTAGGACGCGTGCATGCGTTCGATGTCCGGGCCGCAGGTCTTCAATGCGGTCAACGCGGCCAACTGCACGGCCGTGTTCATGGAACCGTTGAAGGTGTTGTGCACGCGGGCAGCCGAGGCGATCACCTCGGAGGGACCCCACAGGTAGCCCACGCGCCAGCCGGTCATGGCGTAGCTCTTGGAGAACGTCTGGCAGTAGATGGTCCTACCGGCAAGTGCAGGGATCTCCAGTGCAGACGTGAACGGCTCCGGGGTGTAGACAAGGTCGCCGTAGGCCTCATCGGAGAGGACCAGGGTGTCCGTGCCAGCCACCATGTCGGCAAGTGCCTCGAGTTCGGCGCGGGAGTGCACGATGCCCGTGGGGTTGGACGGGTTGCAGAAAACGAACATCTTGGCGTCCTCAAGGGCCGTTGCCAAGGCGTCGAGGTCCCAGTGCAGGTCCTCCGCCAGAGGCACGGGCACGATCGTGCCGCCGGCCATGCTGACCAGGTCCGCGTAGAGCGAATACGTGGGATCCGGGATGACCACCTTGTCGCCCGGGTTCACGATTCCCAGAATGGCCGCGGACAAGCCGGCCGTGCCGCCCTGGGTGATGAGCACGTCGCCGGAGCTGGCCACCTCGCCGAGGAGTTGGCCGATACGGGCAGCCAGCTCCTCGCGAAGCACCAGCTCGCCGAGCAACGGCGAGTAGTGGGTGTGCCCCTCTTCCAAGGCGCGGGCAGCTGCGGCGCGAACCTGTTCGGGGGTGTCGAAGTCCGGTTCGCCCATGGCAAGCGAGACGAGGTCGCCCTTCGACTGCGGCTGCTGGACGCGCAAGGAGGTGCGCTGCACCCGCTGTACGGCCTCGGAAGGCTGGAAGGTTGCGACGGCGGTGGATGGTTCGAGGGTCATGGCAATCCTGCTTCGGCTGGTTGGGAGGGAAGTCTGAGGGGGGGGTGCTACTGCTGGGGGAGGTCTTCTGCCGGTGCGCCCGCCCAGCGGCTGATTTCGATGTCCCCGGAGGTATCGCGCTGCACTGTCGGGGCGATCACCAGTTCCTGGACCACTGTGCGTTGCGGCAGCGTGGCGACGAGGTGGATGGCGCGGGCCACGTCCTCCGGCTGGACCATGGCTTCGCGTTCCTCGGCCTTGGGCGGCCGGGCCCGGTTGTCCAGGATGGGTGTTGCCGTTTCGCCGGGGAGGATGGTGATTGCGCGTAGGCCTTCGTTGCGGAACGTGTTGTGAAGGTAGGTCATGAAGTTCCGAACTGCGGCCTTCGCGGCACCGTAGGCGGCGCCGCCCAGCAGGTTCGGGTTGACGGCTGCGAGCGAGGACACCGTGATGATGGTGCCGGTGTTGCGGGCCAGCATCCCGGGGAGGACGGCCTGGGTCAGCAGGTAGACGGCATTGAGGTTGACGTCCAGGACGCTGTTCCACTCCTCCTGGCTGATCCACCGGACGTTGAGGACCTTGCTCGCGCTGCCCGCGTTGTTCACCAGGATGTCCACGGGTCCGAGGGTTTCGGAAACCCACGCCACCAAGGCATCGACGTCGTCCTTGGACGCGATGTCCGCGGCCCGCGGGTGGACGCTGCCGCCGTCGGACGCAATTTCCGAGGCGACCTCCTCCAAGACGGAAAGCCGACGGCCTACCAGCACCACGTGCGCGCCTTCGGCTGCGAGCAGTTCTGCAGTGGACCGGCCCATGCCCGTTCCTGCGCCGGTGATGACGGCGACTTTGCCTTCAAGAAGTCCCATGGTTCCGTTCCTCTAAATGGTGGACAGTGGTGAGATAGCTGTCACATATGCGAAAAGTTTCTCATTTGCGACGGGTGATGGTCAAGTATCGCGAACCCGGTGAGCGCTCAGGCCGCTGCCCCAATAGTCGTCGGGCGGGAGTGATGCGGCAGGTCCAGGGCGGAGAACAGGCTCTGTACCCGCGATTCCAGCACGCCCAGCAGACGTTGCGCCTCGTGGTAATCCGCGACGGCCTGGTACTGGTCCACCCAACGGAACGTCATGCGTTGCCCCGGACGCGCCTGCCCCAACATGGGCAAGGAGGCTTTGGTGGCAAAAGCAACAATGGGATAGCCGGCGGTCAGTGTCCGGTAGCGGCCGAGGATAATGAGCTCGTCGCCGTGCGGGATCTCGAAGGCTCCGATCGGCACGCCGTGCGAGACGATTTCGCCCAGTCCTTCCGGGTGGACCACCGGACCGTCCAAACGCAGCCCCACATGGTTGGACTTGGCCGTGACCGTGTACTCGCGGGAGGCAAGGAGTTCGCGGATTCCCAACGCTGCGTCTGTTTCCGGGCCTTCAACAATGTCGATGGTCCACAGCGGGTGCTCAAAGGAGGGGATCGGAACCGGAAGCCGGAACAAAGGTTGCGTCAAGTAGGGGTGTTGGAACCCCGAGTAGGACGTCCGGAGTTCCAGGTGCTGGCCCGCCGCGATCTGCTGCGGGAAGCCCATCCTCGCCTCGGGAGCGGCGCTGCCCATGAAGTGATCGGTGACCAGGGCCCCACTGAAAGCCAGGTAATTCCGCATTCCGCCGCGGGTGTTCGCAATCACCACGCGCCCCTTGGCCGGAACGCAGACAGGCTCCCAGAGGGGGACTTTGCTGCCGTTGACAGTGACATCGGCGGGGGCGCCCGTTACGGAAATGAGGAGCGGTTTGGATGTGGTGAAAGAGAACCGGCCACCCATGAGTTCCAGCATGGTGGCGGACCGGTCATTGCCCACCAGGATGTTGGCGACGGCGGCCGAATGCTGGTCGGCCGCTCCGCCGCAGGGGACGCCAAGGGCTTCCGATTGTTCACGCCCCAGGTCCTGGAACGTAGCGAGCCACGCGGTCTCACGGACCTTCACGGTAACGCTGCGCTCAGCCGCCATCAGAGATCCCCTTCGATCGAGTACGAACCGGTCGTGAGGAATTGGCCTTCCAAGCGTTCCCATTCCGACTCCGGGACAACCTTGAACCGAACGGTGTCTCCCGGTGTGTAGGAGGTGGGGGGATCTTCCCGGATATCGCAGATGGTCAGGGGAGTGCGCCCAATGACCTTCCAGCCGGTTGGCCCGGGGAAAGGTTGGATGATGGCATTCGTTCCCGCCACCATCACCGAGCCCGGGTCCACGTTGGTACGCGGCTCCTTGCAGCGGCTGACCTGGCCAGGAAACCGCACGCGGCCCATCATCGGGGCCATGGCCGAGGCCAGGAGAGTGATGTGCAGCACCGAGGCCTCGAGATGGGCAAGGACGGCCTCCTGGCTGATGCCCAATTCGGCGGCAACATCCGGCAGGTCCGGGGCGAATGCCTCGTTGACCACCAGCGGAATCACAAAGTGCTTGCCATCGGTGTGCCCGGCGCCCTCCTGGAACCGGCCGGAAGCCGCCAGCCGGATGGTTTGCGCCAGCTGGGCGTGCCCCACCGCGAGGCAGTCGAACTCCACCAGGATGGAATCGACGCCGGCCACCACATCCTGCAATCCATGGGGCCGCACCTCAAGGAGGATTTCACGGAGCCTGCGGCTACCTGCCTGCCGTTCCTCGACAGTTCCGGACGCAACGCTGACCATCAGCGCGGAATCGCCAAAGGGAACGGCCTTGATGTCCGGCAACTGTCCGGGCTCTGGGTGCGTGCTCATGGGTCCTTGGGTTTTGTCGATGGGTGGGTCAGACGGCAGCCAGCTTGGCCTTCTCGGCCAGGACTTCCTGCAGCCCGGTGGCCTTGACGCCGGCCTTGTCCAGGGCTGCGCGTAGCGCCGTGCCGTTCTCCAGGACCTGCGGGTGGTCGCCATGGAGAAGCACGACGTCGGCATCGTGGCCGAGCGGGACAACCTTGCCGGTGACGGCGCGGACGGTGCCCTCGGTGACCACCTGGACAACCCGGCGGCCGATCTCCTCGGGGTCGTGGAGCAGTGCGCCTTCGGTGTTGCGGGACACCGGCATGCCGTCCTCGCCGTAGCCGCGGTCGGCCAGGAACACGTAGCCAACCTCGAGGCCGCGCTGGCGCGACTCATCGGCGAGCAGGCCGTTCTGGCAGATCACGATGTAGGAGGGATCGTAGGCCTTGATGGCATCGGTGATGGCCCGGGCGTGCTTTGCGTCGGTCTGGGCGATGCTGCCCATGCGGCCGTGCGGGGCGACGTGGCTGATCTTTCCGCCATGGATGCGGGCAAAGGCATCCAGTGCGCCGATCTGGTAGAGCACGTCGGTGCGGATTTCCTCTTCGCTGGCCTCGATCAAGCGGCGGCCAAATCCAACCAGGTCCGGGTAGCCGGGGTGCGCGCCGAGCTCGATGCCGCGCTCGACGCAGGCCTTGACCGTGGCGTCCATGACGCGCGGGTCACCCGCGTGGAAACCGCAGGCAATGTTGGAGGCAGTGACCAGGCCCAGCAGGGCGTCGTCGTCGCCAATCGTGTAGTTTCCGTAGCTTTCGCCGAGGTCTGCGACGACGGCGACTGAGTTGATGCCCAAGGTGACTCCCAATGGTTTTCGTTGTGGTGCTTCATGGTCCAACGACGGCGGCCTGGCAGCAATGGCGGCAGGCCGCCGTCGTACGGGTTTTGTTAGTGGGTGGCCAGCGGCTGTCCCTTGGTTTCCTTCAGGAAGTAGACGGAAACCAAGGTGATGATTGCCGTGCCGATCGAGGCGTACGCCGGAACCATGCTGTTTCCAGTGGCCTTGATGATTTCCGTCATGATCAGCGGCGCACTGCCACCGAAGATGATGGTGCTCAGGCTGAAGCCGATGCTGTAAGCGCTGTAGCGGACGGTGGTGGGGAACATTTCCGTCAGGACCGTGTGGACAACAGCTGCGTGGCCGGAGAACGCGATGGCCATGACCACGGTTGCGATGCAGGCCATGAGCATGTTGCCCGTGGTGATCATCGCGAACATCGGGTAGGACACCACTGCCATCAGCACAGCCGAGAGCGCGAGTGCCGGCTTGCGGCCGATCTTGTCGGAGAGGCGGGCCATGAGCGGGATGGCGATGATGATGGCCACCAGGCTGAACGCGGTAACGGTCAAGGCCTGCAGCATGCTGAAGTTGTTGCCCGAACCAAGCTGCGTCTTCAGGTACGTGGGCATGTAGGCGAAGAGCAGGTAATAGCCGGGGCCGTTCAGTGCCGGAAGGAAGATGGTCAGCGCGATCGCCTTGAGGTGGCGCTTGGACGTAAAGACTGCGCGCAGCGGGTTGCGCTCAACCTGGTTGCGCTCGCGGAGGGCCTCGAAATGCGGGGTGTCTTCCATCTTGGAGCGGATGTAGTAGCCCACGTAGCCCAGTGGCACGGCGAACAGGAACGGGAGGCGCCAGGCCCAGGATTCCATGGTGGAGTCGCCCAGGGTGGTAATCAGGACCGCCGAGAATCCGCTGCCGAACAGCAGCGCGCAGAAGGAACCCACGGCGATGAAGCTCATGGAGTAGTTGCGGTGCTTGTTGTGGGCGTATTCACCCACGAACGCCATGGCGCCGGCCACTTCGCCACCTGCGGAGAAGCCCTGCAGGATGCGGAGGAGGATCAGGAGGGCAGGTGCCGCCCAGCCAATCACCGAGGAAGACGGGATAAGGCCGATGCACGCGGTTGCCCCGGAGATCAGGAGCAGGAGCATGGACAGCAGGTTCTTGCGGCCGAGTTTGTCGCCAAGGTAGCCGCAGATCACGCTGCCGAACGGGCGGGCCAGGAAGCTGACCAGGAAGCCCACGTTGGTAAGCAGCAGGGACCCGATGTCCTTGGAACCCATGATGTTGATGGCAAGGTACGTGGTCAGGAGCCCGTAAATGCCGTAGTCGTACCACTCCACGAAGGAGCCCATGGTGCCGGCGATAGTAGCCTTGCGCACCATCTTGCCGTCAGCCGTGACGACCTTTACTTGTGCGGTGTTCAGTTCCACTGATTCCGTCGATGAACTAGACATTGGTGGTTCTCTCAGTTTAGGTCCCGCTGTTGGGGAGGGGAGAAGGGGGTTAGCTGTATTCGCGGGTAATCTCGGCGGTCATTTCGGCCTCGTGGACCGCGACAGCCTTGACCAGCTCCAGGATTTCCGCGGCGCGGGCCTGGGGGATGATGACGACGCCGTCATCGTCTGCGGCGACGATGTCACCGGCGGAGCAAACAATGCCGCCGATGGCCACCGGTTCGCCGATGACGCCGGGGCCGTTCTTGAACGGGCCAGCGGGGGTGGTGCCACGTGCGAACACCGGGAACTTGATCTCGGTGATGGTGGCGCGGTCACGGATGTAGCCGTCGATGACTGCGCCGGTGGCGCCGGCGGCCTCGAAGCGCTGGGAAAGCTGTTCGCCCACGAGTGCGCGGTGCTCGTGGCCGAAGCCGTTGATCACCACCACATCGCCTGGCTCGATGTAGTTGAGGGATTCGATGACTGCGGCATTGTCGCCCGCAGCGCCCAGAACAGTGACTGCCGAGCCGACGCATTTGGCGCCTGCCCAGACGGGGTTGATGTTGCCGTCCACCAGGCCGAGGCGTTCCATGGCATCGCCAATGTTGGCCACCGGGAAAGCTTCGAAAGCGCGGACCAGTTCCCGCGGCGGCCGGGTCCACTGTGCCTTGCGGACTGTGAGCTCGAGTGTCGTTGCCATGTGTTCCACCTTTGGGTTGGTCCGGGTTTGGATGAGTTGGATGTCTTGAGACGCCAATCACATATGAGAAAAGTTTCGCGTTTTTTCCCCACCCCGTCAAGCCCCCGATGTTTCCGGCCTGTAAAACCTCGGCGTGGCGCAGGTCTCTTGTGGGGGAACTCACAAAAAAGCGTTGACTTCATTTCGGCAATGTGTGAATCTCTTCTCATTCGCGAAAGTTATCGCACTTCAATCCTTTGGGTAACACCGGCTGGGTTCGTTCGCATCCGCCCCGCTACGGCTTCCCGAAGGCGACCAGGAGGTTCACCCCTTATGCAAGGACGTTCCACGTTCATGGCCACCGCGGCTGCAGCAACCGCCGCCGCGTTCCTCTTGACCGGTTGCACCACCGGAGGCCAGGCATCGGCAGGCGGAAGCACAGGCGGTGCCATGTCCACTGACACCATCAGGACTGCCCTCAATTCCGACCCCACCACGTTCAATGCAGCCAAGGCGAACGCCAAGGATGACTACGAGGTTGCCCGGTTTTTGTTCGACACCGTGGTCCGGCGGGATGCTGACGGCAAGTTCATCGGCGGCCTGGCCACTGAATGGAAATCCACGGCCACGAACGCCACGTTGACCATCCGCAAGGACGCCACCTGCGCCGACGGCACCGCCATTACGCCCACCATCGTGGCCAAATCGCTCAGCTACTTCGCCGACCCCGCCACCAAGAACAACTTCGGCAAGCTCGTCTTCGGCCCGGGCCAGCCCACCATCACGGGCGACGACGCCGCAGGCACCGTGGACATCAAGCTCGCCCAGCCGTGGTCCGAGCTCATCGGCGGACTCACCCTGGCCCAGACCGGCATCATCTGCCCGGCCGGACTCGCCGACCTCGATGGCCTGGCGAAAGGCGCCGTCAAGGGTGCCTTCTCCGGCCCTTATACCCTCACCAAGGCCAGCCACGGAGTCAGCTACGACATGACGCTGCGCGAGGACTACAAAGCCTGGCCCCAATACTCCAAGCCCTTGGAAGGCACCCCTGCCAAGACGGTCCGCTTCTTCCCGGGCGTGAACAAGACCACCGTGGCCAACCAGCTCCTCACCGGCGAAATGGACGTCTCGGACATCGCCCCCGCAGACGTCCAGCGCTTCGAAGGCAACAAGGACTACACCGTCACTTCGGTGCCCTTCGCCGGCATCTTCCTTCTCTTCAACCAGCGCGAAGGCAGCCCGTTCACTGATCCCGCCCTCCGCAAAGCCGTAGCCCAACTCATGAACCAGCAGGCCTTCAACGCCGCCGCCTACGCAGGCAAGGGCATCACCTACAACTCGATCGTTGCTCCGACCGTGCCGTGCGTTCTCCCCGACAATTCCAGCTTGACCAAGGAAGACGCGGCCGCGGCCAAGGCAGTGCTCGCCGGAAAGACCTTCAAGATGGTGGGCACCACCAGCATTGGACCGAACGGCGCAGGCAGCACCTACGTCCAGGAAGCACTTCGCGCGGCCGGTGCCACGGTGGAACTCCAACTCGTGGACAACGGAACCTGGGCCACCATGACCCAGACCAAGCCCGAGACCTGGGACCTGACCGTCCAAGGTGACGCCAACTTTGTTGGAACCGTGGCAGCCTCGCTGACCCGCATCGCCGGCGTTCCCACGGAAAAGGGCGGCCGCAACATCGGTGGCGGCGAAAACGCGGACATCCTCGCAGAGATCGCCACCGCCCAGTCCGCCACGGACCAGGCAGCCCGTTGCGACGCCTACACCAAGGCCCAAAAGAGCATCCTCAGCGACAACGACATTGTTCCGTTCGTCGGTGAGCCGCAGATCGTCGCGCAGCGCTCAGGATTCTCCATCCAGGCGCCGTCCGGAATTGTCGACTACGCCACCATGCGCATCACCAAGTAAGCAAAGGCTTCACGATGACTGAACCAACCATGCTCTCCAAGGAAGTGCAGATCCTTGAGAGCCAAACCCCGGGGGCCGCCAAGGGCCCCCGGGGCCGGGCCCTGAACCTCTCGCCCTGGGCCGATTACGCCCTTCGCCGCGCCGGCGGCGTCCTCCTCTCCGTAGCCCTGCTCGTCGTCGTGACCTTCTTCATGGTTCCGCTCATTCCGGGCGACCCGGCAGTGGCAGTGGCCGGAGCGGACGCCACCACCGAACAGATCGAAGCCATCCGCAACAGCCTGGGCCTCAACGATCCCCTCTACCTCCAATTCATCCACTACGTGGGTGGACTCTTCACCGGCGACCTCGGCGAATCGTTCGCCTACAGCACCTCTGTCTCGCAGATCATCGCAACCAAGCTGCCCTTCACCGCGGAGCTCGCACTGCTGGGCATCGTCCTGGTGCTGGTGGTCTCCGTTCCGGCCGGCATGATCGTGGGCATCATGACCCGCGGCGGACGGAAGAAATGGCTGGACGTCTCCTTCGGGATGCTGACGGGTTTCTTCCAGGCCGTTCCGCAGTACGTCGTCTCCACCATGCTGGTGGTGGTCTTCGCCATCATGCTCAAGGTCCTTCCCGCAGCCGGTGCAGCATCGTTGAGTGCGCTGATCCTGCCCGTGGTTGGCCTCTCGATCGCGCCGATCTGCTCCATTGCGCGCGTGGTGCGCCGCGAGACCGCCACCGTCCTGGAACAGGACTACCTGCGGACCGGGCGTGGGTGGCGCCTGCCCGCCCTGCGGCTCTACGCCCGCCACGCCCTGCCCAACCTCCTGACCACCGCGCTCACGCTCGCCGGACTCATCCTGGCTGGCATGCTCGGCGGCGCCATCATCGTGGAAAACGTCTTCAACTGGCCCGGCCTGGGACGCGAGATCGTCACCGCAATCGTGAACAAGGACTACCCCGTCATCCAAGGCATCATCCTGGTGCTCGGTTTCCTGGCCATCGTCCTCAACCTGCTGGTGGACGTCATCCTCGGCCTCATCGACCCCCGTACGCTCGGAGGAAAATCCAATGGCTGAGACAGCCCGTCCCCGCCGCAGGTTCCGTTGGACCACCGGCTTGATTGTGGGCATCGTCATGATGTCCGCCATGGTGCTCACGGCATTCATCGCGCCCATGTTCCTCACGGAAGCGGCGGAAAAGCTGACCCCGCAGGCGTCCCAGGGACCCAGCGCCGAGCACTGGCTCGGCACCGACGATTTCGGTCGCGACGTCCTGGCCCGTTCCCTCGTCGCTGCCAGGCTCACGCTGCTCATGACGGCGGCAACCACGGCGATTGCCGTCGTCGCCGGTATTGCGATCGGTACCGCCGTGTGGCTCGCGCCGCGCCGCATCCGCACCGCCGTCCTGCGCGTCATTGAGGCGGCCGTCGCCTATCCGAGCCTCATCTTTTCGCTCTTGATCGCCGCGATCCTGGGGCAGGGAACGTGGTCCGCCGTGCTGGCCATCTCCATCGCCAGCATTCCGGCCTTTGCCCGGCTCACGGCGAACATGGCGGCGTCCATCTCGCAACGCAACTACGTGTCCACGGCACGTTTGCTGGGTGTCTCCGGCCCACACATCATTACCCGGCACCTGCTGCCCAACATGGTCGAACCGCTCCTGGTCCTCACCGCAACGGTGTTCGCCACCACGCTGATCGACCTGTCCAGCCTGTCCTTCATCGGCCTCGGCGTCCAGAACCCGGAGTACGACTTTGGCCGGCTCCTCAACGAGGCCCTGGTCAACATCTACTCCCAGCCGCTGCAGGCCGTGATGCCGTCCATCATGATCACCATCACCGGGCTCTCCGCGATGCTCATCGGTGACGGCCTCGCTGCCGCCACCGACCCCCGAGGTGGCCGCAAGTTCGGCAGCCTCCGCAAGGCATCCGAGGTTCCCGCCTCCCTGCGGGCCGACGCCGAAGCGCTGGTTGAGGTGGACAACCTCACTGTCACCACGCCGTCGGGTGTTCCTTTGGTGAAGGGTGTTTCGCTCAGTATCCACGCGGGAGAAGTGGTGGGCCTCGTGGGCGAGTCCGGCTCCGGAAAGTCGCTGACCGCCATGTCCATCGCTGGATTGCTGCCGGAGGAGCTCGGCGTCAACGCAAAGACCATGCGATTGGGTGAGCTGAACCTGCTGAAGAAGAACAACCCGCGGGAGCTGGCCACGTCTATCGGGCTGGTGTATCAGGACCCCGGAACCAGCTTCAATCCGGCCCTCCGCATCGGCTCGCAGCTGACCGAAGTGAGCCGCGTGCACCTGGGCCAGGCCCGGCAGACCGCCTTCGGACGCATGGTCAAGGCACTGGCAGACATCCGCATCACCCAGCCGGAGAAGCGGATGAAGCAGCATCCCCACGAGTTGTCCGGCGGCATGCTGCAGCGGGCCATGATTGCTTCCACGCTGGTCACCGATCCCCGGCTCATCATCGCGGACGAGCCCACCACCGCATTGGACGTGACCGTGCAGGCTGACGTGCTCCGGCAGTTCCGCACCATCAACCGCGAAATGGGGACCGCGATGCTGTTCATTTCCCACGACATCGGTGTGGTCCAGGCGCTCTGCGACAAGGTCATCGTCATGAACGGCGGCAAGATCCTGGAACGGCTCACCGGAGAGGAACTCGCGGCCGGAAAGGTCAAGCACCCTTACACCAAGGCACTGCTCGCTGCGACGCCGTCCATCGCCGAACGCAGGGCAGAACTGGTCACCGTCAAGGCCACGGACTTTGCCATGGACGAGGTTTTCGACGATTCCGCTGCGCCAGCGGCGGGAAACGGCAGCGCCAAGGAGGCCGCGAAATGAGCGCAGTTCTTGAGTTGGACGATGTCCGGGTGACGTTTGGCTCCGGCCGATCCGCCGCCACCGTGCTGAAAGGCGTCAATGCCAGCATCCGGGCAGGGAGGACCCTGGGCATCGTGGGCGAATCCGGATCCGGAAAGTCCACCATGGCCAAGGCGATCGTGGGACTCGTGAAGCCCAGCAGCGGCGTGATCTCGTTTGATGGAAGGGACGTCGCCCGGATGTCCGGGGCCGAGCGACGCCGCATGCGTCGGATGGTCCAAATGGTCCCGCAGGATCCGTATTCATCCCTGAATCCCCGGCGGACCATCGGCCAGACCCTCGCCGAGGCCATTGATCCGCTGCGGTCCAATCCACGGGAACATCAGGAGAAGATCTCCTACTGGCTCTCCACCATTCGCCTCGACCCCGAGGTTGCGGAGCGCTACCCGCACGAGTTCTCCGGCGGCCAGCGGCAGCGCATCGCCATTGCCCGGGCCCTGGCCGTGCAGCCCAAGCTCATCATTGCCGACGAGATCACCTCCGCACTGGACCTCTCCGTCCAGGCAGAAATCCTGAATCTCATCGGCAGGCTCCGGAAGGAACTGGACCTGACCATGGCCTTCATCTCGCACGACCTCGATGTGGTGCACCACGTCAGCGACGAGATCCTGGTCCTGTTCCACGGCGAGGTGGTTGAGTCCGGGGACGTGGATTCCGTATACGGCAATCCGCAACACCCTTACACCCGCCGGTTGATCGATTCGGTGCCTGGCGGTCCGGGTTTCGACATCGGTCCCCGGAAGGTTGCCGCTGTGTGACTTTGCTTGCTCTTGATGGGTGGCCGGGCCGCAGCAAAGTTACAGTGTCACGGTGAACTTTGCTGCGGCCGCCGACGGTACCGAACTCGCCTGGACCGAATCAGGCGCTGGCGACCCGCTGCTGCTGATCGCCGGCCAGGCCACTGCCATGGACGGTTGGGGTCCGACGGCGGAGCTGCTGTCCCGCTCTTACCGCGTCATCCGCTTCGATCACCGGGGAATCGGGAGAAGTGGCCGTGGGGAGGCCGGGCGATACACGACGCGTTTGCTGGCCGCGGATGCTGTTGCCGTCCTTGACGCCGCAGGGGTTTCTTCAGCGCACGTGTACGGGCACTCCATGGGTGGGCGGGTAGGGCAGTGGCTGGCCATTGATTTCCCGTCCCGGGTGCGTACTTTGATTCTTGCCGCCGCGAGCGGCGGGCGTTCGGCGGATCCGGCCGTGCGGGCTTCACCTGAAGCGATGGAAGCGCTTGTCAGCGGTGATTTGACCAAGCTGACTCCGCTGTTCTTTGATGCGGCGTGGGCGGGCGACCACCCGGAAGACGTGCGTACCTTCTTTGCGTCCAAGGCTTCGGCATGGGCCAAATCCCGGCACTTCCTGGCCAGCCGAGAGCATGACGCGTGGAATTCTTTGCGCTCCATCGGGGCCCCGACGCTGATCCTGCACGGCACTGAAGACCCACTCACCCCGCTGCCCAACGCCGTCCTGCTCCGGCAACACATCCCCGGCTCGGTGCTGGTCCGCGTTCCGGGCGCGGGGCACGGCCTTCACTTGGACCACCCGGAAACAACCGACTGGATCCGGGAGTTCATTGCGAGGAAAAGCGGGTAGCGGACTCTCCCGTTTCGTTTATTTCGTTTATCGAATAGAGTGGGTCCATCCGAAGGTTTAGTACGGAGGGAGCCGAGATGACTGCTATGCCTGCAACACCGGCGTATCCGCATGGAAGCGATGCTGATATGGCTCGTGAAGCCCTGAAAATCCTCAGGCGTGCCGTTGAGGCGCATCCCGACCCGCGGCAGCCGATCGAAATGACGGTCGCGGATGGTGGGCATCTTGAGATGCCCGGGCCAGCTGCTGAATTGATGATTCGGATCCTTGGGAAAATGGCAGCCGGACAGGGTGTCACGGTCATCCCAACGAATGCTGAACTCACAACCCAGCAAGCCGCAGATCTGCTGAACGTATCGCGGCCTTACTTGGTTGGACTTCTCGAATCGGGTCAGATTGACTACCGCAAAGTCGGCACGCACCGTCGCGTCATGGCCGAGTCGCTTTACGACTACAAGCGTCGAACATCGGTGGCCCAAAAAGATGCAGCCGACGAGCTATCTGTCCTTGGTCAGGAAATGGGGTTCATCTAGGTGGTCTTCACGGTCATCTACGATGCCAATGTTCTCTATCCCAGCGCGCTGCGGGATTTATTGGTGCGAGTAGCCCAGAGTGGAATGATTCAAGCACGCTGGACGGAAGCCATTCTGGACGAGACTTTTCGAAACTTGAAGGCCAATCGGCCGGATCTGGATAGCTCGAAACTCGATCGCACTCGCAAGCTGATGTGCGCCGCCGTTCCAGACTGTCTCGTGACTAACTACGAAGCGCTGGAGCAGGTATTTGCGGCATTGCCTGATGCCGACGATGCCCACGTGATGGCGGCTGCATTGAAAGCGCAAGCGCAGGTCATCGTGACAAAGAACCTACGGCACTTCCCGTCGGAGCTTCTTGCACCTTGGGGCATCGAAGCCAAGCATCCGGATGACTTCCTCATGGACCAGTTCTACCTGGACGCTGTGGAGATTCACCTTGCGGTGAGGAATATGTCTGAGTTGTTCCGTAACCCGCCCATGAATGTCGATGACGTCCTCAATAGGCTTGAGAATGAGGGTTTGCCTCAAATTTCAGCGGCCTTACGGCGCTGAGTGGCCAGTGAGGAACTCCACCAGCGCATCCACGATGGGCAGTTGGCCCTTCACGAGCTTGGTCCTGGCTGTGGCCTCGTCGATCCACTGTGCATCGTCGATCTCCGGGAATTCCTTGATGGAGCCGGATCCCTTGGGCCATTCCATGGGGAAGGTGTTGCTGACCACCTCGGAAGGCTGAAAGGACGGGGCCTCAGCGGTGTAGGCGGTGATCAGCTTTCCCGAGGGCTGCTTGAACACCCCGAGCAAGTGGTAATCAACGGGCGGCGGAGCTGTTCCGATTTCCTCGGTGAACTCGCGTCGGGCCGCTGCCAGGGCGTCCTCGTCCTCAGGAAATTCGCCCTTGGGGATGGACCAAGCATGTTGGTCTTTGCGTGCCCAGAATGGGCCGCCCATATGGGCAATCCAGAGTTCCAGCACACCTGCCGGGGAGTGTCGGTAGAGGAGAATTCCTGCGCTTCGAATGCTGATTTGCCCTCCCGGAGGCTACGCGGACAGACAAAGCCAACGTTACCCCAGGCAACGGCTTCGTTATCCAATTGATGGCGTAACGATGAAATTGGTTTACCGGTCGTCTTCCCGAAGGGCTCCGTCTCCCTGATAATCATCGGACATGACGTTACTTGTGGGGGGAACGTCATTGCGGCCTCCGGTGATTGTCGGAGGCTTTTCTGGGCGCATCAATCGGAGGCTACAGCTATGTCAAAGTCAGCAAGGCTCCTTCCATCTGGGGGAAGAACAGTTATGGGCTTGGCCCTCACCTTGGCGGTGGGGCTGTCCATGTTTGCAGGAATCGGGTCGGCACAGGCGGCAAAGAAGGCGGCAGTGGTTGCGGAAGACCCTGGACCGGTAGGCAGCTTCTCCTGGGAAGGCTTCAACTGGCAGAAGCGTTTCTGGGGTGGGGCTCCGATGTACAACGGAAGCTGGGATGCCAACAACGTCAGCAACCCTGACGCCAACGGGTACGTGAAACTCTCCATCAGCAACCCCACGGGCAATGCTCCGGTGGGCGCTGAGTTCCAGTCGACGCGTGAGGGCTTCGGCTACGGAACGTACAGCACCACGGTGGAGAAGGACGTCAGTTCCCTCCAGAAGGAAGTGGTGTGGGGATGTCTTTTCACCTACGATCCCAACGCAGTGCCGGGCTACACCGAGATCGATCTGTGTGAGGCGTCCGCCTGGGGCGGCGGCGCAGCATACGGTGAAAACTGGCCGGTGACGCAAGGGCATGGCTACTGGTTCGATGCCACGAAGCCTCCGGGCCAGGGCAACAACACGGTGACCTTCGACGTAACCAACGCGCCGATCCTGACGCACCGCATGGTGTGGGAGCCGGGCAAGATCACCTTTGAGACATTCGCCGGCGAGGGGTACTCCGGAACCCTGTTGAAGCGCACCGTCCTTCAAGGATCCACCGTTCCGGTCCCGGCCAAGGAACAGATCCACTTCAACCTGTGGGTTACGGGCGGAGGCGGTGGCGACGCCGCGCACGTGGCTCCCGAGTCCGTGACCATCCGTGATTTCTCCTTCGTCGCCGGCATCCCGTTGACCGCCCCCACGCCCACGGTTACTGGCACAGCCGCAGTGGGCAACACGCTGACCGCCAACCCGGGGACCTGGACGGCCGGTACCAGCCTCGCGTACCAGTGGTACCGGAACGGCACGGCGATTTCGGGTGCCACGGCTTCCACCTACTCCCTTGCAGCAGCTGACCAAGGCACCAAGCTGACGGTCCGCGTGACGGGCACCAAGACCGGCTACGCAACCACCACCAAGGAATCCGCGCAAACGGCAACGGTGGCCGCCGGAACGTTGGTGGCTCCGACACCAACCATCTCCGGCACGCTGACCGTCGGCTCCACGCTGACCGCCAACACCGGAACCTGGACTACGGGCACCACGCTCACCTACCAGTGGTACCGGTCCGGCGTCGCAATTTCCGGTGCGACCGCCAAGACCTACACCCTGGTGGCCGCCGACCAGGCGGACACCATGATGGTCCGGGTTACCGGCACCAAGCCCGGCTACACCACCGTGGCCAAGTATTCGGCCGCCACGGCGGTGGTCAGCTAGGTCCAAGGCATGCAGCAAGCCCGCATTTGTGTCGCGCTGGGGGCATCCGACACAACTGCGGGCTTGCTGGGCTTATATGGCTAGGCCTTCTCTGCCCGGACCGGAACGATCCGCTTGATGGCCAAACCGAGGGCCAGCATGGCGAAGGCTGCGAGGGCGAACCAGAACAGGTCGCCGGCGCCGGTCATGGCGAGCGTTCCGGAACCCGTGGCTCCAACGAAAGCTCCGGCCGCGGGTCCTGCTGGGTTGTTGTACATGGGGGATTACCAAACTTTCTTTCGGTTGAATGCTGCATCCAGGTAGGCCTTGGCGTGCACGGCCTGCAGGAAGATATCGATGACGGTTTCGTACATGGTGGCGGCCAGAAGCATGTACCTCCAGCCCCTGAGACGCACCGTGATGATGCGTTCCAAAACAAAGATGCCGGTGACGGCAACCCAGAATGGCTGCAAGTTCAGGCCCATTCCGGTAGCGAGGGCAAAGATGATGGAGCCGAAGTACGCCGCGGTAACCACGACGCCGATCATGGACAGGAACTGCCGGCCCCAGTAGGCGCGGGTCACCTTGGTCCAGCCGTACTGGACGCAGTTTTCCACCGCACCCCGCTTCCAGCGGAGGCGCTGGGCCCACAGTTCCTTCCACGTGGGCATGACCTCGGTAACGAGGGTGCAGTTGGACGGCGAGGCGATGCGATAGCCGAGGGTCAACAACGCGAAGGAGAGCTCGTTGTCTTCGGTGAGTACGGACGTGTCGTAGACGCCGCCTTTGCCGTTGCCGGGAGGGAGGGTTCCCTCAAGGCGGGCGGCAACAACGTCGCGCAGGGTCTTGACGCGGAACAGGGCTGCCGTGCCGGTGACCACCAGGCACTTGCCGTGGAGCCGCTTCACATCGCGGGCGTAGCGGGCGTATTCGTTGCGCTGGAGGTGTCCAACGAAGCCGCCGCCAGGTCCGCCGCTGAAGACTCCACCAACGGCGCCGAGCAGGTCGTCCTTGAGGAGGTTTGCCGTGGCGTTCTCGATGAAGTCCAGTGCCAGCTGGGAGTCGGCGTCCTGCACCAGGATCAAGTCTTCGGGATCGGCCTCCGGCAGCAGGGTGCTGAGGGCGTAGTTGAGGGCGCCCGCCTTCTTGTCCTTGTTGCCAACGGTACGGAGAACTTCGACGCCCTGGGCAAGCGCGAGTTCCTCCGTGTCGTCGGTGCAGTTGTCGGCCACCACGATCACGCGGTCCGGGCGCCGGGTCTGGTTTCCCAGCGAGACCAAGGTGTCGGTGATGCCGGCGGACTCGTTGTGTGCCGGGACCAGGACCGTGACCACGCCGCCAGCGGCGCGGTGGGCACCGTGGCGCAGCTCGGCGTCCGTGTCCGGCCTTGCTGCCTGCAGGGTTTGCGTGCTCATTGCAGATCCTTTTCGTTCGTCCTGGCGTGCTGACACCCTTAGATTTCCAAGGCCAACACAAGAAACGACCCGCCAAAGGATCAAGAAAACATCAAGCTTTTCTGCAAATTTGCACTTTCGCGTTCGCAAGCTGTGCATAACTCCCACGCGTGTCGAGCACAGGGAGAATACTGCTTACGCGTGTAACCGTTCGGTGGCATGATGGAGTATGAGCACGATAAAGTGAGCATGAGCGCAAAAATTGAGCTTGAGCACTCTATGGAAGGCCGAACAATGATGGCTCACGATCTCACGAGCCCGATGGACGTCGCCCGAGCGATTCGTATGCAGCGCACATCGCTTGGTCTAACCCAGCAGCAAACTGCCGACGCGGCCGGCGTGTCCCGCAAGCTAGTTGCTGACATAGAGGCCGGCCATCCGCGGGCTGAGCTTGCGAAACTTTTGCAGATCTTGTTGGCGTTGGGTTTGTCTCTCACTGCCCGTAGCGCCGAAACGGAGAACGCCGCCCGGCTTCAGTTGCGCGGCGCCGATGACCTGAATCCTAGAACCAGAGACTACGAAGCCATTTTTGGCTATCTGTTGAAGAAACAAGACTATGAGTTCGCACTCAAACAATTAGCGGAGTATGTAACCGCCTCCCTTGCTGAGGAACAGCCGCTCCTTCAAAATCGGCCCTCGCTGGCCAGCCCCGAGTGGGTGGCCGCTTTGGCGGGGGCTACTGATTACGTAGCTCGCAGGCTTGGCCAAGACAGTCCTGCATGGACGGCCGTACCGCGGTTAGGTTTTCCGTGGTTCGTCGCTGAATCCTATCGGCCGGTCGGGGACAAGATGAAGGAACTGACCAAGCAACAGACACCGCCTGAGCTTGCCCACTTGAATGTCTACATACGGGAACGGGGCTTGATCAACGCATGAGCCGTGCTGCGTTGGACGCGAGTCTGATCCGCGTTCTCCTCCAGGAATTGGCGGATCGGCTCGAGTCCAAGGGCATCGCCGGGGACATTCGCTTGGTTGGCGGTGCAGCCCTCATCCTCCAAGGCATTTCTGTCCGGATGACTACCGACATTGACGCAAGCTACGCGGAAGCTGAGGCTGTGGACCTGGTTGTCAGCGAGATGGCCCGGGACTATGGCTTGGAGAAGGACTGGTTAAACTCACATTCCTCCGCATTCGTCCCCGACGGTGCAACGTGGGTCGCCTTGGAACCACTGGGTGCCTTGAAGGTGCACGCTGCTGACACCCGTACGTTGCTCGCTATGAAGATTGCTGCAGAAAGGGAAAAGGACATCCCCGACATAGCCCGCCTGCTGGCCAATCTGGGAATATCCAGTCCTGAGGAAGCAGTGGATCTGGCGTACGAAAAGTATGGCGAGCACGCAATTCCGTTGGCTGCTGGCAGGGATAACTACTTGATCGTCGTTGAGGAAGCGATGGCTGCCACCCCGCTGTTGCCAGGAGCCGATGCTTCCCCTCCCGCCGTTTGGGTTGCTCCCCACACCCGCCACGGACGTCTGGTTCGGGGTCATTACCGTCGACGCCCCGACGGCGATGTTCCAGTTGGCGAGCTCTAAACGACAGCGGACGACGCCGGTCAAGTACCGGCGTCGTCCGCTTTTGTCTGCTTGGGCTGCTTTAGCGGCTCAGGCTGACGGTGAAGGTTTTCGGTCCGCTGAGCGTCACAGCGATGCCGCAGTTTTCTGCGGTAGCGCGGGGGGTGAGGTCCCGGATGGCGGCATCGATGGTGTGGTCGATCGCTGCCTTGTCCCAGATTTTCAGCGTGATGGAGTCAGTATGTGTCGTCATTGTCAGTACTTTCACTCAGGCTGTTGAACAGCCCCAAGCCTCTTCGCCCGGGGCCGCATCCTCGTCGGTGAGGTTGCTGATTCAGCTTGGATGGGAACGAGTTCCCTCATTCATGGTTCATGCTGCCCACCCTGAATGACAAGCCAAACGGCACAAGTGTGACCGATTACACGCTGCTCTTTACTCTGTGTAACCGGTGCCCTCGCTGCGCTCCCGCCAGCCATCTACTTGTGCCCGCATGGCTTCCTCGACGGCGTTGTATGCGTAGACGGCGTCAGCGCCCAGGAGCAGGAAGGCGGGCGTTTCGGGAGCTTCCACGGCGTTGATGATGAGTTCGGCTGCTTTGTCCGGGTCGCCCTGCTGGGTCCCGTGGACGGTGTCGTTTTCCTTGCGGCGCTTGCCGGCGGTTTCGGCGTAGTCTCCTATGGCCTCGGCCGACTGCGTCAACGACCGTCCAGCGAAGTCCGTCCGGAAAGCGCCCGGTTCCACGGCCGTAACGGAGATTCCCAAGGGCGCCAGTTCCTTCTGCAGGGATCCGGAGATGCCTTCCAGCGCAGCTTTGGTGGCCGAGTAGTAGCCGGAGCCGGGCGGGCAGATCCTTGCGCCGATGGAAGAGATGTTCACGATCGCGCCGGAGCGGCGTGAACGCATGCCGGGAAGGACGCCCTTGATCATGGCCACGGGGCCGAAAACGTTGGTGTCGAACAGCGCCCGGACGTCGGCGTCGTCGCCTTCCTCAATGGCGGCGCGGTAGCCGTAGCCGGCATTGTTGACCAGCACGTCGACGCCGCCGAAGCGTTCCTCAGCCTGCTTCACCGCGTTGTCTATCTGGGATTGTTCGGTGACATCCAGCGCCACGGCGAGGGCCGTCGTCGGGAATTCAGCGGCGAGGTCCTGCAGTGCTTCGGTGTTGCGCGCGGTGACCACCGCGTTGTCACCCTTCGCAAGGACGGCTTGCGCGAGTGCGCGGCCAAGTCCGGTGGAGCAGCCTGTGATGAGCCAGGTAGTCATGTTGTTCCTTTCATGGATTGTCCTCTTCCACTGAACGCTACTTCGGGGCCCAGTGGGAGTGACCCGTCATACGGGTACCGGGAGTGCCTGTCAGCCCACATGCACCCAAGGACGGCGGCTCACATCAGGCTCGGCTTCGCGCAGGACTTCGCGCGTCACGGGCGCAATCTCGCCCTCGCCAAGGAACAGGAAACGCAGCAGGTTGGTGATCGGGTTTCCCTCGGTCCAGCGGAAGTAGATGTGCGGCATGAGTCCGGTGACGTCGCGGATATGGAGCAGCACGGAAGCAATCGTGTTCGCGATGACCGGACCGTGGACTTCGAGGATGCGGTAGCCGTGCCGTTCGATGCCTTTGACGTACAGTTCCGTTTCGAAATCGGAGGTGTCGTCCAGCACCACCTCCAGGAAGATCCCGTGGTAGTTCAACGGCAGGTGGCTGACTTCGATGGCAGAGACGAGTTTGTGGTGGTACGCCTCGGCCGTGAGCCTGCGTGGTTCGTGGGCGATGAGCCTGATGGGGCCGGAGTCGTCGTCGAGGATGAATTCCAAGGCCTGGCGGTCCAGATGGACGTGCGTGGCATGCAGTTCGAAGGACCTGCGTACGCGCGAAAGCAGGGAAATTCCGATGATGCCGGCAATGAAGACCGCCGCGATGCGGATGCCCTCGGGCCGTTCCACGACGTTGGCCACGGTGGTGTAGACGAAGACGGCGGCTATGGCACCGAACGCGAGGGTCCGCTTGCGTTGATGACGACGGCGGGCGGACAGTGTGACGGCGACGGCGGCTGACGTCATGAGCACCAGGACGCCGGTGGCGTACGCGCCGCCCTGGGCATCGACGTCGGCATTGAAGACCACGGTGATGAAGAATCCGACGAGCGTAAAGACCATGACGAGGGGGCGGACAGCCTTGGCCCACTCGGGTGCCATGCCGTAACGGGGCAGGTACCGGGGCACCAGGTTAAGCAGGCCGGCCATGGCGGAAGCCCCGGCGAACCACAGGATGGCGATGGTGCTGATGTCGTACACCGTGCCGAAGCCAAGGCCCAGGTATTCGTGGGCGAGGAACGCGAGCGCCCTGCCATTTGCTTGCCCTCCCGGTTCGAACTCGTGCTCCGGAATGAGGACCACCGTGGTGAAACTCGAGGTGATGAGGAAGGAGCTCATGATCAGGGCGGCCGTGGTCAGCATCCGCCGGGTGCCCCTGATACGGCCTTTCGGCTTGGAGTCCGTGTCATCGGGATCGCCTTGGACCTGCGGCATCACGGCCACACCGGTTTCGAAGCCCGAGAGGCCAAGGGCCAGCTTGGGAAAAACGATCAGGGCGATCGCCACTGCCATGATCGGGTTGCCGTGGGACGTCCAGAGAAGCTCCCACCAGTTGCCAACGGCCGTGGGATGCGTGAGCACCTCCACCACTGTTGTCGCGACCACCACCACATTGAGG
Source organism: Paenarthrobacter sp. NPDC058040 (assembly GCF_042885775.1). Classification (NCBI taxonomy): domain Bacteria; kingdom Bacillati; phylum Actinomycetota; class Actinomycetes; order Micrococcales; family Micrococcaceae; genus Paenarthrobacter; species Paenarthrobacter sp. NPDC058040. Next base: position 75,250 of record NZ_JBHVRN010000018.1, read on the forward strand.
CCGAGGTAGAGGACCACCAGGACCACGGCCACGCCGATCGCTTCCTTGAAACCGCGCAGGAACACGGCGGCGAGAAGGGCCAGCAGGACCAGCGTGACCAGCACGTTTTGGCCTTGCAGCCAGGACGGCATCACCGGGTTTTGGATGAGGTGGGCGGTGGCGTCGGCCGCGGACAGGGTCATGGTGATCATGAAGTCGGTCGCGGCAAAACCCAGGAGCACCAATACCAGGAGCTTGCCGCCCCAACGGGGGAGCAGGCGCTCCAGCATGGCGATCGACCCCTCGCCCCGTGGGCTCTCACCCGCCACCCGACGGTAGACGGGCAACGCGCCAAGGAGCGTCACGGCGACGAGCACAATGGTGGCCAACGGCGAAATGACGCCCGCGGCGAGGGCTGCGATGGCTGGTTGGTAGCCCAGCGTGGAGAAGTAGTCCACGCCCGTCAGGCACATGACCTGCCACCAGTGGTGCTTCTTCTCGTGGGCGGTAGTCACGCCACCGGGCCCTTGATGACGGCCCTTGCTGTCCTGCAAACCAAACAAGAGCCAGGAACGGAACGACGTCCAACCGCCGGGCCTGGGGGCCGATGGGTCCGCGGGTGGCCTGCTCAACGTAGTCATGGCTTTCCTCCCAGCCCGACGCTCCTCGATGTGAGCTGAACATAGCACCGCGAAGGGTGCTTAGTATCGGGTTGGGCGGATTCTTGATGAGTCCTTAACGCTGCAGGTCCAGCGTGTAGACCACCAGCTGCACCTTCGGTGCGGGGCGGGGCTTCTCCCGATCCGGCCTGCGCACATAGCCGAGCCGCCGGTACAGCCGTTGGGAGGTTTCGTTGTCGACGGCGGTGTCCAGCACCACGCGCTTGGCCCCTTGGGCGGCAGCAAGCCTCGCAGCCTCGTCCATCAACCGCCGGCCAAGGCCCGTGCGACGGGTTTCGGGCAAGACCGCCAAGAGCCTCAGCTCCGCTTCGGCCTCCTCTGCCTGACGGCTCAGGTGGGAGCCGTAGGGCAGCAGGCTGGCGGTTCCCACGAGCCGTCCGGTTTCCACGTCCTCGGCAACCAAGAGGATGCCTTCCTTGGCACGGGCTGCGGCGTCGAGCAGAAGGTTCAGGCGCTCGCTGTCGGGCTGGCTTGCGCCGGGAAGATGGTGGCCGAAGCCTTCGTACGTGAGCCGCCCTACGCCGTCGTACTCTTCGTTGCGGGCCTCGCGGATCACATAGGTGCCGGTGGCAGCAGTCTGTTGGATGGTCATGGTGGTCCTTTCGGCCCGATCCTCTCTCACGAAACGTCCCTTTCGGCCCGATCCTCTCTCACGAAACGTCCCTTTCGGCCCGATCCTCTCTCACGAAACGTCCCTTTCGGGTGGATCCTCTCTCACGAAACGTCCCTTTCGGGTGGATCCTCTCTCACTGCGGGGGAACATCAGAGGTCACCCACGCAGTCAAGTCGCAGGTCTCGTCACTACCAGCTTTTAGAGCGCTCGGGCGGTCGGGTGAGAGAGCGGTTGGTTGAAGGGGTGGTTTGGTGAGAGAGCGGTTGGTTGAAGGGGTGGTTTGGTGAGAGAGCGGTTGGTTGAAGGGGTGGTTTGGTGAGAGAGCGTTGGGGGTAGGGGAGGGTTGCGGTCATGCGGTCATGCGGCCAACGGTAGGATGCCGGAGAACACCTGCCAAAAGCGTTGAGCAACGCGTCGTTTCATGTGCTGATGCGTCGCGGGCAACGAAACAAACGGGTCACAAAAGTAACCCGGATTAACGCCCCTTAACCGGGTGACTCGCGATGCGCCGGCACACGCGAGGCAAGCCTAGAGTCACAAACATGGGTACAAACGCCAAACGTTCCGCCCTTTGGCTTTGCCTGGGAGCGGGATTCATCACGCTGCTGGATCAATCGGTGTTTGTGCTCGCGGTCCCGGCGATGTCAGCCTCGCTGCACGCAGATCCCGGTTCGGTTCAATGGATCCTGGCAGCCTACTCGCTGGCATTCGGAGTAGTCCTGGTCCCGTCGGGCAGGCTGGGTGACATCGTCGGAAGGCGCACCCTCTTCATCGCGGGCATCACGGTGTTCGGTGCCTCGAGCTTGCTGGGTGGACTGGCCACCGACCCGTCGCTGGTGATCGTGGCCCGGCTCCTTCAAGGACTCGGCGCCGGCACCCTCAACCCGCAAGTGCTGGGCCTTTTGCAGGACATCTACACAGGCCACGACCGCGCCAAAGCCCTTGGCGCGTACGCCGCAGCCGGTGGTTCCGCTGCCGTGTGCGGCCCGCTCATCGGCGGCTTTGTGCTCTCCTTGGGTGATCCTTCGATCGGTTGGCGCATCCTTTTCCTGGCGAACGTTCCACTGGTGATGATCCTGGTGCCGCTCGCGTTCTTCCTGCTGCCACGGGCGGCAGGCGCCCGTCGAGCCAACACAGCAGGAACGGCACACGGCAGCAGCCGCAAACCATCCATCGACATCCTCGGCGCCCTCCTGCTCGGGGGAGTCGTTGTGGCCTCCCTGATCCCCACGATTTACGGCTCCGGCGTGGTTGCGGTGACCTCCCTGGGCATCGGCGCCGCGGCATTGTTGGCCTTCGCAGGCTGGGAGATCCTGTACCACCGCCGCGGCCGGACCCCCTTGCTGAGCGCGTCCCTCGCCACGTCCAAGGGGTACGCCCTGGGAACGGTGGTGGCGCTGTGCCAGTTCGGAGTGGGCGCGGGAATGGCAGCGGTGACGTCCTTCTACTTCCTCTCCGGCACCGGCATGGCACCCTTGGCCGCCGCGGCCATCCTTGCCCCGCAAGCCGCCGGGATGCTGCTGGCGTCGAGTTTCAGCTGGCGCTTCGTGGCCCGCTATGGACGTGGCGGCATAGTTTTTGCGCTCGTCGGGAGCCTCGCGACGCTCGTAGCCAAGGACGGGTTCGTCCAACAGTTCGACGGCGGAACAGCGGCACTTGCCGTCGCCGTCGTCGGGCTTTTGCAGGGGGTGGCCACAGGCCTGGTGGTGGCACCCAACCAAACCCTCACGCTGGGCCATGCGCCGGCCGGAGCCGCCGGCGTGGCCGCGGGTTTCTACCAGCTCAGCCAACGGTTCGCCGCGGCACTGTGCTCGGCGGCGGCGGCCGGCATGTTCCTCCAAGCCCATGGTGCCGTCACGGGCGGAGCAGCGAAGGACGCATTCCACCAGGGCATCCTCATGTGCTGCGTCCTGCTGGGCGTCGCGTTGGTGGCCGGCGGACTCGACTGGCTCCGCGAGGCGCGCAACCCCGGAAACGAACGTGCCGTCGTCGTGGTTTCCGTGAAGGAAAGCACGACGACGGCAACGGAACCAACCGCCGGTGGCCCGGTTTCAGCGGGCCCGACGTCGGGAGGTACTCAGCGCTCGGAGGCCACCGAATCGGTGGACGCCTGAGCGGTTTCGGCGGGCGGGGCCGTGGGGCCGGTGGTGGGGACGCCGGCGTCGCGGAGGGCCGGGAAGCCGCCATCCACGTGCACGGCGTTGGCGTACCCCAGGACCTTGAGCTTCTCAGCGACAGGACGCGAGCCGTTCACGGAGCCGCAGAAGACCACGATCTTCTGGTCGGGCCCGGTGACCTGGCTGAGGCGGTGAGGCGAATCCGGCGCGAAGTCTTCCGCAACGTGCTCCCGGTTCACGATCACGGCGCCGGGTACTGCGCCGGTGCTGGCGCGGCCGCCTTCGCTGCGGACATCAATGAGCAGGACACCCTCTTGGATCAACGCGGCAGCTTCCTCCGCGGTGATGAGCTGGGTGTCTTCCTGGGTTTCGGTCGTTTGCGTAGTCATGGTGCTCCTTTTTTCGGTGTGGGTCATGGACAGGTTCTTCAGAGGCCCCAGGCCTCGGCGAGCAACTGATAGGAGTTCTCGCGGTCGGCGGGGTCATGGGCGATCGTCGTGATCAACAGTTCTTGGGCTCCGGTGGCACGTTGCAGGGTCCGCAGGTTTTCGCTCACCTGCTGCGGGTCGCCCACAAAGCGGGTGTCCAGCCGGTCCTTGACCAATGCTTCGGCTTCGGCGTCCAGGGTGAATTCGGTGGCGTCATCGGGCGATGGATACGGCACGGCACCTTGGCCGCTCCGGATTCCGTGCACCCACTGGGCGTAACCGCGGGCCAGCCGCCTGGCACTGAACTCCTCGGGGGCCACCAGGACGTCGGCGGAGACGATCACGCGCGGTTCCTGGAGCGTCGCCGAGGGCTTGAAGTGGGCCCGGTATTCCGCGATCGAGTCCAGGACGGTGGCCGGGGCCACGTGGTAGTTGGCGCCGAAGGGGAGGCCAAGCTTGCCTGCGAGCCTGGCACTGGGTCCTGCCGTGGAGCCGTGGATCCAGAACTGGGGTGCCTGGCCCAGGGCGGGCGTGGCCGTGACTTCCTCGCCGTGCTTGGTGCGGTAATCGCCCGTGAAGAAGCCGATGATGTCCTGGACATCGTTTTCGAAGTTGTCCGTGTCCCCGGGGAAGCGGCCCAGGAGTTCGCCTTGCAGCCGGAATTTTCGGGGCAGGACCGCGCCGAAGATCGGGCGGGGTGCCGGGACAACCAGGCCGTCCACCACTCGTTCGCCCGGCTCGTCCACAGCATCCGGCGCCACGAAACCCGGGGCCGGCTCGCTGGGGGACTTGGGCGGACCCGAACGGCCAAAGCCCAGGTCCAGCCTGTCCGGGAACACGGCGGCGAGGGTTCCTATGCTCTCCGCAATCTGCAGCGGACGGTAGTTGCCCAGCAGGGTTGCCGCCGTGCCCACCCGGATGGTCCGGGTTGCCGATGCCACGAGGCCCGCCAGGATGTGCGGGGCCGAACCTGCCACGCCGTCGTTGAGGTGGTGCTCCGCCAGCCAATAGCGCGAATAGCCCGCTGCTTCGGCGGCGACGGCCAGCGCGATGGTGCTCCGCAGGGCGTCGCCTGAACTCTGGTGGGCTGAGACGGGACTGAGGTCAAGGACTGACAGGGGGGTCACGGATGGCTTCGGCATGTCATGACACTACGGACGCCCACGGCGGTGCCAAAGCCCGGTTGTCACCCGGCTCAACTGGGCTACATGGTGCTCAATCCGGCGCAACGGAAAGTCACACCGGGCTCCCGGAATACCGGAAAATGACGAACTTGGCAGCCCTTTGACGCGGTGTTTCCCGCGTTGACTCCGCGCGTCGGGACCGTTTGTACATTCCTTGGAGCTGCTCCTAGATTCAATCCCAGGTCAAGAGTCAGCACGCCAAGGACCGGCTCGTGCTGCGGCAACCCTCAGGCATTAAGTGGCGGGGTGCTCCGGAAACAGACCTGGCCGCATGTGCGGCAAGTGAATGTCAACCGGCCGCGTGGCGGCCTCTGAAAAGAGAGAATCATGCCTTCCAACTCTGTACCCGAATTCCGTTCACGTGTGGTGGCCTTGGAGCTCGACGGCGATGGAGCCCACCCGGCTGCATGGCGAAAGGCCCTACATGAGCCGCAGGCACTGTTGGGGGGCCAGCGGATCCGTGAGACCGTCCAGGCGGCGGACATTGCGGGCTTCCATCTGGCCACCTTCAAGGACACGCGCGTTGTGGACGCCGGCAGCACCGGTATCGCCGGACGGCTCGACGCGATCCAACGGGCCGCCTTCGCCGCCCCCATCACCAGTTCGCTTGGACTGGTACCGGAAGCCGGAACGCTCTTCACTGAGCCGTTCCATGTGGCCACTCAACTGGCAAGCCTCGACTACTCCTCCCACGGCAGGGCCGGCTGGTTGGTGAACGCGGCCAACGTGGAGCAGGAAGCGCGTTCGGTGGGCCGGACACCGCTGCCGGCGCATGAAGCAACAAGCGAAGCAGCCGACGTGGTCCAAGCCAGCCGCAGGCTCTGGGATTCCTGGGAAGACGACGCCGTGATCCGCGACGCAGCCACCGGGCGCTACCTCGACCGGAACAAGCTGCATTACGCCGACTTCGAGGGCGAGCGTTTCTCGGTGAAAGGCCCGTCCATCATTCCGCGTCCGTTGCAGGGCCAGTTGGTGGTCTTCGCCCCCGCCGGCCTGCTTCCCGCCGTCGAAGCTGATGTGGCACTGGTGTCCGCGGACACCGCCGAAGCCCTCCCGCAAGCAGCCCAGGCAGCAGCCGCGGCCGGTGCGCCGCGGACCCTCGTGGAACTGGACGTCATCCTTGATTCCCGGGGCCAGTCTGCCGAGGACCGCTTGGCCGAGCTTGACGCGTACCAAGAATGGCAGGGCGGCGCCCGGTACGTCGGCGACGCGCAGGGCCTCATCGACCTCCTCACCACCTTGTTTGCGGCCGCCGACGGGGTCCGCCTCAAGCCTGCCGTCCTGGACATCGACCTCCCTGAGCTGGCCCACAAAGTTCTGCCCGCCCTGCACGAGAGCGGCCTGGTGGTTCCACCGGCTCCAGGATCAACGCTTCGTGAAGCGTTCAGCCTTCCCCGCCCCGCCAACCGCTACGCAGCGGCCTGAATGACGCGCACGCCCCGCCCAGAGCAACACATCCAGAGAGCAGAACCATGACCAAGCATCACCGCATCGCAGGCAACGGGCAGATCCAGTTCGGCGTCTTCTTCCAAGGCGTCAACCACACCACGGTCTGGAAGGACCCGGCCAGCGGCTCGCAGACTGACTTCGAGTCCTTCCGCCGCGTCGCCCAGACGGCCGAGCGTGGCCTCTTCACCGCCTTCTTCCTCGGAGAAGGGCTCCGCCTCCGTGAACACCTCGGCAAGATCCACGACTTCGACGTCGCAGGCCGCCCCGACGCGCAGACCGCCCTTGCCGCGCTCGCAGCCATCACTACCAACATCGGTTTGGTGGCAACGCAGAACACCACGTACAACGACCCCGCGGACCTTGCCCACCGCCTCGCCAGCCTGGATCTCCTCTCCGGCGGCCGGGCAGCGTGGAACATCGTCACCACGGACAACGCATGGACCGGTGCCAATTTCAGGCGCGGCGGGTTCCTCAAGCACGAGGACCGCTACATCCGGGCCGAAGCGTTCGTCCAGACGGCAAAGGCAATTTGGGATTCCTGGGCCGACGGCGCAATCGCCGGGTCCCGGAGTGACGCCCGCTGGCTCCGCGAGGACGCCATCAGTACGGTGAAGCGCAACGACCAGAGCTTCGACGTCGAGATCACCGGCCGGCTTCCCCGCTCCAGCCAGCACCACCCGGTGTTGTTCCAAGCTGGCGATTCGCCGGACGGCCGCGATTTCGCGGTCCGGAATGCGGACGTCATCTTCTCCGCGCACCCCGAACTGGGGGACGCCAAGAAGTTCCGCGAAGACATCGTTGCCAGGACCCTCAAAGCCGGCCGCCCGGCAGACGACGTCAAGATCTTCCCCGGCCAGGAGTTCATCCTCGGCGCCACGGCTGCCGAAGCCGAGGAGAAGCACCAATGGGTCCGTTCGCAGCAGGTTGGTCCGGAAACCGCCATTGCCTACCTCGAACAGTTCTGGGGCCGCACGCTTACTGAATATGACCCCGACGGCCCCTTGCCGGACATCGACCCCGTGGTTGACGTCACCAACCCCACCCGTGGCAACGCCTTCCACGGCAAGAGCGCCAAGGAACTCGCAGCCCAGTGGCGTGACGAGGCCAAGGACAAGCGCCTGTCCATCCGCCAGTTCGTGGCTGCCCGCTCCCGCCTGAATGGCCGGGGACTGGTGGGCTCCTACGACGACGTCGCGGACAAGCTCGCCGAATACGCCCACACCGGAGCCGTTGACGGTTTCAATATCACGCCCTGGATTGTTCCGTCCGGGCTCGACGAGATCGTCAACGAACTCGTCCCCAGGCTCCAGGACCGCGGCGTCTACCGCACCGAATACGAAGGCAGCAACCTCCGCGAAAACCTCGGGCTTCGCGAGCCCCTCACCCGTCGCGGCTCCCTCACCAGCACCCAACTCACCGAAAGCGAAAACGTCGCATGAGACTCCCCAAACCATCTGCCGCCCGCGGCGCAAAGAAGCCTGCCGCCGTTGTAAGCGTCCTGGGAGCCGTTGCGCTCCTGGCCTCCGCCTGCGGTGGAGGGGCCGACGCCGGTGCGCAGCAAAGTGCCGCCGCCTCACCCGTGCCGGGTGGGAACCTGAGTTTCGCGGTGTCCGTTGACCGTGGCTGCATCGACCCGCAGCAGGTGGGCAACAACGACGCGATCGCGATTGCCAGGCAGACCGTGGCGTCCCTGACGTCGCAGGACCCGAAGACCGGTGAGATCGTGCCTTGGCTCGCGGAGAAGTTCGAAAACAACGCGGACGCCACGAGCTTCACGTTCACCCTCCGCACAGGTGCCACGTATGCCGACGGAACGGCGATTGACGCTGCCTCGGTCAAGACCAACTTTGAAGCCATCAAGGCCCTCGGCGCCAAAGCCACCCTGGGCTCCACGTACCTCAGCGACGTCAGCGCCATCACGGTGAAGGACCCGCAGACGGTAGTAGTGGACTTCTCCAAGCCGAACGCCCAGTTCCTCCAGGCCACGTCCACGTTCACGCTGGGGCTCTTGTCACCGGCATCGGCCAAGTTGTCCGAGGCGGACCGTTGCGCCGGCAAGTTCTCCGGTTCGGGCCCCTTCAGCGTGAAGAGCTACACCGTGGACAAGGAAGCCGTCCTGGAACGCCGTACCGGTTACAGCTGGCCATCGTCCACCAACAGCAACAAGGGCGAGGCGTACCTGGACACTGTCACGTTCAAGATCATCCCTGAGGCCGGCAACCGAACGGGAAGCCTGCAGTCGGGCCAGATCGATGCCACGGCGGCGATCTCCGCGGCAGACATCCAACTGTTCAGCGGCAACGGGTTCTGGAACGAAACCCGCGCCAACCCCGGAGTGGTCTACAACCTGTACTCCAACGAGTCCAACCCCAAGCTGAAGGAAACGGCCGTCCGGCAGGCGATTTCCAAGGCCATCAACCGCGAGGAAATCACCAAGACCCTGCTGACCGAGGCAGACCAGCCCGCCAAGGGCGTCCTCTCCCACACCACGCCGTACTTCAAGGACTACAGTTCGCTGTTGGCCCATGATCCGGATGGCGCCAAGAAGCTCCTGGACGACGCCGGCTGGAAGGCTGGCGCCGACGGTATCCGCGAGAAGAACGGTGAGAAGCTCTCCTTCAAGGTCACGTACTGGCAGTCGCCCAAGGAGGTCCTGGAACTCATCCAGCAGCAGCTCAAGGAAATCGGCGTGGATCTGCAGCTCAAGTTCACCACCATCGCCGACGTCACGGCCGCCCAAGCGGACAAGACCTATGACTTCTCCTACGGCAACCTGACCCGAAGCGACCCGGACGTCCTGCGCACGGTGTTCGCCTCCAACACCGCCCGCGGCGGAAGCAACCTCCGCGACAAGCTCCCCGTGGACGATGTCCTGGGCGAGCAGGCCGCTGCCTTGGACAAGGACGCACGCCAGAAGCTCGTGGACGAAGCACAGGAGGCCCTGATCAAGGACGCCCACTCCATCCCGTTGTACGAGCTGTCCACCACGATCTCGGCAAGCGACAAGGTGCACGACCTCAAGTTCGAGGCCTCCAGCCGACTGGACTTCTACGACGCCTGGCTGAGCAAGTAGGCAAGCCGTGATCCGCTACATCGGCCAACGGTTGCTGCAGGGAGCGTTCGTTCTCTGGGCCGCCTACACCGTGTCCTTCCTGATCCTGTACTTGCTGCCCGGCGACGCCGTGAGCATTATGGCCAGCGGCGACGAGCAGAACGCCGTGGACCCTGCGCTCGTGGCCAAGCTGCGCAGCGAGTACGGGCTGGACCGGCCCATCCATGAGCAGTACTTCGTGGCCTTGTTCAAGGCCCTGCAGCTGGACTTCGGTGTCTCCATCAAGAACGGAGTTCCCGCGACGGCAACCGTGGCCGAAGTCCTGCCGGAAACCATCAAGTTGGCAGTAGCGGGTTTCGCCCTGGCGGTCCTGCTGGGGAGCGCGTTGGCAGTGGTTGCGGCATTCAGCCGCAACCGCTGGATCCGTACGGCGTTCTCCTCGCTTCCGCCGCTGGGCATCGCGGTGCCTACGTTCTGGATCGGCTTGCTGCTGCTGCAGTTCTTCTCCTTCCGCTTCCGCTTGTTCCCCGCGATAGGGAACGACGGCGGCGAGAGCCTTGTGTTGCCTGCGTTGACTTTGGCGATACCCACGTCGGCCGTGATCGCCCAGCTGCTGACCCGCAGCCTGCATCAGACACTCGGGGAACCGTACATCGAACAGATCCGGGCGAAGGGTGCCGGCGAGGTGCTGGTGAACTTCGGCCACGCCTTGCGGAACGCAGCCATTCCCACGCTGACCATGCTCGGCATCCTGGTGGGCAACCTGCTGGCCGGAGCCGTGGTGAGTGAGACGGTGTTCTCCCGGGCTGGGGTTGGCAGGCTGACTGTCACAGCGGTGAACAGCCGGGACATCCCCGTCGTCCAGACCCTGGTGGTTCTGGCAGCCGCGATCTTTGTGATCACCAGCCTGATCGTCGACCTGATCTATCCACTCGTGGACCCGCGCATCAACACCGCGCGCGGGGCCAAGGCCTAGGAGGGCCAGCATGTCGCAGCAACTTGATACCCGGGTGGATGGCCCGGCGGCTACCGCTGTCCTCCTGCAACCCGCCACGCCTGAGGAGACCGTGAAAGGCGACCGTCCGTCGTCGGGAATCCAGTGGCGAGCGTTGGCGCGCAAAGCTGCGGCCCGACCCGGATTGGTGCTTTCCGTTCTGGTGATTGCCCTCGTGATCCTGTGGGCCCTGATCCCCACGGCGTTCACGTCCTGGCCACCGGACACGGGTGTTCCTTCGGCCCGGCTTAAGCCGCCTTCTGCCGAACACTGGTTCGGCACGGACAGCCTGGGCCGGGACCTGTTCTCCCGCGTGGTGCACGGCTCGGCGACGTCGTTGGCGGCAACGGCCGTCGCGGTGGCAGTGGGACTCGTCGCCGGATCGGCACTGGGCCTGCTGGCAGGTTCCCTGCGGGGGTGGGTGGACGATGCGATCATGCGCGTCATGGACGTCCTCCTGGCCATCCCGAGCCTGTTGCTTTCTCTCGCACTCATCACGGTCCTGGGGTTCGGCACCATCAACATCGCCATCGCCGTGGGCGTGGCGAGCGTGGCAAACTTCGCCAGGATCATGCGTGCTGAGGCCCTCCGCGTCAGCACCGCCGTCTATGTGGAAGCTGCCCGTTCGGCCGGAGTCAGGTGGCACAGCATCCTGCTCAGGCACGTCCTGCCCAACGCTGCCGGCCCCGTGCTGGCTCTGTCCGCTTTGGAGTTCGGCATGGCTGTGTTGTCCATTTCCTCCCTGAGCTTCCTCGGGTTCGGGGCTCCGCCGCCCGCCGCGGAATGGGGATCGCTCGTGGCCGGAGGCCGCGACTACCTCGTTGCCGCCTGGTGGTTGGTGACGCTGCCGGGCGTGGTGATTGCCGCCGTCGTGCTTTCCACCAACCGCATTTCGCACGCGTTCCAGGACGCTGAAAGGAACCGGAAATGAGTGCGTTGCTGCGCGTTGATGGTTTGAAAGTTGACTACGTGGTGGACGGTTCGCCGCGGACGGCTGTGGACGGGGTGTCGTTCGAGGTCAACGCGGGCGAGGTTGTGGCGATCGTGGGGGAGTCCGGCTCCGGCAAGACCACCACCGCCCACTCCATCATCAACCTGCTCCCAGGAAATGCCCGCTTCGCTTCCGGCAGCGTCACCTTCGACGGCACCGACCTCACCAAGCTGACCCGCAAGGAATGGCAGGGCGTCCGGGGCAAAGAGATCGGGCTGATTCCGCAGGACCCCACGGCGTCGCTGGACCCGCTGCAGAAGGTGGGGGAGCAAGTGGCGGAGGCCCTGACCATCCACCGCCTGCAGCCGCGGAAAGAGGCGCGACGCCGGGCCGTTGGGTTGCTGGAGGAGAGTGGCATCCGTGATGCCGCCACTCGCGCGCGGCAGTATCCGCACCAGTTCTCGGGCGGCATGCGGCAACGTGTGCTCATTGCCACCGCGCTTGCCGCGCAACCGAAGCTCGTGATTGCGGACGAACCCACCAGCGCCCTGGATGTCACCGTCCAACGGCAAATCCTGGACAACATCGCTGCGCTGACCGCCGAGCGGGGCACAGCCGTCCTCTTGATCACGCACGACCTCGGTGTTGCCGCGGATCGGGCGGACCGGATCATTGTCATGCGGCAGGGCGTCATTGTGGAGGAGGGGACGGCGGCTGACGTGTTGGGCAACCCGCAGCACAGCTACACGCAGCAGCTCATCGCCGCAGCGCCGGGACTCAGTCCGCGGAGGTTGCGTCCGGTTGCCGCCACAGCTCCGAGGGAGGGTTCGACGGCGGTACCCGACGTCCCGCTGGTCCGGGCCACGGCGTTGCGGAAGGAGTTCGCCCTTCCCCGCGCCGCTGGCGGCGCCCGTTTCTTGACGGCCGTGGACGACGTCTCCCTGGACATCCGCCGTGGCGAAACGCTGGCTTTGGTGGGGGAGTCCGGCTCGGGCAAGAGCACGGTGGCACGTTTGCTGCTGCGGCTTGAGAAGCCGACGTCGGGTTCGGTGGTGTTCGACGGCGTCGACCTCGCTTCGGTGCGTGGTGAACGGCTGCGCCAACTCCGTCGGCGCTTCCAAGTGGTGTTCCAAAGTCCTTATGCCTCGGTGGATCCGCGCTTCTCTGTGGAGGAGATCATCGCGGAACCGCTCCGGGCCTTTGGTGAGGGCTCGGCTGGTGAGCGGCGGGAACGGGTGCGCTCGTTGCTGGCGGAGGTCCATTTGCCCGCCGACTATGGATCCCGGAAGCCGGCGGAGCTCTCCGGAGGGCAGCGGCAGCGCGTGGCGATTGCCCGGGCCCTGGCCTTGAAACCGGAACTCGTGGTGCTGGACGAAGCCGTGTCCGCCCTGGATGTTTCCGTGCAGGCGCAGATCCTTGCCCTCTTGGTGGAGCTGCAGGAACACGAGTCGTTGAGCTATCTCTTCATTTCCCACGACCTCGCCGTGGTCCAACAAATCTCCGACCGCGTAGCCGTGATGCAGTCCGGCAAGCTCGTGGAGATCGGTGACGCCTCAGACGTTCTGGTCAACCCTGCGGAGGAGTACACGAAGGCCCTGATCTCCGCCATCCCCGGACGCTCTCTCACGTAACCGCACCTTCCCGGCGTCGCTCTCTCACGTAACCGCACCTTCCCGGAGTCGGGCGCTCTCCCCCGGGAGGGGGCGGGG